>DAIRGH010000170.1:0-3669 GCA_036794585.1 Solirubrobacterales bacterium | reverse complement strand
GGGCGGGCAAGGCCTCGACGGCGCCGGCGCTGTCGCCCCCGCTGTCGTCGTCGCCGGCATCGGTCGCAAACTCGGCGTTATCCCTCGATCCACCCAGGCCCTGGCCGGTCTGGTCGAGCAGGTCGCTGCGCCCGATCGCCACCCCGGCCACCACGACAGCGGTCGCCACGGCGCCCGCGCGCAGCAGCATCCGCCGCGGCGGCACCGCCTCGAAGCGACGGCGCAGGCGGTCGAGCACGCCGGGCTCCCGCTGGCGCGGGAACCCGGCCGCCGCCCACTCGTCGAGCCGGCGCGCGAACTCGGGGTCCGGCTCGATGCGCTCTACGCGCAGCTCGCGTTCCAGCTCTTCAACCGTCATCGCATTCCTCTCTCAGCTTCTCGATCACGCGGTGCAGCCTGGTCCCGGCGTTGGACTCGCTGATCCCGACCACGACCGCGATCTCGGAGTTGTCCAGACCGGCGAAGTACTTGAGCGCGATCAGCTCTCGGTCGCGCGGCCTAAGCCGCGCGATGGCCTCGCGCACCGTCGAGCGTCGAAGCGCGGCCTCGGCGGCATCCTCCGCTGCGCCCGCGGCGGCTTTGTCCTCCGGCTCGACCGCCAGCGCCGTGTGGCGTTGGCGGCGCCGCAGCTCGTCAAGCGCCGCGTTGCGCGCGATCCCGAACAGCCATGCCCGCCGGCTGCCGCGCTTCGGGTTGAAGCTGCGCCGGCGCCGGTAGGCGCGCTCGAAGGCCTGCATCGTGATGTCCTCGGCGGCCGAGCGGTCGCGCAGCATCCCGGCGACGTAGGCGAACACGTCGTCGCGGCTGGAGCGATAGAGCTCGTCGAACTCGACCTCCGCCTCGCTCGGGGCATCAATCGCCGGCGCCGTGAGCGTCTCGCTCATGCCCGTACTACGGCGATCGGAGCCCTTCATCACGCCCAGTATCGGCACCACTCGCGACGAGGAGCAAGTTTGCCGCCTATATGACGGCAAACTCTCCCCTCGACCGGCCTCCACCGATCCCAGGCGGGCCTACCTGTCCAGGTCTGGTGCTTACGCGGCGCGCAGCATGGGCGCCGGCTCGAGCGCCTCGCCCGTGCCCGCGCATGCGGCCCGGATCGAGTCGGCGACGATCTCGACGAGGCGTCGCAGGTCGGCCTTGGAGATCGTCAGCGGCGGCATCAGCACGATCGTGTCGCCGAGGGGGCGGACGATCGCGCCGCGCTCGCGGGCCTCGAGCGTCACCCGGTGGCCCAGGCGCAGCGCGGGGTCGTGCTCGCCGAGGTCGATGCCGACCATGAATCCGCGGCCGCGGACCTGGGCGATCTCGGGCATCGCGGCGACGTCGGCGAGCAGCTCGCCGAGCAGCCGGATCTTCGGCTGCAGCCTCAGCAGAGTCCCCTCGGTCTCGAACGCGTCGAGGCTGGCGAGCGCCGCCGCGCAGCCCAGGGGGTTGCCGGTGAACGTGTGGCCGTGAAAGAACGTGCGCTGCTCTTCGGGTGCGCCGAGGAACCCCTCGTAGATCCGCTCGCTGGTCAGGGTCGCGGCCAGCGGCAGGTAGCCGCCGGTCAGTCCCTTGCCGAGACAGAGCAGGTCGGGAGCGACGCGCTCCTGCTCGCAGGCGAACATCGTGCCCGTGCGACCGAACCCGGTCGCGACCTCGTCGGCGATCAGCAGGATGCCGTGCGCCTCGGTCAGCTCGCGCACCCGCCGCAGGAAGCCCGGTGGCTGGACGACGATCCCGGCGGCGCCCTGGACCAGCGGCTCGACGATCACCGCCGCGACCTCCTCGCCGCGAAAGGCGAGCAGCCGCTCGAGCCCCTCCTCGTCGCCCGCAGCGACCTGGTGCGCGTTGAACAGCAGGGGCCCGTAGGCGCCATGAAAGAGGTCGATGCCGCCGACCGCGACCGACCCGAGCGTGTCGCCGTGGTAGGCGCCGGTGAGCGAGACGAACGAGATCCGCCTGCGGTGCTGGCCGCCGCGCTGCTGCCAGTACTGAAACGCCATCTTGAGCGCGATCTCGACCGCGGTTGACCCGGACTCCGAGTAGAAGACGCGGCTGAGCCCGGGGGGAGCGAGCCCGACCAGCCGCTCCGCCAGCTCGGCCGCCCGGGCATGCGTGAGGCCGAGCATGGTCGAGTGTGCGACCCGGTCGAGCTGCTCGCGGACGGCCTGGTCGATAAGGGGGTGGCGATGCCCGTGGACGTTGCACCACAGCGACGAGACGCCGTCGATGTAATGCCGTCCCGCCTCGTCCATGAGGTCGGTCCCCGACGCGCTCTCGATCACCAGCGGCTCCTCCTCACACCACCCCCGTTGCTGTGTGAACGGGTGCCAGAGGTAACGGTGGTCGAGCTTCGCGGGGTCCGGCATCGCCAGAGCTGAACATAGTTGCGGGCTCGGCGGGAAAACCGGTTGCTACAGCCCGGGCCAGGAGCCCGGGTCGTCCAGGTCCAGCTCTGGCAGGGTGCGAACGCTGACGCGGCCCAGGCGGGCGATCGTGTCGAGGTTCGAGCGTTCGATCTCGCCGGGCCGGCTGGGAAACGGCGTCATGACGACGGCCTCCGGCACCAGACGCGCCGCCCGCACCGCCTCGATCGTCAGCAGGGTGTGGTTGATCGTCCCCAGCCCGGGGGCGGCCGCGATCACGACCGGCAGGCCGAGGTCGCGGGCGAAGTCGCGGATCAGGTAGTCCGGGGTCAGCGGCACCATGAAGCCGCCCACGCCCTCGACTACGAGCAGGTCGGCGCCGTCGCCCGCCGCGCCCGCGGCATCGCGCAGGCGCTCGGCGTCGATCCGCTGGCCGGCCAGCTCGGCGCCGAGGTGCGGCGACACGGGCGGCCCGTAGCGGTACGGGGCGATCTCGTCGTCGTTCTGCTTGCTGCCGGCGGCGCGGCGCAACAGCTCGTGGTCGGGCTCGCCGCCCTCATCCAAGCCACTGACCGCCGGCTTGAAGACTCTGACGCGATGACCTTGCGCGGCGGCCGTCCGGGCGATGACCGCCGCCACCACGGTCTTGCCGACCTCGGTCCCGGTGCCGGTGACGAAGACGCCGCGCACTCTCTAGGCGGCGCGGCTCAGCCCCTGCAGCGCACCGTCGACGCAGGCGGCGTCGCCGATCCCCAGCTCGTCGGCGGCGCGGGCGATCACGCGCGCCGCCTGGTGCAGTTCGTCGGCGCGGTGGTTGGCCATCACCGTCAACCGCAGCCGCGCAGTGCCCTCGGGGACCGTCGGCGGGCGGATCGCCTGCGCGAACACGCCGCCCTCCAGCGCCCGCTCGCAGAGCGCCGTCGCGCGCCGGGCGTCGCCGACGATCACGGGCACGATCTGCGTCCGCGAGCCGCCGGTGCCGAGCCCGTGGGCGCTGAGTGCCTCGCGCAGGGTGGCCGCGTTGCGGCGCAGGAGCTCGACCAGCCCCGGGCGCTCGGCGAGCATCGCCAGCGCCGCCAGCGCCGCCCCGACCGAGGGCGGCGGCGGGGCGGTGGAGTAGATGAACGGGCGCGCCGTGTTCACCAGCAGCTCGATCACCTGGCTGCGAGCACAGATGTAGGCGCCGTAGCCGCCGAGCGCCTTGCCGAGCGTGCCGACGATCACGTCGACCTCGCCGGCGACGCCGGCCGCCGCTGCGGCCCCACGTCCGCCCGGCCCCAGCGCGCCGGTGCCGTGGGCCTCGTCGACCATAAACATA
>DAIRGH010000080.1:0-14274 GCA_036794585.1 Solirubrobacterales bacterium | reverse complement strand
CTGCTCGACCCCGGCGAGGTGATCGAGGCGGCGCGGGTGGCCAGCGCCTGCGGGCGCCCGGTAGGTCCCGCGGTCGCCGGCCGGCGCCCCTTCCGGGCACCCCACCACACGATCTCGATCGCGGGTCTGGTCGGGGGAGGCAATCCGCCCCGGCCGGGCGAGGCGACGCTCGCCCATCGCGGCGTGCTCTTTCTCGATGAGCTGCCGGAATTCACCCGCGGCGCGCTCGAGGCGCTGCGCCAGCCGGTCGAAGACGGCGTCGTGCGCGTCGCCCGTGCCCGCTACGCGATCGAATTGCCGTGCCGGTTTCAGCTCGTCGCGGCGGCGAATCCGTGCCCGTGCGGTCGCGGAGCGAGCTCGGGCGAGTGCACCTGCGACGCGGGCTCGATCCGCGCCTACGAGGCGAAGCTCACCGGCGCGCTCGCCGACCGGATCGACATCTCGCTGAGGGTCGACCAGCCCGATCTGGCGCTGTTCGGCGAGCCCGGCGAGCGCTCGGCGGCCGTGCGCGAGCGCGTGCTCGACGCCCGCGAGTTACAGCGCGCCAGGAGCGGTGGCGGGCGACCGAACGCCGACGTCCCCGCCGAGGAGATGGAGGTCGACGGCGAGGTCGAGCGCCTGCTCGCCGAGGCCGGCGCCGCCACCGGTCTCAGCGGCCGGGGGCGCGAACGGGTGATCCGGGTCGCGCGCACGGTTGCCGACCTCGCCGGCAGCACTCCGATCGCCTGCGAGCACGTTGCCGAGGCGATCGCACTGCGCCGGCGGGAGCGCGGGTGAGCGACCCGGAGATCTGGTCGCTCGCTCCCGGGGACGACGGCTACCCGGCGTGCCTCGCCGATCTCGCCGAACAGCCGTCCCCCACGCTTTACGGCGTCGGCGGTCGATCGGTCATGGCCACCCTCGATCACGCCGCGGCGATCACCATCGTCGGTTCGCGCCGGGCGAGCGCGTACGGGCTGCGGGCGGCCGAGACGCTCGCGCGCGACCTTGCCACCGCGGGGGTGACGATCATCAGCGGCATGGCGCTCGGCATAGACGCTGCAGCCCACCGCGGTGCGCTCGCCGGCGGCGGGAGGACGATCGCGGTGCTTGCCAACGGTCCCGATGTCGTCTACCCGGCGCGTCACCGCCCTCTGTACGAGCGCATCGTCTCCTCGGGGGCGATCGTCTCTGAGCATCCGGCGGGCGTCCGGCCGCGAAAGCACTTCTTCACGCAACGCAACCGGATCATGGCGGCGCTCGGTCGGGTCGTGATCATCGCCGAAGCCGCCCAGCCCTCCGGCTCGCTGATCACCGCCGAGGCCGCCAACGACCTCGGCCGCACGGTGGGCGCCGTGCCCGGTCAGGTCGGCGCCCGCAACGCCGCCGGCGCCAATGGCCTGATCAAGGACGGAGCCCAGCTGATCCGCCACGCCCAGGACGTCCTCGACCTGCTGTTCGGTGTCGGCCACCCTGGCCGCGGCGCACCGAAGGTGGCGCTGGAGCCGCCGCTGGGGGACGTGCTCGAGCTCGTCCGCTCCGGCGCATCGACGCTCGACAGGCTCGCCCATGAGGGCGGGCTAGCGTCGCAGGAGGCGGCGGCGGCCCTGTCGCGGCTGGAGCTGCTCGGCTTCGTAGCTTGCGATCCCTTCGGTAGTTACACGCCGACCGGCATCGGCGGCTAGATGATCGAGTCCGAATTGACGTGTGCCCGGGGGCGTGCGGGACCGAGCCGGGCGTGGCCGGCGGGCGAAGCCCATGCCGGTGGGCATGGGCGAGTCGCGACGGGCGCGATCCGGCGATGTGTCCCGCGCGTCATCCGGGTGCGCGTGAATTTGGAATCGGTCGTCTAGTCTCGTCGTGAGGTGTCCGAACCGGCGATCGAGCTGAGCGGGGTGATCAAGGAGTTCGGCGGCCGGCGCGTGCTCGACGGCGTCGACCTCACCGTCCCCACCGGAGCGATCACGGTGCTGCTCGGGCCCTCGGGCGCCGGCAAGACCGTGACGATCAGCCACATCGTCGGCCTGCTGCAGCCCAGCGCCGGCAAGGTCATGGTCGAGGACAAGGACCTGCGCAAGATCTCCGAGGCCGAGCTGTACGAGCTGCGCCGGCGGCTGAGCGTCGTCCTACAGGGCAGCCTGCCGTTCACCTGCGGGCTCTTTTACTCGCTCACCGTGTTCGAGAACGTCGCCTTCGTACTGCGCGAGCGCACTCGCATGTCGGAGGAGGAGATCGGCCGGGTGACGCTCGAGAACCTGGGCAAGGTCGGGCTGCGCGAGTTCGCCCAGGCGATGCCCGACCAGCTCTCGGCGGGCATGTCGAAGCGGGTCGCGGTGGCACGAGCGCTGGCGCTCGACGCGCGGATCGTGATCATCGACGACTTCGACAGCGGCATCGACGGTGTCCGCCTCGCCCTGCTCTGCGAGCTGATCCGCGACGCGCAGCGAGAGGCCGGCAGCACCTTCCTGGTCACCACCCACGACATGAGCGCGGCCCGCAAGCTCGCCGACTACGCCGCCGTGCTGCACGAGGGGCGGATCGTCGTCAGCGGCGACGCCGACACCGTCTTCGACTCCGACCAGGAGCTTGTGCGCCAACTCGTTTCCGGCGCCGCCCAGGGCCCGCTTCAGCTCCGTGACGTCTGACCGACCCGTCCCCACCTGCCTGTCCATAGCGGGCAGTGACTCCGGCGGCGGCGCCGGGATCCAGGCCGACCTGAAGGCGTTCGCGCGCTGCGGGGTGCACGGGATGACCGCGATCACCGCGCTCACGGCGCAGAACACCGTCGGCGTGCAGGGTGTGATGCCCGTGCCAGGCGAGATGATCGTCGCGCAGGTTGAGTCGGTCGCGTCCGACATCGGCGTCGACGCGGCGAAGATCGGAATGCTTGCCGACGAGACGACGATCGAGGCGGTCGTCGACGCGCTCGACCTGATCGACGAGGCGCCGCTGGTGGTCGACCCGGTGATGATCGCCGAGAGCGGCGCCACCCTGCTCGACCCCAACGCGAAGGCGGCGCTGATCGAGCGGGTCCTGCCCCGAGCGACAGTGGTCACGCCCAATATCCCCGAGGCCCGCTCGCTGTCGGGCCTGGGGGAGGGGGCGCCGGTCGCGGAGCTAGCGCAGGCCGTGCTCGCCCTGGGTCCGCGCGCGGTCGTCGTCACCGGAGGACACTCCGACGACGGCGCCGACCTGCTCGCCGACGCAGACGGATCGCTGCGGATCGAGGGGCCGAGGTATCCGGCGGGAGCGTCCCACGGCTCGGGCTGCACGCACAGCGCCGCGCTCGCGGCGTTCCTGGCTCGCGGCGAGGAGCTCAGCGACGCGGCGCGGTGGGCGAAGGAGATCGCCGCCGAGGCCGTGGGCAACGGCCTCCACGGCATCGGCGGCGGCGCGGGCCCGGTCGACGTCTTCGGGCTCGAGCGGGCGGCTGGCAAGATGCGTCCATGACCCAACTTCCCCGCCCGCGCTCGGCGGCGGTCTTCGACGGACCCGACCGAGCCGCCGCGCGCGCCTACATGAAGGGGATCGGCTTCGACGACGACGCGCTCTCGCGGCCGACGATCGGGATCGCGAACACGTGGACCGAGGCGATGCCCTGCAACTTCCACCTCCGCGCGCTGGCCGGCCCGATCAAGGACGGCGTCCGGGCGGCCGGAGGGACGCCGATGGAGTTCAACACGGTCGCGATCTCCGACGGGATCACGATGGGCACCCGCGGGATGAAGACGTCGCTGGTCAGCCGCGAGGTGATCGCCGATTCGATCGAGCTCATGGCGCGCGGGTATCAGTTCGATGCCCTTGTCGCGCTCTCGGCCTGCGACAAGACGATCCCCGGCGCGGTGATGGCGCTCGCCCGGCTCGACATACCCGGGGTGATGCTCTACGGCGGCTCGATCGCCCCGGGCCGCTGGAACGGAAGGGACGTGACCATCGTCGACGTCTTCGAGGCGATCGGAGCGCACGCCGCCGGCGAGCTGTCCGACGAGGACCTGCGCGCGCTCGAGGACGTCGCCAGCCCCGGAGCGGGCGCCTGCGGCGGGCAGTTCACCGCGAACACCATGGCGTGCGCGTTCGAGGCGCTCGGGATCTCGCCCGGGGGCTCCTCGATGGTCCCGGCCGAGGACGACGACAAGGCGACGGTCGCGGAGCGGGTCGGCGAGCTGGTGATTCGCGTGCTGGCCGAGGACCTGCGGCCGAGCCGGGTGATCACGCGCGGCTCGCTCGAGAACGCGATCGCCTGCGTGTGCGCCTCGGGAGGCTCGACCAACGGCGTCCTGCACCTGCTCGCCGTCGCGCGCGAGGCCGGGGTCGAGCTCGAGATCGACGACTTCGAGCGGATCTCGCGCAGGACGCCGCTGCTCGCCGACCTGAAGCCGGGCGGCCGCTTCGTCGCCACCGACCTCTACCGGGCCGGCGGGGTGCCGCTGATCCTCAACCGGCTCGCCGAGGCCGGGCTCCTCAACGAGGACGAGCTCACGGTCACCGGGCAGACGATCGGCGAGGTCGCGGCGGCGGCGACCGAGGCGCCGGACCAGGAGGTTGTGCGACCGCTCTCGGACCCGCTGAAGCAGGGCGGAGGGCTGGCGATCCTGCGCGGCAACCTGGCGCCGGAGGGCGCCGTGGTCAAGCTCGCCGGCACCGAGCGCAGCGGCCAGACCGGCCCGGCGCGCGTGTTCGAGTCCGAGGAGGACTGCTTCGCCGCGGTCAAGGAGCAGCGGATCGAGCCGGGCGACGTGATCGTGATCCGCAACGAGGGCCCGGCCGGCGGGCCGGGAATGCGCGAGATGCTGCAGGTGACCGCCGCGATCGTCGGCGAGGGCCTCGGCGAAGACGTCGCGCTGCTCACCGACGGGCGCTTCTCCGGGGCAACGAGAGGGCTGATGGTCGGCCACGTCGCCCCCGAGGCGGCCAAAGACGGGCCGATCGCGGCCCTTCGCGACGGCGACCAGGTGACCATCGACGTCGATGGGCGACGGCTCGAGGTTGCGCTGTCGGACGACGAGATCGCCGGCCGGATTGCGGCCTACGAGCAGCCGCCGCCGGCTTATGAGACCGGCGTGCTCGCCAAGTACGCGAAGTCGGTGAGCTCGGCCTCGATCGGCGCGATCACCGGCTAGCC
Organism: Solirubrobacterales bacterium; assembly: GCA_036794585.1. Lineage (GTDB taxonomy): Bacteria > Actinomycetota > Thermoleophilia > Solirubrobacterales > 70-9 > WHSW01. Next base: position 9,173 of record DAIRGH010000080.1, on the reverse strand, counting down.
GCTGACGAACGTCTCCAGCAGCCGGTTGAAGCGGGTCGGGCGCTCGGCCTGCGGGATGTGGCCGCACTCGTCGAAGATCACGGTCTGGGAATTGCCCAGGCGGCGGCCGAACTCCAGCGCGTCTCCAGGCGGGACGACCATGTCGTTGCGACCCCAGACGATCAGCGTCGGCACGTCCACCTCGTCGAGGCGGTCGAGAAAGTCATAGCCGGCGAGCGAGCTCAGGGCGTCGGCGAATGCCTCGCCGCGCATGCCGCCCTGAAAGAACTCCCACAGCAGCTCCGGGCGCAGCTCCGCGGGACGGCGGACCAGGTTGGAGAAGGCGATCGCGCGGGCACGCGGCCGCCTGAACGAGCGCGTCTGCAGGTTGAACGCGTACGGCGCCGCGGCGGCGAGCATGCGGGCCGCGACGGCGGTCGGCTCGCGCTTCAGGCGGATGCTCGAGACGCCGGCGGAGGAGACGAGGACGAGCTTCTCGAAGCGCTCGGGTTGCGACGTGACCGCTTCGGCGGAGACGAAGCCGCCCATCGAGTTGCCGACCAGGGCCGCGTCGTGAACCTCGAGCCGGTCGCAGAAGCGCTGGAGCAGATCGCCGTAGGCGGGGATCGTGATCTCCCAGTCGGGCAGGGGCGAGTGGCCGAAGCCGGGCAGGTCGAGCGCGATCACCCGGTGGGTCCGGGCGAAGTGGGGGAGCTGCTCGAGCCAGTTCTGCCAGCAGCCCGAGAGCCCGTGGACGAAGACGATCGCCAGGCGCGCCTGCTCGGAGGGAGGTGGGCCCATTTCGACGTAGTTGGTGAGCGTCCCTTCGGCTGACCCGGCCGCCCCCGGACGCGAAGCGGAGGAGGCGGGCGGAACGTTGATTGTTCGGAGATGTTGACGCCAGTCAACATCGAGCCACTCCGGATCCGAGTTGCCGTAGGGATCCGGTCCTTCCGCGGCGGTTGGATCAGGCCGCGGGTAGAACGGGTTGATCCGCTCGCGTAGCCCCGGTTCCGACGTCACGCGTACCCCATGCGCTCGAGGATCGGGATCTCGTGTATCTGCGGGGGTTGCAGGTGGTTCCAGAGGATCCCGCGCGGGCGCGGGTACTCGCGCTCGACCTCGATCACGGCCCGCGGCGTGGCAACCGTGTCGACGGGCAGGTCGTGCGCGGTCATCATCAGGTTCTCGCGCACGACCTGGATCGGGTGCGCGGTGGTCGCGATCACGGTGTGGTCGTCGATCTTGCCGGCCTCGATCAGCAGGCCGTACTCGATGTCGGAGAAGCCGCCGCCCTTGCCGATCCGGGCGCCCTTGAGATTCACCGCCACCGAGCCGCAGAGGACGAGGTCGATGTCGGGCAGCTCGTCGTCAGCGACCACGCGCCCGTGGCGCAGGGCGCCCTTGATCGTCGCCGCCTCGCGCACCTGCTCGGCCGACAGGGTGCGGGGATCGAGCAGCCGGAACGGATGCTGGTCGCGCAGGCGCGGAACCGCCATCACCAGGGTCTTTCCCTCCTCGAGCGCGGTGCGGCGAGCGTGGGTCTGGGGCGAATCGGGGTTCGCCTTGATCACCTGAGCGCGCTTCCACGTGCGGTGCCCGGCGAGCTTCTCGGCGGCGAGCTTGGCGCCCGCGAAGTTCGGGATTCGACCCTCGGCGCCGGGGAAGCGCGAGACGCCCTCACGCTCCATCGCCTTCCAGACGGCCCGCCTGACCTGGTCCTTGGAGCGCATCGACGCCTGGATACTATGGGCCGCAATGGCCGACAGAACCTCGCTTTCCCACGTCGACGACCCGGTCGCCGAGGAGACCGTCGTCTCGCCGGAGGAGCGGCTGCCCGAGCGCCGCCCCGCCGAGGAGATGCGCAACCTGCTGCCCGCGATCGAGCCCGAGCGCACGCTCAACGACTGGGGCCGCTCCGAGCGCGTCGAGGGATTCTTCGACGCCACGCTCTACGAGTTCTTCTACCGCTACTGGTTCCGGGTCGAGGTCGAGGGGATCGAGAACGTCCCCGAGCAGGGAGGCGCGCTGCTGGTCTCCAACCATTCCGGCGCCCTGCCGCCCGACGCGGCGATGATCGCGAAGGCAATCCGCGAGGAGCACTCGACGCCGCGGCCGCTGTATCTCACAGTCGAGCACTTCTTCAAGGGCTACCCGGGCTTCTCGATGCTGATCCCGAAGATCGGCGGGGTCGCCGCGCACCCCGCGAACGTTCACCGGTTGCTCTTCGACGAGCAGCAGCTGGTACTGGTCTTTCCCGAGGGTCGCAGGGGAACCGAGAAGCTCTACAAGGACCGCTACCGGCTGCGGCGCTTCGGCCGCGGTGGATTCGTCGAGGCGGCCATGCGGGCCGAGGCCAAGCTCGTGCCGATCTGCGTCGTCGGCGCCGAGGAGGCGCAGCCGATCTTCGCCCAGGTCGAGCCGTTGCGGCGACTCACGGGGCTGATCTACTTCCCGATCACGCCCAGCTTTCCCTGGCTCGGACCGCTCGGGATGCTGGCCTACCTGCCGGCGAAGTTCAAGATCCGCTTCCTCGAGCCGATCGACACGGTCGCGCTCGGCGGCGCCGACGCCGTGCACGACAAGGCGCTGGTGCAGACGGTGGCGCAGGAGATCCGCGCCCGGATCCAGGAGAACCTGCACCAGATGGTCGCCCGGCGCAAGTCGGTCTGGTTCGGCTGATGCCGAGCAGCCGTCGCATCCTCGTCACCGGCGTCTCGACCTACTGGGGCGCGCGCCTCGCGCAGGCGCTCGAGGGCTTCGAGCAGATCGAGGCGATCATCGGCGTCGACTCGCGCGAGCCGATCCGCGAGCTCGAGCGGACCGAGTTCGTCAAGGTCTCCAACCAGCATTCGCTGATCCAGCGAATCGTCCGCGCGGCCGAGATCGACACGGTGATCGACACGCGGATGATCGTCAACTCGCTCGCCGCCTCAGGTCGCGCGGCGCATGAGAACAACGTGATCGGGACGATGAACATCCTCGCGGCCTGCACCGGCTCGGAGTCGCCGGTGAACAAGTTCGTGTTCAAGAGCTCGACGCACTACTACGGCTCCGAGCAGGACGACCCCGCGTTCTTCACCGAGCGGATGAAGCGGCCGCATGCGCCGCGCACCTCGCTCGAGCGCGACATGGTCGAAGCAGAGGAGGCCGTGCTCGACTTCGCCGACAAGAACCCCGACGTCGCGGTGACCGTCCTGCGCTGCGCGAACGTGCTCGGTCCCGACGTGGACACCACCTTCACCCGGGTGCTCGGCCTGCCGGTGGTCCCGATGGTGCTCGGCTTCGATCCCCGGCTTCAGTTCGTGCATGAGGACGACATCGTGCACGCGCTCGAGCACGCGGCTCTCAACCGGATCGAGGGGATCTACAACGTCGCCGCCGACGGCGTGCTGACGCTCTCGGAGGCCGCTTCGCTAGCCGGCAAGCGGGTGCTGCCGCTGCTGCCGCCCGTGGGGAGCGGGCTGTTGCTGGCGCCGCTGCGCCGGATCGGCCTCCGAGCCCCCGACGAGATCGCCAACCTGCTGCGCTTCGGCCGCGGTGTCGACAACCGCCTGTACAAGGCAACCGGCTTTGCCTACGGCTACACCTCGCGCGAGACCGTAGTCGCGCTCGGCGAGCACATGCGCCTGCAGCCGGTGCTACGGGGTCGTTCAGATCGCTATCGCTACGAGCGCGAGGTCGACGAGTTCCTGCGCTGGAGCCGGCATGTGCGCCGCGACCGCGAGCAGGAGCCCGGCGTGGCCGGAGATCGTGAACCTCTGGGCATCTGATCCCCGTAGTACTGGGTAGTGAGGACTCTGAACCTCAGGTTGCACGGCCCGAGCGGGGCCTTGGATCCCGCCGGTGTCGCCTCCTAGACTCTTGTGACTACTCCCTTGGCTCGCAAGCTTCAGATAGCGGTCGTCTTCCTGATCGCGGTCATGCTCTTGGCCGCCGTCGGCGCCTATGCGTGGGATTCGGCGCGCTCCGACGAGATCGCCGAGGGGATCACGATCGGCGGGGTCGATGTGGGTGGCATGACCGCCGAGGAGGCCACCGAGGCGGTCGACGAGGCGCTGGTCCGACCGCTGCGCAAGCCGGTGACCGCAACCTACGACGGGGTCAAGTACCGGATCAGCCCCGAGAAGCTCGAGGTTCGCTCCGACGTCGAGGGGATGGTCGACCGCGCGCTCTCTGAGAGCCAGGAGGGCGGTCTGCCGACGCGGGTCTGGCGCTACGCGACCGGGGGCGAGGTCGACGTCGCGATCGCGCCGCAGATCAGCTATTCGGGCGAGGCGCTGAGCGAGTTCGTCGAGACGGTCGGCGCCGAGGTCAACCAGCCGGCCATCGACGCCTCGATCGAGGCCAGCACGACTTCGCTCAACGCCGTCGCCGGCCAGAACGGGATCGCGGTCGAGACCGACGAGCTGCGCTCGAAGGTCGAATCGGCGGTGCAGAGCCCCGACCGGCGCCGGGTCACCGTGCCCGTCTCCGAGACCGAGCCGGAGGTCACCAGGGAGGAGCTCGCGGCGAGGTATCCGACTTACCTGACGGTCAACCGCTCCAGCTTCGAGCTGACCCTGTGGAAGGACCTCAAGCCGGCCAAGACCTACACCGTGGCGATCGGCGCTCTCGGCTACGACACCCCGGCGGGCACCTACAACATCCAGAGCAAGGCCGTCGACCCGGCGTGGAACGTTCCCGACTCCGACTGGGCCGGCGACCTCGCCGGCACGGTGGTGCCCGGCGGCGTCCCCGAGAACCCGCTCAAGGAGCGCTGGATGGGCATCTACGACGGCGCCGGCATCCACGGCACCGACGACCTCGGCTCACTCGGCAGCGCCGCCTCGCACGGCTGCATCCGGATGGCGGTCCCCGACGTGATCGACCTCTACGACCAGGTCCCGGTCGGCACGCCCATTTACATCGGCGGTTAATCGGAGCCCCGAGCCGGCGCGAGTGCGCCAGCGTTTGTCCGGCTGGGTAGGAGAGTGGGATCCGCCGCTGTCCTGCGTTTAGCTCGGATACCGAGTCCTTTCCAGGACGGCGTCCTGCTTTGGGGATCTACCCAGCCCACCCACATGCGCGTTTCGTGCACGAGCAGGCGTGGCGGCACTCGTGGCGAAGCTCACACGCATGAGCGCCCCGACCATGGAGGAGTTGGAGCTCAGCGACGCCTGGCGACAGGTGCTGGACCGCTACGCGAGCGAGCTTCGCACGCGGGGCGCCTCGGCTGCGACGCTGCGCGCCTACGGGCGCGACCTGGCAGAGCTCGGGGCGTGGGCGACTGCGCGCGGTGCCGAGCCGGGCGAGCTCGCGTATCGCGACCTGCGCAGCTACGCGGCGGTGCTGTCCGAGCGTGGGCTGGCCAAGGCGAGCATCGGGCGCAAGCTCGCCGCCACCCGCGGCCTCCACGAGCACCTGGTGGCGACCGGCGCCGCCGCGGCCAACCCGGCCGACCTGCTGCCGACCCCGAAGCGCGACTCCAAGCTCCCGCGGGTGCTGGGGCGCGACGAGATCGCGACGCTGCTCGACCGGATCCCGGCGCGAACGCCGCTCGAGGTTCGTGACCGGGCCCTGTTCGAGCTCACCTACTCCTGCGGGCTGCGCGCCGAGGAGATCGTCTCGCTCGGGATCGACGACGTGGATTTCGACTCCGAGACGGTGCGGGTGACGGGCAAAGGCGCCAAGACGCGCGTGGTTCCGTTTGGCGAGCCCGCGCAGCGGGCACTGCGCCGCTACGTGGAAACCGCTCGCCATGCACTCGAGCCCGCGCGCGACGAGCCGGCGCTGTTCGTCTCGCGCCGCGGGCGCCGGCTGTCTCCGTCCGACGTGCGACGGAGGCTGGAGAAGTGGATGCGCGAGGCCGCGATCGCGGGCAAGATCTCGCCGCATGCGCTGCGGCACTCGTTCGCGACCCACCTGCTCGAGGGCGGAGCCGATCTGCGCTCGATCCAGGAGCTGCTCGGCCACGCAAGCGTCTCGACCACCCAGGTGTACACCCGCGTCGAGCCCTCGCGGCTGCGGCGCGAGTACGCAAAGTCCCACCCGCGCGCATAGCTGAATCCCGGGTAACGTTCGAGATGGGGCGCTAGAGGCTTTAAGGGATGGAGACGAACGTCAAGGCAGTCGAGCTGCGGGAGCTCTGGCGTCGCTACAAGCTCGACGGTGACGAGAAGGCTCGTGAGCGTCTGGTGGTCGCCTACTCGCCGCTCGTCAAGTTCATCGCCGGCCGCATGGCCTCGGGGCTGCCCTCGCACGTCGAGGAATCCGATCTGATCTCCTACGGGCTGCTCGGGCTGATCGGCGCGATCGAGCGCTTCGACACCGAGCGCGAGATCAAGTTCGAGACCTTCGCCGTCGCCCGCGTCAAGGGCGCGATCATCGACGAGCTGCGATCGCTGGACTGGGTGCCGCGGTCGGTGCGCGCCCGCGCTCGCGACGTCGAGAAGGCGCATCGCGCGCTCGAGGCGACCCTGCAGCGCGGTCCCACAGACGAAGAGATGGCCGAGAAGCTCGAGATCGAGGTCGACGAGTTTCGCGGCGTGCTGCTCGAGATCGCCAACTCCTCGGTGCTCGCGCTCGACGACCTGTGGACGTTCGCCGACCCCGAGGGCGGCAGCCAGGTCTCGATCCTCGACACGATCCAGGACCCGGGAGCGATCGACCCCGAGGCCGAGGCGCACGCATCCGAGCTCAAGGACCGCCTCGCCGAGGCGATCGAGCACCTGCCAGAGCGCGAGCGGCTCGTGATCGCGCTCTACTACTACGAGAACCTGACCCTGCGGGAGATCGGCGAGGTCCTCGGGGTGACCGAGTCGCGCGTCTCCCAGCTGCACACCAAGGCCGTCATCGGCCTGCGGTCGCGCTTCACGCCGTAATAGATTCCAGGGGTGGCCCACAAGCCGCCGGACCGAATACGCAACGTCGCCCTGGTGGGACACCGCGGTAGCGGCAAGACCAGCCTCGCCGAGGCGATCCTGTTCGAGTCGGGAGTGATCAACCGGCTCGGCAAGGTCGACGACGGCTCCACCGTCTGCGACTTCGAGGACGACGAGCAGGAGCGCGGGATGTCGATCGGCGCCGCCGTGACCTCGTTCGAGCACGATGAGCGCAAGGTCAACATGATCGACACCCCGGGCGATCCGAGCTTCATCGCCGACACGCTTGCGGCGCTGCGCGTCGTCGACTCGGCGGTCTTCGTGGTCAACGGCGTGATGGGGGTCGAGGTCAACACCGAGCGCCTGTGGCGCCGCGCTGACGAGGAGGGTCTGGCGCGGCTGGTGTTCGTCAACATGCTCGACCGCGAGCGCGCCGACTTCTTCCGCACCCTGGACTCGCTGCAGTCGACCTTCGGCCAGCACGTCGTCGCGACCGAGATCCCGATCGGCTCCGAGCACGAGACCCGCGGCGTGATCGACCTGATCGACATGACCGCATTCGAGTACGAGGGCGAGGACCGCGGCAACGCCAAGCAGGTCGAGATCCCCGAGGAGCTGCAGGCGCAGGCCGAGGAGTACCGCGAGAAGCTCATGGACGAGGTCGCCGAGAACTCCGACGAGCTGATGGAGCGCTATCTCGAGGGTGAGGAGATCTCACACGACGAGATCGTCGTCGCGCTGAAGAAGGGCGTCAGCGAGGCGCATCTGTTCCCGGTGACCTGCGGGATCGCCACCAAGAACCTCGGCACCAACAGGCTGCTCGCGGCGCTGGTCGAGGACCTGCCCTCGCCGGCGATGCGAGGCGGGATTGCCGCCACGGGCGCCGACGGCGAGGCGGTCGAGATCGAGCCCGACGAGTCCGCCGACCTGCTCGCCTACGTGTTCAAGACGACCGCCGATCCCTACACCGGCCGGATCAACATGCTGCGGGTCTACTCGGGCGTGCTTAAGTCCGACTCGCACGCGCAGAACGCGACCCAGCGCTCGAAGGAGCGGATCGGCCAGCTCGCCGCCCCCGAGGGCAAGGAGACGACCTCGATCGACGAGCTCGGGCCCGGCGACATCGGCGCGGTCGCCAAGCTCAAGGAGACGCGCGCCGGCGACGTGCTCGCCGACAAGGACACGCCGGTGAGGTTTCCTGCGCTGGAGTTGCCGGCGCCGGTGATGGCGTTCGCCTTCGAGCCGAAGTCAAAGGGCGACGAGGAGAAGGCGGCGAGCGCGATCCGCAGGCTCTCCGAGGAGGACCCGACCCTCGACGTGCACCGCGACCCGCAGACCGGCGAGCAGATCATCGCCGGCCTCTCGCAGATCCACGTCGAGGTGATCGTCGACCGGATGAAGCGCCGCTTCGGCGCCGAGATCGAGCTGCACCCGCCTCAGGTGCCCTACATCGAGACGATCCGCAAGCCGGCGAAGGCGCACGGCCGCTACAAGAAGCAGACCGGTGGCCGCGGCCAGTTCGGCGACTGCCACATCGAGATCGAGCCCAACGAGGCGGGAGAGGGATTCGAGTTCGTCAACGCGATCAAGGGCGGCGTGATCCCCGGCGGCTTCATCCCGGCGGTCGAGAAGGGCATCGTCGAGGCGATGGCCGGCGGGGTGCTCGCCGGCTATCCGATGAAGGACGTCAAGGTGCGCCTGTTCGACGGCCAGGCACACTCGGTCGACTCCTCGGAGATGGCGTTCAAGATCGCCGGCTCGATGGCCTTCAAGCAGGCGGTCTCCGACGCCGACGCCTACCTGCTCGAGCCGATCATGGAGATGACGATCGCGGTCCCCGAGGACGCGGTAGGCGACGTGATCGGCGACCTCAACTCGCGCCGCGGGCGTCCGCTGGGCATGGAGCCCAAGGGGCCGGCGACCGAGATCAAGGCCGAGGTGCCGATGGCCGAGGTGCTCGACTACGCCCCCGACCTGCGCGCGATCACCGGCGGCCGGGGCGACTACACCATGGAGTTCCTGCGCTACGAGGAGATCCCTGGGCACATCGCTCAGAAGGTCGTCGCCGAGGCGAAGGCCGGCGACGAGCAGGGCGTCAAGGCCTAGAGGCGTCTTGGCCCGCCTCGCGGCTAGCTAGCCTGGCGGGCGTGGGCGACTTCGACAGCTGCGCGGTCTGCGGGCGCACGCTCCTGCGCGGCGAGCGCGCCGCCGAGTACGTCGACGGCGATGGTGACCGGGCGCTCGTGTGTCCGCTCTGCAAGCAGCGCGCCGAGGCCTCCGGCTGGATCCCGGCCGCGCTCGCCTCGACCGTCAGCCGCTACCCGGCCAGCC
>DAIRGH010000079.1:0-14280 GCA_036794585.1 Solirubrobacterales bacterium | reverse complement strand
GTGGCCAGCCGCGCCGGCGCCGACGCGGCGCTGGCGGGGGCGGCGGGCGACGACGAGTGGGGGAGATGGCTCGCCGCTCGGCTCGAGCGCGAGGGCGTCGACCTGACCTACTTCGAGCTGATCGCCGGCGCGCAGACGCCGATCGCCTTTGCCACCTTCGACGCCGCCGGCGAGCCGACCTTTCAGCTCTACGGCGACGCGATCAAGGTCGCGCTCGAGGCGGTGGCGCCGCGGATCGAGCAGGCGGTGAACGGCGCCGAGGCATTCGTGTTCAGCTCGACCACACTGGCGACCCCCGGCGAGCGCGAGGTGACGCTGCGCGCCCGCGAGCTCGCGCTCGGCGCCGGCGCCCGGGTCTGCTTTGACCCCAACATCCGGCCCAACCGCTGGGGCGGCGACGCGGCCCGGGCGGCGGACGCGTCGCGCGAGCTGATCGCGGGCTCGTTCGTGGTCCGTGCCAACCGCACCGAGGCGATCGCGATCGCGGGCGTCGACGACCCACGCCGGGCCGCCGAGGAAATCGCCGCGATGGGCACCGAGCTCGCGGTGGTCACCCTGGGCGCCGACGGGGCGGTGATCCGCGGCGCCGCCGAAGCCGAGCTGCCGGCGCCCGCCGTCGAGGTGGTCTCGACGCTCGGTGCCGGAGACGCGTTCATGGGGACGCTGGTCGCCGGGCTGGCGCTGCGCGACTGGGACCCGGCGCGCGCCGGCGAGGCGCTCGCGCCGGCGATCGCGGCCTCGGCGGAGGCCTGCCAGCGTTGGGCGGCGCTCGACTAGCTGGGCTGGACGCGGCCCGTCGAGCGGCGGATACTGGGCGGGCGATGTCGCAGCAGGACGTGGAAATCGTGAGGGCGATGATCGAGACTTGGAACAGTCGCGGCGTCGACGAGTGGCTCAAGGGCTTCCACTCTGACGTCGAGGTGGTGGACCTCCAAACCGCGATGGGAATGCAGGACCGGGGACGCGGGCTGGACGAGCTGCGCCGCATGAGCGAGCAGTGGACCGAAACCTTTGACGACTGGCGAGTCGAGCTGCGCGAGCTGGTTGATCTCGGAGGCGGCTTTGTGATGGCCGATCTCCGCTATGCGGGACTCGGACGCGACAGCGGTGCTCCCGTGAGCGGCACCCAGTTCGAGATCTACCGGGTCCTCGACGGCAAGATCGTCGAGTACCGCGCCGGATTTCAAAACCGAGCCGAAGCCCTCGAAGCCGTGGGGCTGCGCGGCTAGGAGTAGAGATCGACCCGGTAGCGTGCGGCTCCCGGATCAGACCGAGCGCTGGTAGGCGCGAAACGCGCGCACCGCGAAGAACAGGCTGGCGGCGAAGAACGCCGCGAGCAGGCCTGCGCGGCCGGCGACCATGCTCCAGTCGGGTGAGGCGGTCAGCGCCTCGCGGCCGGCCTCGACCGCCCAGTTGACCGGGTTGAAGGCCGACGCCGTCTGCATCCATTCCGGCATCAGGTCCTTCTGCATGAAGGTCACCGAGAGGAACGAGAGCGGCAGCATCAGGAACTGCATCAGCGCGATCACCGTCTCCTCGCGGCGGGCGAGCAGGGCGATCCCGTTCGAGATCGCGCCGAACGCCGCCCCGAGCAGGATCGCGACCCCGGTCAGCACCGCCACGCCGGCGAGGCCGTTCGAGAACTCGGCTCCGGTGAGCAGCGCGAGGCCGATGATGATCACCGTCTGGACGACGATCTGAAGCGACGCGTTCGCCAGCCTCCCGGTGATCAGCGACGAGCGCCGCACCGGCGAGACCAGGAAGCGGTCGATCACGCCCCGCTCGAGGTCCTCGATCATCGGCATCCCGCTCCAGCCCGCGGTGAAGAACGCGGTCATCACCACGACGCCCGGCGCAAGGAACTGGATGTAGTCGTCCGAGAGGAACCCGGGGATGTCGGTGACGGTCTCGAACAGCGCTCCGAAGAGCAGCAGCCAGACCACCGGCTGGACCAGGTTGACGAAGATCCACCACGGCTGGCGCAGCAGCTCCATCACGTGGCGCACGGTCATGTGCCGGGTATGTGCGATCGCCTCTGTCATCGAGATTCCTCCTCGTCGGTGTTGTCGGTTTGCGCCTCGGCGGCGCTGAAGGTGCGTCCGGCGTAGCGCAGATAGACGTCGTCGAGCGACGGCCGGGCGACGGTCACCGAGGCGACCGCGACCCCGCTTGCCTCCAGCGCCTGCAGCACGGCCGGCACCGTGCGGGCGCCGTCGTCGGCGCGCGCGTGCAGCGCGCGGCCGTTGAGCTGCACGTCGTTGATTCCCGCCACGCCCGAGAGCAGCCGATCGAGGCCGTCGCCGGTGGCGCCGTCGAGCTCGACGTGGATCGCGTCGCCGCGAAGCTCGCGCTTGAGCCCGTCGGGCGTGCCTTCGGCGACGACCCGACCCCGGTCGACGATCGCCAGCGCGGCGGCGAGCTCGTCGGCCTCCTCGAGGTAGTGGGTGGTGAGCAGGACCGTGAGCCCCTCGCCGGTGAGGCGGCGGATCTCCTCCCACATCTCCGTCCGCACCTCGGGGTCGAGGCCGGTGGTCGGCTCGTCGAGGAAGAGCACGGTCGGACGGTGGACGAGCGCCGTGGCGACGTCGAGGCGGCGCTGCATGCCGCCCGAGTAGGTGCGCACCAGCCGGTCGGCCGCCTCGCCGAGCCCGAACTGCGCAAGCAGCGAGTCGATTCGCTGCTCGAGCTCGCGCCCGCCGAGGCTGAAGACCTGCCCCTGAAGGCGCAGGTTCTCGCGGCCGGTTGCCTGGATGTCGGCGCCGCTCTTCTGCGCGACGACGCCGATCGCCTTGCGGACCTCGCCCGGCTGGTCGAGGACGCCGTGACCGGCGACGCTGGCGGTGCCGGAGTCGGGGCGGGAGAGGGTGGTGAGGATCTTCACCGTGGTCGACTTGCCGGCGCCGTTGGGGCCGAGCAGGCCGAAAACGGTCCCGGGCTCGACCGAGAACGAGAGCCCGTCGAGCGCGCGCACCTGCCCCCCGTAGGTCTTCGTGAGGTTGTCCGCCACTATTGCTTGCATTTCATAGCTCCTCAGTGAGTAAACTTCTCAAGGAGCAAGTACCTTAGCAATCAAGATACTTATATGTCAAGAGGATCAACGAAGCAACAGCTGATCGAGGAGCTCCAGGAGCAGTTTCGAATCAGCGGCAGCCAGGACATCGCGTTCGACGACGCGACGGCGCGGCGGCTGGGGATCAACCGCACCGACCTCAACTGCATCGACATCATCGAGCGCCACGGAGAGATCACCGCCGGCGAGCTGGCGGCGGAGGCCGGGCTGACCACCGGCGCGGTGACCGCGGTGATCGACCGGCTCGAGCGCGCCGGCTTCGCGCGACGCGTCCGCGACGAGGAGGATCGGCGACGGATCAGGGTCGAGGTGACCCCCAAGCTCCACCAGGAGGCCGGCCCCATCTACGGGCCGATGATGGATGAGTGGGCGGCGATGATGAACCGCGCGACGACCGAGCAGCTGCGGCTGATGGTCGAGTTCATGCGCGACGCGAACCAGGTCAAGCCACGCCACATCAAGCGGTTGCGCGGCTCCGATCCCGACGAGGCGTAGCGCGGGCGTGGCGCGGGCCGGCTGGTGGCGGGACGCGGTCGTCTATCAGGTCTATCCGCGCTCGTTTCAGGACACCGACGGCGACGGGATCGGCGACTTGGCCGGGATTGCGTCGCGGCTGGATCACCTCGAGTGGCTGGGGGTGGACGCGGTCTGGCTGTCGCCGATCTATCCGTCGCCGCTGGCCGACTCGGGCTACGACGTCGCCGACTACACCGCCATCGACCCCGCATACGGCACGCTGGCCGACCTTGACGCGCTGATCGCCGCCTGCCACGAGCGCGAGCTGAGGGTCCTGCTTGACCTCGTCGCCTCGCACACGTCGATCGAGCACCCGTGGTTTCGCGAGCACCCCGACTGGTACGTCTGGGCAGACGGGCCGGAACCGCCGAACAACTGGCGCGCGGCGTTCGGCGGACCCGCCTGGAGTCGCGACCCGCTCAGCGGCCGGTGGTACCTGCACTCGTTCTACCCGGAGCAGCCCGACCTCGATTGGCGCAACCCCGAGGTGCGCGCCGCGTTCGGCGAGGTCGTCCGCTTCTGGCGCGATCGCGGCGTCGACGGCTTTCGCGTCGACGCCGTGCAGCAGCTGATGAAGGACCGTGCGCTTCGCGACGAGCCAACGGCTACCGAGCCGCCGGTGTTGCCGCTCCATCCCGAGCTCGCGGCCCTGGCGGGCGTGCGCTCGCGAAACGACCCCGAGCTCGAGCTCGCCCTGGCGACGCTGCGCGAAGCCGCCGGAGACCGGCTCCTGGTGGGCGAGGTCTACGTGCCGACAAGCGAGCTGGCGCCACACCTCCAGCACCTCGACCTCGCGTTCGCCTTCGAGTTCCTGCACGCGCCCTGGGATGCCGCGGTGCTTGCCGGCGTGATCGATGCGGCGGCGCGGGTCGATGGGATCGCCTGGGCGCTGTCGAATCACGACTTCCCCCGGCTGGCGACGAGATTGGGGGAGGGGGCAGCGCGGGTGGCGGCGCTGCTCCTGCTCACCCTGCCGGGCGCCGCTTTCGTCTATCAGGGCGACGAGATCGGGATGCCGGACGGACCGGGCGGCGAGCCGCCGGTCGACCGCGCCGGCCGCGACGCCCACCGCCACCCGATGCAATGGGAGGCGACTCCGAGCGGCGGGTTCAGCACCGGGACACCCTGGCTCGAGCCGATCGACCCGCAGCGGCGCAGCGTCGCCGCCCAGCGCGACGACCCCGGCTCGCTGCTGAGCCTGTACCAGCGGCTGATCGCGCTGCGCCGCGAGCTCGCCGGCGACCTCGAGGTGCTCGCGGCGCCGCCCGGCGCGATCGCCTTTCGGCGCGGACGCCATGCGGTCGTCGCCAACCTGTCCGCCGAGTCGATCGCGGGGCCGATCGACGGCGATCCGCTGCTTACCACCGACTCCATCGAGCCCGTGGCCGGGCCGATCGCGGCGGGCGAAGGCGCGGTGTTCGCCATCCACGTTTGAAGGTATGCCGGGCAGGGCAATTAGCCAAGCGTCTGAGCGGACCGGACCGACCGGAGAGGAGAGGCTTGGCCGCAGGCCGCATCAGGAGCGGATTGGTGGCGCTTGTCGCCGTCGCCGTCGCAATTGGCGTCGGCGGTTGCGGCGACGACGACGAGGGTTCCGGCGGAACGACCCTAACCTGGTTCATCTTCAACGAGCCCAGCGGCTCGCCGCAGGCGGCGGCCGAGAAGTGCTCGCAGGACTCCAACGGCCGCTACAACATCGAGTTCGAGTTCCTGCCCGCCGACGCCGACGGCCAGCGCGAGCAGCTCGTGCGCCGGCTCGGCGCCGAGGACGAGTCGATCGACCTGCTCGGCATGGACGTGATCTGGACCGGCGAGTTCGCCAACGCCGGCTGGATCCAGCAGTTCCCCGACGACGTAGCCCAGACCGTGACCGAGGGCGTCTTTCCCAGCGTCGTCAAGACCGCGGAGTTCGAGGGCAAGCTCTACGCGGCGCCGCTGTGGTCGAACACCGAGCTGCTCTGGTACCGCTCCGACCTCGTCAAGCAGCCGCCCAAGACCTGGGACGAGATGATCGACGAGGGCGTTCGCCTCGGCCCCGACAAGGGCCTGATCCAGGTCCAGGGCAACAAGTACGAGGGGCTCGTCGTTTGGACCAACCAGATGATCGAGTCCGCGGGCGGGCACATCCTCGCCTCGCCCGAGGAGGTCGACCTCGAGCAGGAGCCGACCGAGCGGGCGCTGGAGATCATGGGCCGCCTGTCGACCTCCGAGGCCGCCGACCCGGCGATGACCACCAATCAGGAAGACCAGAACCGGCTTCAGTTCGAGGCCGGCAACTCCGCCTTCATGATCAATTACCCCTTCGTCCATCCGAGCGCCGAGGAGCTGGCGCCGGACATCTTCAAAGTGATGAAGGCGGCCAAGTACCCGCAGGTCGACCCTGCCATCCCCAGCGCGCCGCCGCTCGGCGGGATCAATGTCGGCGTCTCGGCGTTCTCGGAGAACCAGGACCTCGCCTACGAGGCGATCGAGTGCCTGATCAAGCCCGAGTTCCAGCTCGCCACGGCGGAGGCAGGTGGCCTGCCGCCGGTGCTCGAGAGCCTCTACGACGACAAGGAGATCGACAAGGTCTATCCGGGCTTCGCGCAGATCATCCGCGAGTCGATCGCCGACGCCGCGCCGCGCCCGTCGGAGTCGCCCGCCTATCAGGACATCTCGCTGGCGATCCAGAACGCGATCCACCCGACCACCGACATCGACCCCGAGGATCCGGGCGCGACCTATGAGGACCTGCGCGATCTGCTCGAGCAGGCGGTGAACAGGGAGGGGCTGCTATGACCGGCGACACGGCGTCGCCCAAGGTCTCGGATCGCACCAAGGCCGAGCGCAAGCTCGGCTGGTGGCTGTGCGCCCCGGCGGTGACCGCGATGCTGCTGGTCACCGCGTATCCGATCATCTACGCGGTCGTCCTCTCGCTGCAGGACGTCGACCTGCGCTTCCCCGACGAGGGCGGCTTCGTCGGCCTGGACAACTACGCGACCGTGCTCGGCTCGCAGCTCTGGTGGGAGAGCGTCTTCAACACCACCTTCATCACCGTCGTCTCGGTGGCGATCGAGCTGGTCCTGGGGATGATCATCGCCCTGGTCATGTACCGGGCGATCTTCGGCCGCGGCGTGGTGCGCACGGTCGTCCTGATCCCCTACGGGATCATCACGGTGGTCGCCGCGTTCGCGTGGTTCTACGCGTTCGATCCGGCCAGCGGCTTCGTCAACGGCCTGCCTTTCGTCGACGACGACAAGGCGTGGTTCGGCGATCGCTGGAGCGCGATGTCGGTGATCATCGCCTCCGAGGTCTGGAAGACGACGCCGTTCATCGCGCTGCTGCTGCTCGCCGGGCTGACCACGATCGACGAGGGCCTCTACGAGGCGGCGCGGGTCGACGGGGCGAGCGCATGGCAGCGGTTCTGGCGAATCACGCTGCCGCTGATGAAGCCGGCGATCCTCGTCGCGCTGCTCTTCCGCACCCTCGATGCATTCCGCGTCTTCGACTCGATCTTCGTGATGACGGGGGGTGGTCAGGACACCGAGTCGGTCTCGATCGTCGGCTATGACCAGCTGATCTCGCGCGTCAACCTGGGCCTCGGCTCGGCGGTCTCGGTGCTGATCTTCGTCCTGGTGCTGCTGATCGCATTCGTCTACGTGCGCGGCTTCGGAACCGCGATCCCAGGCCGGGAGAGAGGGGCCAACTGATGGAGCAGGGAACCCGCGAGTACACGTTCTGGGCGGTCGGCATGGCGCTGATCGTGATCGTCTCGATCTTCCCGGTGCTGTGGCTGCTGTCGCTGTCGCTGAAGGACCCGGCGACGATCGCCGACGGCCGCCTGATCCCCGCCGACATCACCTTCGACAACTACAAGAGCCTGTTCGAGGGCGGCTTCGACAGCCCCCTGCTGAAACCGCTGATCAACTCGATCGTGATCGCGCTGATCGCGACCACGATCGCGATCGTGCTCGCCGCGTTCACCGCCTACGCGATCGCGCGGCTGGAGTTCCCCGGCAAGCTCCTGATCCTGGGCGGCGCACTGGCGATCGCGATGTTCCCGCCGATCTCGACGGTCGGGCCGCTGTTCGACATGTGGCGAACCTTCGGCCTCTACGACACCTATCCGGGATTGATCATTCCCTACCTGACCTTCTCGCTGCCGCTCGCGATCTACACGCTGGTCGCGTTCTTCAGGGAGATTCCCTGGGACCTCGAGCAGGCCGCCCAGGTCGACGGCGCGACGCCGCTGCAGGCGTTCCGCAAGGTGATCGTGCCGCTGGCGGCGCCGGGGATGTTCACCGCGGCGATCCTGGTCTTCATCTTCTGCTGGAACGACTTCGTGTTCGCGATCTCGCTCACCTCGACCGACGCCTCGCGCACGGTTCCCGCGGCGCTGGCGTTCTTCACCGGCGAGTCGCAGTTCACCGCGCCGCGCGGCAACATCGCCGCGGCGGCGGTGCTGGTGACGATTCCGATCATCATCTTCGTGCTGATCTTCCAACGCCGGATCGTCGCCGGCCTGACCGCGGGCGCTGTAAAGGGCTAAAAGGAGGAACCACCGGTGGCAGAGATCGTTCTCGACAACATCAGCAAGCGCTTCGACGACGGCTACGAGGCCGTCAAGAACATGGACCTGACGATCGAGGACGGCGAGTTCGTGATCCTCGTCGGCCCCTCGGGCTGCGGCAAGTCGACCGCGCTGCGGATGATCGCCGGGCTCGAGGACATCACCGAGGGCGAGCTGAAGATCGGCGGCGACGTCGTCAACCAGTACGCCCCCAAGGACCGCGACATCGCAATGGTGTTCCAGAACTACGCGCTCTACCCCCACATGACGGTGCGCGAGAACATGGCCTTCCCACTCAAGCTCGCCAAGATCGAGCAGTCCGAGATCGACAGGAAGGTCTCCGAGGCGGCGCGGATCCTCGACCTCGAGCAGCACCTGGACCGAAAGCCCGCCAACCTCTCCGGCGGCCAGCGCCAGCGGGTGGCGATGGGGAGGGCGATCGTGCGCGACCCCAAGGCGTTCCTGATGGACGAGCCGCTGTCGAACCTCGACGCGAAGCTGCGGGTGCAGATGCGCACCGAGGTCGCGCGGCTGCAGAAGGACCTCAACACGACCACCGTCTATGTCACCCACGACCAGACCGAGGCGATGACGCTCGGCGACCGGGTCGCGGTGATGCGCGCCGGCGAGCTGCAGCAGGTCGGTGCGCCCGGTGACCTCTATGAGCACCCGGAGAACCTGTTCGTCGCCGGCTTCATCGGCTCACCGGCGATGAACTTCATGCCGGCGCGGATCGAGGGCGACACGGCGAAGCTGCCGCTCGGCGACGTGCGCATACCCGACCACCTGCGCGGCAAGCTCGGCGACGCCGCCGGGCGCGAGGTGATCGCAGGTATCCGCCCGGAGGCGTTCGAGGACGCGAAGCTGGTCGGCGATGCGCGCGACCGCGGCGCCACGCTGCGGGCCAACATCGACCTGGTCGAGTCGATGGGCTCGGAGCTCTACGTCTACTTCGGAATCGAGTCGGGCGGCGTCCAGTCAAAGGAGCTCGACGAGCTCGCCGCAGACTCGGGCGCGGCCGAGGTCCCGGGCTCTGGCACCGACCAGGTCGTCGCCAGGCTCGCCGCCGAGAGTGAGGTCAAGCGCGGCGAGGAGGCCGAGCTCTGGCTCGACACCTCCAAGCTCCATTTCTTCGACCCGGAGACCGGCCAGCGCCTCGGCGCCGACTAGGCGCTCAAATCGCTGCGGAGGCGGTGGACGAAGGTGTCCTCCTCGGACGGGGGGTGCTGGAGGGCTTCGCGGAGCTGCTCGATCACCTCGTCGTTCCAGGCGTGGGTGCGAAGCAGCAGGTAGCGCAGGCTGACGACGCGGGCGTAGGCCTCGGTCTCGGTGCCGCGGCCGGTGAGGCCGGCCTCGCGCATCATCCGCGTCACCGGCTCGTACTCCTCGTTGAACCAGGCCTCGGCGACCTGCTCGCGGGTCATGAACTCGCGCCGGGCCTGCATCGCCCGCATGCCCCAGGCCTCGACGCCCTCGGCGAGGCCGGCGTAGTCGAAGCCGTTCGTCATCTTGATCCGCTCGCGCATCGGCGCCGGCAGCGGCACCCGCTCGAAGAACAGCCGCTCGTGTGACTTGAGCGGCAGGTCGCGCGGCGAGATGCCCTGGTCGGCGGGAACCTCGGTGATGATCTCGGTGACGATCGCGTCGATCTTCTCCAGGCCGAGCTGGCGCGAGACCGAGACGCGGTGGTGGCCGTCGATGACGAAGTGAAGCTCGCCGACGCGGTAGACCTCGATCGGCGGCATCGCCTCGCCGCGGCGGATCGCGGTCGCGATTCCCTGCCAGCGCCGGCGCACCCGGCGCGACGTGGGGCGGAAGCTGCGGTCGAACTCGCGCGTGCGGTCGACCGAGCCGACGATCGAGTCGAGCTCGATCGTCTGCAGCCCCAGCCGGCGCTCACCGCGCCGGCCGAGCGCGGCGACCACCTCGTCGAAGGGCAGGATCAGGGCGACGTCGTCGGGCTCGCGGCGCAGCCGCGCGGCGAGCTTCGCGAGCTGCTGGCGGCGGCGGGCACGGCCGAAGTCGGTCTCGGCGTCGTGGGTCGGAGAGCCGGTGTCCACACGTTCAAGGGTACGCGCCCGCCGACACCGCAGAGGCGCCCCGGGGCCACGACCAGCGGGCGGGGGTAGACTCGGCTCGCGGTGACGCGAAAGGAGTCGAGGTGCGTTGCCAAGAGCCGCTGAATGAGTTGCCGGGCGCCCGTCTAGCGGTCGGCCCGCAGGTAGCTTGTCGCCTGGCGACGCTCGCGGCGATAGTCGGGCTCACCGCCCTGACGCTCGCTGTTCCCGCGACAGCGAGCGCGGCCACCGGCGCGCTCACCTACCAGAGCTGCATCAGCTCGAACACCAACGCCAGCAGCTGCGCCCAGATCCCCGGCGCTACGGCCGGCGGCGCCAACAGCGGCCTCCATGGCCTGAACTCGGTGGCGGTGAGCCCCGATGGCAAGAGCGTCTACACCGCGGCCTACAACAGTGACACCATCGCCCGTTTCGACCGCGACCCGGCCACCGGCGCGCTCACCTACCAGGGCTGCATCAGCTCGAACAGCAACGTCACCAGCTGCACGCTGATCCCCGGTGCCACGGCCGGCGGCGCCAACACCGGCCTCTACAGCCTGGTCTCGGTCGCGGTGAGCCCCGACGGCAAGAGCGTCTACACCGCCGCCGCCAACGGCGACGCCGTCGCCCGCTTCGACCGCAACGTCGCCACCGGCGCGCTCACCTACCAGAGCTGCATCAGCTCGAACAGCAGCGTCGGCGGCTGCACGCCGATCGCCGGCGCCGCGGCCGGTGGCACGAACACCGGCCTCGACAACCTGACCGCGGTGACCGTGAGCGCCGACGGCATCAGTGTCTACGCGTCGTCTTCCGGCGGCGACGCGGTCGCCCGCTTTACCCGTGACTCCGCCGGCGCGCTCGCCTACCAGGGCTGCATCAGCTCGAACAGCAGCGTCGGCGGCTGCACGCCGATCCCCGGCGCGGCCGCCGGCGGCACCAACACCGGCCTCGACAACCTCTATGCCGTCGTGGCGAGCGCCGACGGCAAAGGGCTGTACACGGCGGGCGCCAGCGGCGACGCGGTAGCCCGCTTCGACCGCGACCCGGCCACCGGCGCGCTCACCTACCAGGGCTGCATCAGCTCGAACAGCACCGTGACGGGCTGCACCCTGATCCCCGGCGCCGTCGCCGGCGGCACCAATACCGGCCTCGACTTCCTGCAGGCGGTGGCGGTGAGCGCCGACGGCGGCAGCGTCTACACCGCCGCCTACCAAGGCGACGCGATCGCCCGCTTCGACCGCAATCTCACCACCGGCGCGCTCACCTACCAGGGCTGCATCAGCTCGAACAGCGACGTCAGCGGCTGCACCCTGATCCCCGGCGCCACGGCCGGCGCCGCGGACACCGGCCTCTACGGCCTGGACTCGGTGGCGGTCAGCGCCGATGGCAAGAGCGTCTACACCGCCGCCTACAACGGTGACGCCATCGCCCGCTTCGACCGCGACCCGACGACCGGCGCGCTCGCCTACCAGGGCTGCATCAGCTCGAACAGCGACGTCGGGGGCTGCACGTCGATCCCCGGCGCCATGTCCGGCGGGGGGGAAAACGGTCTCTACGGCCTGGCGGCCGTGGCGGTGAGCCCGGACGGCAAGAGCGTTTACACCGCCGCCAACGCCGGCGACGCGATCGCCCGCCTCGACCGCGAGGTTCCCCCGGCCGAGCCGCAGCCGCCGGCCGAGCCGTCGAACGACTTCAGCTTCGGCAAGCTGAAGCGGAACAAGAACAAGGGAACCGCGAAGCTGACGGTCGAGGTGCCCGGGCCGGGCGAGCTCGTCCTGGCCGGTAAGAACCTGAAACGGGACACGGAAGAGGCGACCGCGGCCGGCGACGTCAAGCTCCTGGTCAAGGCGAAGGGCAAGGCGGCGAAGACGCTGCGCGACCGCGGCGCGAAGAAGGTGACACCGAAGGTCACCTACACGCCGACCGGAGGCGCGCCGAACACGGAGCAGAAGAAGCTGAAGCTGATCCGGCGGCGCTGAGGCGCCGGCGCCCGATCAGATCCGCTAGGCCAGCCGCAGCGCGGCGCGCGTCTCGCCCTCGGAGTAGACGCGGACGCGGTCGCGGCCGGCCTGCTTGGCGGTGTACATCGCGGCGTCGGCGTCGGTGACCATGCGCTCGCCGCCGCGGGCGAGCTCTCCTTCGCCGAAGGTGACGATGCCGACGCTCGCGGTCACGTGCGAGAGGCCGGCCTCGATGCCGACGACGGTGCGGACCACCTCGCGCAGGCTCTCGGCGACGAGGGTCGCGCGGTTCTGATCGGCGTGGGGGAGGATGACGCCGAACTCGTCGCCGCCGAGCCTGGCGACGATGTCGGTGCCGCGCAGCCGGCCCTGGATCGCGCGCGCGGTCGCGGCGAGCAGCTCGTCGCCGGCGGAGTGGCCGAGCGAGTCGTTGACCAGCTTGAAGTGATCGAGGTCGAGGACCAGGATCGCGCCGCCGGTGCTGTAGCGCTCGGCGGCGGCGATCTCGCGCTCGAGCTCGACCGCGAAGCGGCGGCGGTTGTAAAGGCCGGTCAGCGGGTCGTGGTCGGCCAGGTACTGAAGCTCGGTCTCGAAGCGCTTGCGCTCGGTCACGTCCTGGGCGTGGACGACCCCGCTCAGCGGCGCGCCGCCTGCGTTGCGCACCAGCGAGACGTTGAAGGCGATCCACTTGACCACACCGCCCGCGCCGATCATCCGCATCTCGGCGTGAAAGCTCTCGGACTTGCCCGAGATCAGCTCGATGACCCCGCGCTTCATCGTCTCGAGCTCCTCCGGATGGACGAGGTCCCAGTAGCTCATCCGCAGCAGCTCCTCGGCCTCGTAGCCGCTCATGTGCGTCAGCGCCTCGTTGACCTCGAGAAACCTGCCCGCGTCGCGGCCGCGGCCCTCGATCAGCGCCATCCCCGAGGCCGAGTCCTCGAACGCGCGCCGGAAGCGTGCCTCGGCCTCGCGGCTCGCGGCCTCGGCGCGCTTGCGGGCGGTGATGTCGGTGAGCGTGCCGAGAAAGCCGGTCGCGTGGCCCTCGGCGTCGCGAATCGCGGTGCCGCAGCCGGCGACCCAGACGACCGTCCCGTCGGGGTGAAGGAAGCGATACTCGAGCTCGAACTCCCGGCCCTCGCTGATCGCGGCTGCCGTCTCGGCCTCGACCCGGCCGCGATCCTCGGGGTGAAGCGATTCGAGCCAGGCGCGGGGGGTGAGCGTGCCCGGCGACAGCGCAGCCAGCCGTCGCGCGCGCTCGTTGACGTAGATCTCGGCGCCGTCCAGGGTCACCTCGTAGATGCCGACGGGGGCGCTCGAGACGAGCGCGCGCAACCGATCCTCGGCGGAGGGCGCCGCGTGGGCGCCGCCGAGCACAGCGTCGTTGTCGGCGGGGAGAGCCATGGTCCACCCATCGACGCGCAGGGCAAACGGCACAACGCGCGACCCCGCGAAGTCGCTCGGTAGTTGTCCGAAACCGGCTCTGAAAAGCCAGCAATCAAGCCATTCGCAAGCGTCCCGTCAACGACCGGCCATGGACGGATGTCCTAGGTGCGGCGGGGCGCTGTCAGCTCGCCTGCGTGACCGGGCGGATCAGGATCTCGTTGACATCGACCCGCTCGGGCTGTTCGAGCGCGTACAGAACGGTCCGCGCGACGTCCTCGTCGTGCAGCGCGTGCTCGGGCCCCGGACGGTCGTCGAAGAACGGCGTGTCGACCATCCCCGGCTCGATCACGGTCACCCGGATCGAGTGGTTCTCGTGAATTTGGCGCAGCTCCTGGCGAAGCGCCTCGCCGATCGCCGTCACCGCCCACTTGGTCGCCGAGTAGAGCGAGCCCGGCAGCGCCCGCCGGCCGGCCACCGAGCTGGTGATCACGTAGTGGCCGCGATCGGCCTCGAGCATGTGGGGCAGCGATGCCCTGATCGTGTACGCGACCCCGAGCACATTGGTCAGCACCATGGCGCGCCAGTGCTCCGGGTCCTCCGCCAGAAAGCCGCGGGTCGCGCCGAAGCCGGCGTTGGCAAAGACGGCGTCGAGACGGCCGAAGCCCTCGATCCCCGCCGCCGCGAGCCGCTCGTTGTCGGCGAACTCGGTGACGTCGGCGACGATCGCGCGGGCGCGATCGTCGC
>DAIRGH010000078.1:0-14330 GCA_036794585.1 Solirubrobacterales bacterium | reverse complement strand
GAGTGTCGAGCGGGTCCTCGTCGCCGGCGAGCCGGGCGGCGGCGAGCCGTCCCTGCGCGCGCAGCTCGAGGAGGGCTGGGGCGCGCGGGTGACCGAGGCGATGGGCGTCGGCGACATCGGGATCTCGCTGTGGGGCGAGTGCGAGGCGCAGACCGGCATGCACCTCGGCGCCCGCGACTTCGTCCACCCCGAGCTGATCGAAGCCGAGACGGGCGCCGCGCTCGACCTGGAGGAGGGCGCCACCGGAGAGCTGGTGCTCACGCATCTTCGGCACCGTGCGGCGCCGCTGCTTCGCTTTCGCACCCGCGACCACGTCGAGGTCCGCACCGGTCCGTGCGAATGCGGCCGCACGGCTCCGCGCATCCGCTGCCTCGGCCGTACCGACGACATGCTGATCGTCCGCGGGGTCAACGTCTTTCCCTCCGCCGTCCGCGAGGTGGTCGGCGCCTTCGGGCCGAGGGTCAGCGGTCAGATCCTGGTCAAGCCGCGGGCGCCCGGACCGAAGCAGGAGCCCCCGCTTCCCGTGGCCGTCGAGCTCGCTCGAGGCGAGCCCGTCGACGACGCGCTGGCCGATCAGATCCGTGAGAGACTGCGCGAGGCGCTCGTGGTCCAGACGCGAGTTGAGTTGCTGCCCTGGGGAAGCCTGGGACGCAGCGAGTACAAGTCGAAGCTCGTTGAGCGCTACGCCTAGGAGGACAACATGGCGGACAACACGCTGAGCATCCTGACGCCGAGCGTCAACAACCTCGCAGCCCGCGTCTTCGTCCGAGCCGCCGGGCTCGACTTCGAGGAGATCGACGTCTGGGGCAAGAAGGAGGAGCCGGAGTTCGTCGCCAAGGACCCGGCGATGCTCACGCCGCTGATCGAGGAGGAGGGGCTGCCGAAGGGCTCGCTTTGGGAGAGCTGCGCGATCATGCAGTACCTCTGCAACAAGCACGGCCTCGACCGGTTCTACCCGACCGATCCTGGCCCGCGGGCGATGGTCGACAGCGCGATGTTCTACCTGGTCGGGACCATCTATCCGCTCGTCGCGCGTGCCACGTATCCGACCCTCGGCTTCCCGCAGTACGCGGGCGAGGTCGCAACGTCAACGGCTGACGACGAGATGAAGGCCACGGCCGCGAAGGACGCCGAGGCTGCGCTCGCATTGCCGCTCCAGGCCTACCACGACCACTTCCTCGACGGCCGCAACTTCGTCACCGGCGACTCGCCCTCGATCGCCGACATCCGCTTCGCGGTCACGCTCGAGTTCCTGCGCGCGATCGACTACGACCTGCCCGCCTGGGCCGCGGACCACATGAACGCGGTCGAGTCAGCCCTCGGCGACGCCTACTCCGAGCCCGCGGCCGACGTACGCGGGTTCGTCGCGTCGGTCAAGGCGTAGCGGCCCGGATCCCCGCCCGTCGACATGGAGCTCGTCCCTTACGAGGACACCGAGGCTGACCACGCCCTCACCGAGGCGCTCGAGTCAGATCCCGAGGTGATGGCCGAGCTCGGTGGCCCGCACCCGCCGGAGGAGATCGCCGCGACCCACAAGCGGAGGGCGAATACTCTCGGGCCCGATGATTGGTGGCTCAAGATCGTCCCCGAGCCCGGCGGCCCCGCGGTGGGCACGATCGGCGTCTGGGAGACGACTCACGAGGGCGAGACGATCCACGAGGTCGGCTGGATGGTGCTGCCGCGCCACCAGGGACAGGGCCTCGCAAGCCGCGCACTCGCCCTCCTCCTCGAGCGGGCTCGGGCCGACGGGAACTTCGGCGCCGTTTACGCCTTCCCGGGCGTCGGCAACGCCCCCTCGAACGCGCTCTGCCGCAAGTTCGGCTTCCGGAAGGTGGGGGTGCACGAGGTCATCTACAGCGGCCGGCCGCTGCGCGTGAACGTCTGGGTGCTCAAGCTCGACGGCCCCGGATAAGCCATGGGCGCGGCTGGTTTCGAACCAAGGCGTTCATCGCCCCACCTGGCGGAGTAGATTCGGGCCGGACGCACAAAACCGGAGGTGGTGAGGATGTATGCACGTATCGCGCGATTCGAGGGCGGCGACACGTCACAGATGGACGCGGTGATAGATGGCGCACGCCAGATGATCGACTCGACCTTCGACTCGCCGCCCGAGGGCTTGGAGGGCGCGAAGGCCGTATGGATGCTCGTCGACCGCGAGAATGCGCGAGGGCTGGGGGTCACTCTCTTTGAAAGCGAGGAGGACCTGCGCCGCGGCGACGAGGCGCTTAATGCGATGTCTCCCGCGGTCGATGCTGGCCAGCGGCGGTCGAACGTCGAGATCTATGAGGTAATGCACCGCAGGGAACGCGACTAGGTACGGCCCGGCTGACGATCAGCGCCGGATCGAGCTCAGCAGCGGCGGACGGGCCCGGCTGCGCTCACGCAGGATCGCGAGAAACTCCTCGAACGCCTCCCTGTAGGCGATGCCCTCGAAGATCGACTCCCAGTTGCCGTATCCCCCGCCTCGGGTCAGCTCGTTCCAGGCCGAGCGCACGCGATCGGGGTCGTAGACCTCCGTCCAGACGCCATCGGCGCCGATGATCGCCTCGATCGCCGCCGCGTCGTCGGGCGCCTCCCACATCCGGAGCCTCCTTGTCGCCCGGACGCGCCCGCGCTTCGCCTTGAAGTAGGGGACCCCGGTCCACTCGGGGACAAGCCTGGAGACCATCTCCCGATGTAGGACGGCTTCGAGCCGCTCGGCCGGCGTGAGCGCAAATGACGCGCGGATGAACGCGGGCGTGCCAAAGATCGAGACCCGCTCGGCGTGCGCGCCGACTCCGGAGCGGTTGGCGAAGCGGTCGACCAGATAGAACCAGTCGAGGAGTGCGGGGCCCTTGACGCCGAGGCTGCGGCCGGCCTCGAGCACGCGGTCGACCTCGGCCGCCGCCTCCTCATAGCAGGCGTCCCGAGCCGCGCCGTGACCCTTGGCGAACAGCCTCCGCAGCCGCGTGCGCACTCCACGGCGCCCGGTCCAGCGGATCCGGTGCAGTTCGCGCTGAGTCGTATAGAAGAACGCGTGCGCGATTTCGCCGCCGTGCCCCGAAAGCGTCGCGCTCTCCGGGCGGGAGCTTGGCAGATGCTGGCGGCTTCGAACCTTCTGCGGGTTCCTCATCGCGTCGTGGAGAAGCTGGGAGTTGAGCGCCCGCTGCAGCAGTGGCCGTTCGTGCTGCTTCGCTGCCTCGTCGTCCGACTTGCGAATCCGGTGCTCGACCTCGCCTGGCAGCCTGCCGACGAGCTCGCGGGCGACGTCCGCCTCGCCGGGTGTCACGTCGGACGTGTTGAAGCGCGCGTCGAGACCGGCGGCCACCGCTGCCGCCGCGACCGTGCGGGAGTCGCGTCCGCCGGAGAGATCGATGTCGGCGGTTGCGGGCCAGGCCCGGCCGGCGGCTCGGACCTCGCCGACCGCGTCGTCGCACGCGGCGATCAAGAGCTTCTGCAACCCGTCCCGGCTCGGCCGCACGAGACCGCCGACGGCGCCGGTAGCTCGCTCGCGCACGCCGTCGCGGTCCGCTTCGATCACGGTCCCCGCACCGACCTTTGCAACGCCCTCGAGCAGGGTTGCATCGCCGATCAGCCAAGTCGCGGCGGCCAGCATGCGCCAGCCACGGGCGTCGGCGCGCGGCTCGGCGCCGGCGAAGAGCAGCGGGGCAGCAGCCCGGTTTGACCAGACTCGCGCACCCGGTAGGCGAGCCTCGTAGAGGCGGCCGGCGCCGATCGCGTCGTTCGCGATCACGAGCCGTTCTTCGGCGCGGTCGAGGGCCGCGATCACGAACGGGGCGGCGAGGGCCGCGGCGAGGCGCTCCGGTCCCGTCAGCAGAGCGCCCGCGAGGGTGATCGGGGGCGGCGCCGCGCCCTCGTCGCCGACGAGGCGCTCCCAGCCGGTGGGAACGTACGCGGTCGCGAGCGCCACTTCGGTCTCGGCGGTGAAGTGGGGCCAGCGGCAGCGAGGCTCCGCGTCACCGATCACAAGCACCCCGAGGCGCGGGCCGAGCGCATGCTCGGCGCGCGTTGGATAGTCGACGAGCTCGTCGTAATGGCCGCGCACCCGAGCCACCGCCGCGTCGAGCGCCGTCCCGGTGGCCGGCTCGTCAAGGGCGTAGGCGAGCCAGGTCGGATCGATCTTCTCGGCCAAGCGGCCAATCTAGCGCTCGACCACCGCCGCCAGCGACGGATCGTTTCCGCTCCCGATCGCGCGCCTGACGATGGGCGCGGCTGGTTTCGAACCAGCGACCTCTCGCGTGTGAAGCGAGCGCTCTCCCACTGAGCTACGCGCCCGGGAGGGCGATGATAGGTCAGCGGCGCGCGCTTACTTCTTCTGCGAGCGCTTGAGCGTGATCGTCTTCGTTTGCGTCGCCGGGGTGCCGCCGGTCGGGGTGAAGGTAAAGGATGGCTTGACCTTCACCTTGCCCTTCTTCTTCAGCTTCTTCTTCTTGTTCCCGGTCGCCTTGATCTTCAGGTCCACCGAGCCGGCTGCAGTGACCGGCCTGGAATGGGCTCCGCGCAGAGGGCGCTGGGGCTTGAGGCCGTTGCCGGTGAGGTCGAGCGCGCCGGGGCCGGGGACGACGATGGTCTGGGTGGCCGTGCCCTTCTTCTTGTTCTTCTTCAGCTTGCCGAAGCTGAACTGATTCGAGGGGTTCTCGCCGTACGGGTCGGGTCCGCCGCCGCCGGCGGAAGGGTCGACGGCGACACCAACCGGGCCCAGGATCCCCGTGATGAAGTTCTGATTTGGGCTGGTGCCGTCGAGGTTCGCGCGCCCGATCGTGTCGCCGGCGGCGTTTGCCCAGTAGATGTGGGTCGAATCGACCGCAGGCGTCGACGGGTTTCCACCGGCACCCGGGATGAAGTTGGGGGCGGGGAGCGTTCCGTCGATGTTCGCGCGCCCGATCGAGCTGTTGTGGCCCCAGAAGAGGTGGGTCGCGTTGACCGCGACTCCGCATGAGTTCGGCGCGATACCGGTGATGAAGCTCTGGTTCGGCGCGCCGGGAGTGCCGAGCGCGGCTCGTCCTATCGTGCCGTTGGAGTTGAGCCAGTAGGCGTACGTCGAGTCGACCGCGATGCCGCACGGGTTGCCGCCCGCCGTTGCGATGAAGTCCTCGTTCACGCCCGTACCGTCGAGGCTCGCCCGTCCTACGTGCGATTCGGCGACCCAGTAGACGTGGGTCGAGCTGACGGCCACGCCGCAGTTGTGTCGGTCCAGGTCAATGAAGCCTTGGTCGACTCCCGTTCCGTCGCGGTTCGCTCGCCCGATCGTCTCGGCGCCGGAGTTCTGCCAGTAGATGTGCGTGCCGTTGATGGCGATTCCGCAGGGGCCGGACGCGCCGGCGATGAAGCTGTCGTTCACCCCTGTTCCATCGGCCGAAGCGCGGCCGATCGTGGTTCCGGTGAAGCTGGGGATGTTGAGGTTCGCCCAGAAGATGTGGCGCTCCTGCGCGCCGGCGCCGGGCGCCCAGATCGCAAGTCCGGCGAGGCTGGTGACGGCCGCAATGAGGAAGGTGCGTCGAATCATGGGCGCCACCCTCGCAAGGAGGCGTCCAACCGGCGTCCAACGGGCCGGAGCAGTGCGCTACTCGCCGAGGTCGACGCCGCCGGTTTCGATCACGGGGCGCGCGAGGGTGCGCTTGCCGCCGAGTCCGCCGCTGTTGCCGACGGTCGGGCCGCCGCTGCCGCCGGAGCCGCCGTGCCCGCCGCCGACTATCGCGCCGCCGGCGGGCGGCTTCGGCGGCTTGATCGGGACGGCGTCCGGGCAGCGCAAGGTATAGACGGTCAATGCCGGGCGGAAGGGCTTGGCGTCGGAGTGATTCCAGGAGAGGTGCAGGTGGTGGCCGCGGCCGTGGTTGGCGTCTCCGTCATAGCCAACCCAGCGGAACGGCTCGCGCGGGTGATCCTGGCGCGGCTCGGCCCACGCGGCCAGCCGGTCGATGTCGTTCCAGCTTCCGCCCTGGGCCTTGTCCGGGACGATGTCGAGCGCGAGGCCGATCGGATGCTCGCCATTGATGGCGTGGACCGGGTCGCGCGAATGCCCGTCGGTGATGAAGATCGGATAGCGGCTCCGCAGGTATTTGATGTCGGCGAGCAGGCGGCGGTCGATCTTCTCGCCCGGAAAGTCCGGGATCTCGACGAACTTGCCGCCGTAAGTGGTCTCGCACAGCATCGGGCCGAGCGTGGTGCTCTGCATCTTTCGCGCCTTGGCGAAGCCGAGCGCCGCCAGCGCCAGCGTCGCCGCCAGCGCGACCGCGAGGGTGACGAGCAGCCTCGGACCCCTCACAGGCGGCTCGCCTTGCTGCGCCAGAACGAGGTCCGCTCGCGCGCCCCCGGCCAGTTGAGCTCGATGTGGACGTGGTCGCGGTGTGCCTGGGTGCGGTCCAGGTCGTTGCGCAGCTCGCCATTGCGCTTGAAGCAGTAGCTGTAGTCGCCCAGCTCCTCCGCGCCCGACCACCAGCTCTTGCAGTCGAAGATCAGGCCCTGGACGCCCATCCGCCGCGCGAGCGCCGCCGGGTTGCCGTGGCGGTCCTTCGCCAGCAGGGTGCGGATGAGACGCATCGCCGCCCGGCGCTCCTTGGCGACGCCGGCGTCGAGATGCCAGTCGATCGCGCGGCCCTCGGAGTGGACGCTTAAGTTGCCCCGCTTCAGCCGCTCGCAGCGGAAGATCCCCCAGCTCTCGCCGCGGACGTTGCGCTCGAGCCAGTCCTCGAGCTCCTTGGTCCCGCTCGGCACGTCCTTGCGGCACGCGTCCGCCCGGTCGTAGCGAAAGTCCTCGATCGGCTGGGAGACGATGCTGCGGTGGTTGGCCGGGTTGGGGACGAGGCCGCCTGCGCTTGCCCCCGAAGCGAGCAGGAGCAAGGCGGCGAGCAGCGAAAGAAGCAGGCGAGACCCCATCGAACTTTTCCATCGGCCTTGCCGGCCGATCCCTTAGTCCTGGCCACTTACGCCTAGACGGGGTAAGATCGCCGCGACCGTGCTAGGCGGGGAATTAGCGGTGCCCTGTACCCGCAATCCGCTCTAGCGGGGCCGAACGCCCGTCTGAGGGTTGTGGCCTTCGGGGCCAGTACGCCGTCGGGTGGTGTTGACGGCCAGGTCCCGCGCAATGCGCGTCCGCGAATCAGGTCAGGTCCGGAAGGAAGCAGCCTTAAGCGGTGTCGAGCATGTGCCGCGGGCAAGCCTGGCCCGAGCCAGCCACGGCGGGCACGCCCGGAGACCGCTCTCGAAGCGGGCCCGCACGGTCATCCTAAAGGGGGCCTCCTAAAGGGGGTCTGACCCCCTTTAGGTTTAGTTCTTCAGGAACTCGTTCTTGGAGACGTCGTAGCGGCAGCCGGGCTTCGAGTCGACCTTGGCGAAGTACTTGCCGGGCTCGAGGTCCTTGGTGAACTTCCAGTCGCCGTCGCTCTGGGCGTCGCCGCGGGCGATCTTGACCGAGACGTAGCCCTCGTAGCGGAACACCTGCACGTGGCGGCCCGACACGCACGAGTCCTTCTCCGACGTGATCTTCCCCGCGATCTTGTTCGCGGTGAGCTTCTTGATCACGATCTGAGTCTTTGCGCCGCCGTCGCCGCTTGCAGGCCCCGCGCCCGCGATCAGCGCCATCGCTCCAACAGTTGCCGCGACGCCCGCCGCGCGCATCCGCTTCCCTGTCATCCGAATTCGCTCCTCATCCGATCGGCTTGTACACGTCCTTCAACCTATCGACAGCATCTTTCGCTTCCGCAAGCCCAACCCCTGTCAGCTCGCGGTAGAGCTTGATCGCGTGAATCTCCTTGCCCGCCTGAAGCAGCTCGATCACGCGTGGGTCCTCGCTCGCCGCGACGGATGCCGGCTCGTCGCCGAATCCCCCACCAAAGCCCGAATCGGGCTCGGCCTGACCCATGCGTTTGTAGAGCTCCGAGACCTTGCTCTCGAGCGCCGCGATCCGGCGACCATGGTCGAGGAGGTCCTCGCTGCCCATACGTCCAGTGTTCCAGAACAACCGGAGTGAGCGAAAAGGCTCGGTGGGGCGGTTCTTGCCGCCGCTAGTATCGGCGCGGTGACCGGCGAGACCTCGCTTTACCGCCGCCACCGCCCGCAGGCCTTCGACGAGGTCGTCGGCCAGGAGCACGTGGTGCGCACCCTCAGAAACGCGGTCGAGCGCGATCGCGTCCACCACGCGTACCTGTTCGTCGGCTCGCGCGGGACCGGCAAGACCTCGCTGGCCAAGATCCTCGCCCGCTCCCTGAACTGCGTCGACGGGCCGACGGTGACGCCATGCGGCAAGTGCGAATCGTGCGTCACGATCGCGGCCGGGAGCTCGCTGGACGTGATCGAGATGGACGCCGCCTCCAACCGCTCGGTCGACGACATCCGCGACCTCCGCGAGCGCGTCGGCTACGCGCCGGCGGCCGGCCGCTGGAAGGTCTACATCCTCGACGAGGCCCACATGCTCACCCGCGAGGCCTGGAACGCGTTCCTGAAGACGCTCGAGGAGCCGCCGCCCAACACCGCCTTCATCCTCGCCACCACCGAGCCGCACAAGGTGATGCCGACGATCGTCGACCGCTGCCAGCGCTTCGACTTCCAGCGCCCCTCGCTCGAGCAGATCGCCGAGGTGATCCGCCGCGTCGCCGCCGCCGAGGGGATCGAGATCGAGGACGGCGCGGTTGCGGCGATCGCCCGCGCGGCGGCGGGCAGCTTCCGTGACGCGCTCGGCACGCTCGACCAGCTCGTCTCCTACGGCGGCAAGTCGGTGAAGACCGACGACGTCCTGGCGGTGCTCGGGGTCGCCGACGCCGAGCTGATCCTGGCCGCCGCCGACGCGATCGCCGCCGGCGACGGCCGCGCCGCGCTCGAGGTCAGCGAGCGGCTGGCGCGCTCCGGTCGCGACGTGAGCCAGTTCGCCCGCGACCTGCTCTCCCACCTGCGCCAGCTGATCGTGATCCGCACCCTCGGCGAGGCGCCCGACTCGCTGACCGTCACCGCCGGCGAGCCCGAGCAGCTGCGCGCTCAGGCCGAGGCGATCTCGGAGCTGACCCTGGGTCGCGCCGTCGACACGATCTCCAAGGCGCTCACTGACATCCGCGAGGGCGACGAGCCGCGGATGACCGTCGAGTTGGCGCTGCTGCGCTCGGCGCGGCCGCAGCTCGATGCTTCGCGGGAGGCGTTGCTCGAACGGATCGAGCGGCTTGAGGCCGGCGGTGGGGGCGGGGCCGGGGGTACCGCGTCGGACCCGGCTCCCGAGAAGACGCAACCAGCGACCCCCGAGCCGGAGCCGCGGGAGCCTCGGATGTCCTCCGCGGCAACCCCGGCCCCCGCCCCATCCGCGACGGCGGTGGTGGAAGGCTTGAGCCTGGACCAGCTGATCGCCAAGTGGCCGGCGGTGGTCGACCAGGTGCGCGAGGGCGGGTCGGAGCTGCTCTCGCACGTGCTCGCCGCCGCCCGGCCGGTGGCGGTCAACGTCGAGGAGGCCGTGCTCGAAGTCGGCTTTCCCGCCTCAGCGGCGTTCAACAAGCGCAAGGCCGAGGCGGCGGAGGCACGCGATCGCTTCGCCGACGCGGTGAAGACGATCGTCGGCGAGCGCCTGCGGCCGGTATATGTGTTGCTGGAGGGCGACGAGATCGAGACGCCGGCCGAGGCGAAGCTCTCCGAGGAGGAGCTGATCGAGCTCGTGCGCAACGAGTTCGACGCCGAGGAGTACGCCGCCGAGCCCGAGCACGGCGAGGCCGAAGCGAAGGAGCTATAGAAGTGACGCGACTACCCCAGGGCGCCGGAGGGTTCGACCTGAACTCGCTGATGAAGCAGGCCCAGCAGATGCAGTCCGAGATGGCCGAGGCGCAGGAGAAGCTCAAGGACGAGGTTGTCGAGGCGAGCGCCGGCGGCGGGATGGTGAAGGTGAGGATGAGCGGCGACCTGCGGCTGTTGGAGATCGCGATCGACTCCGACGCGATCGACCCCGAGGACGCCGAGATGCTTCAGGACATGATCCTCGCCGCGGTCAACGAGGCGATCCGCTCGGCACAGGAGCTCGCGGCGAGCAAGATGGGCGGGATCGCCGGCCTGGGCGGGATCGGCGGCGCCGGCGGCGGGCTCGGCGGGATGGGGCTCCCCGGGCTCTGATCGCCCGCGGCGGCAGCCGTCGCGGTCGCTAGCTTCGTACGCGATGTATCCGCAGCCGATCAACCGCCTGGTCTCCGAGCTCGCGAAGCTGCCGGGGATCGGCCAGCGCACCGCCCAGCGGCTGGCGTTTCACATCCTGCGCTCCGAGGACGCCGACGCGCTCGCGCTCGGCGACGCGATCCGCGAGGTCAAGGAGAAGGTCGGGCTGTGCGAGCTCTGCTTCAACCTCGCCGAGGGCCCGCGCTGTGAGATCTGCACCGACGCGCGCCGCGACCAGTCGCTGATCTGCGTCGTCGAGCAACCCGCCGACGTGATCCCGATCGAGCGCACTCACGAGTACCGCGGCCTCTACCACGTCCTCGGCGGCGCGCTGTCGCCGATCGACGGCATCGACCCCGAGGACCTGCGGATCGCCGAGCTGGTCGAGCGCGCCGGGGCCGCGGAGGTGGAGGAGGTCGTGCTCGCCACCAACCCGACGACCACCGGCGAGGCGACCGCCCACCACGTCGCCGAGCTGCTGCGCGGCAAGGTGACGATCACCCGCCTCGCCAGCGGCCTGCCGGTAGGCGCCGACCTCGAGCACGCCGACGAGGTGACGCTCGGGCGCGCGCTCGCCGGCCGGCACTCGGTGGGTTAGTCAGTCGGTGATCGGAGGCGCCGCCGCCTCCTCGATCCCGGCCGCCGCCATCCGCCGGCACGAGTCCGCGACCACCTGGGTGTCCAGGTAGGCGTGCACGTAGACGCCCTTGCCCCAGCGCAGCCGGATCCAGTGGGCGCCGTGATTGACGTAGGGGACGCCGTCGGCCGCCTTGCCGCGGTCAGACCATTCGACCGCGACCCAGGTGTCCCACGGCCAGCCCTTGGCGGTAACGCGGTGAACCTCGAACTCGAGCTCGGGATAGAGGCGGAACAGCCGCTGAAACCAGCGCTGCATCGCCTCACGGCTGTGGCGCTCGCCGCCAAGCGGGTGGTCGCCAGGGAAGATGTGGGTGACATCGTCGGCGACGTCGGCGCTAGCCGTCTCCCAATCGGCGCGGCCGAGCGACTCGAAGATGCCCCGCGCCTTGCGTCTGACGATCGCGTGGTACACGCCTATGCCTCGCTCAAGCCGATCCGTTGATGCAGCCGGCGCAGAGGAGAGGGCGCCCACCAGTTCCACTTGCCGAGCAGGCGCATCAGCGAGGGAACGAGGAGGGCGCGGATGATCGTCGCGTCGATCAGCACCGCGAACGCGGTTCCGAGGCCGACCTCCTTGATGAAGATCACCTCGGAGGTGACGAAGGCGCCGATCGCGACCGCGAACAGGATCGACGCGGCCGTGACGACACGGCCTGTGCGTTCGAGACCGATGGCAACCGACTCCCGGTCGTCGTGGCCGCCGTCGCGCGCCTCCTTGATCCGGGCCAGGAGGAAGACGCCGTAGTCGGTCGAGAGACCGAAGACGACCGCGAACAGCAGCAGCGGCTGGGTCGACTCCAGGCCGCCCTGACTGGTGTAGTCGAGCAGGCCCTCGAAGCGCCCGTCCTGGAAGATCAGCACCAGGATCCCGAAGGTCGCGCTCAGCCCGAGCGCGTTCATCACCATCTGCTTGATCGGCAGCACCACCGAGCCGGTCATCAGGAAGAGAACGACGAACGTGACCGCGACGACGATCGCGAGCACCAGCGGGAGGTGTTCAGCGAGGCTGGCCTGAAGGTCGAGGTACCCGGCGGTGAACCCCGTGACCCGGACGCCGCCGACGTCTTCGCGAATTCGCTCCACCGCCTGCTGGCTGCGCTCGCTCAGCGGCGGTGACGATGAGATCGCCTCGATCGCGTAGGTGCCGCCGCGCAGCTCGAGCGGCGAGTTGACATCGGCGACCCCCGGGATTCGCTTCACCTCCGCGGCGGTGCGCTCGGCCTGAGCAGCATCCGCGGTGGAGAGCTCGAGCGTGATCGGCGAGTCGTAGAAGGGCGGGAAGTCTGAGCGCAGGACGTCGTCGACCTGATGTGCGCTGGCGCTCTCGGGCAGCACCTGGGCGTCAACCGAGGTGAACTGGATCGAAAGGAACGGGATCCCGAGCGCGATCAGCAGCGCCGCGCTGGCGGCGGCGATCCGCCCGGGGAAGCGCATGACGAGCTGGGAGAGCCGGTACCAGAAGCCCTCGGTCGTGACCGTGGCGTCGCGCTCGGCGCGGCGGTGAAGGAACGGAGGCGCGAGCGAGTTGACCCTTCGACCGAGGACCGCCAAGACTGCGGGCAGGACGATCAGCGCGATCGCGGCGGCGATCAGCGCGACCAGCGAGCCGCCGATGCCCATCGAGTAGAGGAAGCGCTGCGGGAAGACGAGCAGCGATGCCATCGCTCCGGCGACAGTGAGCGAGCTGAACAGCACCGTCCGTCCCGCGGTCGCCATCGTGCGGCGCATCGCCTCGAGCCCGGGCCCATGGCGGGCCAGCTCCTCGCGGTAGCGCGAGACGACGAACAGGCTGTAGTCGATCGCGAGGCCCAGCCCGAGTCCCGTGACCAGGTTGAGCGCGAAGATCGACACCGAGGTCATCTCGGCCGCGACCCGAAGCATCAGGAAAGTGCCGACGATCGCCAGCGCGCCGACCAGCAGCGGCAGCAGGGCGGCGACCAGGCTGCGGAAGAAGAGCAGCGAGAGCAGGAATAGCAGCGGGAAGGCGAGCATCTCGGCCCGTCGCAGGTCCTCCTCGACCTGCTCGTTGACCTGCTTCTGCGCGAGCGCGATGCCGCCGACGCTGACCCCCTCCTCGCCCGCCAGCGCGTCGGCGATCCGCTGCGCGGCGTCCTGGGACTCGTCGTCATCGTCGATGCCGAGCGCGATCGCCAGGTAGGTCGCGTCGCCGCGCTCGGAGACGAAGGCGGGCGAGCGGGTCGAGGTGAAGGTTGAGATCTGAGCGACCTGCTGGGCGTCCTCGACCTCGGCGGCGACTCCCTCGATCCGCCGCTTTCCTTCGGCGGAACGCGGATCGACGCCCTCGAGCAGGACGATCACGTCGGTGTCGTGGTAACCGGCGCGCTCGAGGCGATCGTCGGCGATCACGCTCTCGGTGTCGGGGTCGTCCGCTCCGTACGGGTCGAGCCGGTCGGCGACGCCGGCGCCGAGCGCCCCGGCGGCGACGAAGAACACCAGCGCGATGATCAGCACTCGCTTGCCGCGGGTCTGCGCGAGTCGGGCCAGGCGGTCGAACATCAGGCGGCCTTCTTGCGCTTGGCGGCGCGCACGCGGGTGGCCTCGCGCTCGCAGAACTCGGCGGCGAACTGGTTGCAGGCGATCCCGAAGCGCAGCGTCAGGTAGGTCGAGCTGCTCGGGTCCTTGCCCGCCTCGGCCTCGATCTCGCGGAGGCGGGAGACGACCGCACGGTGCTGGTCGCGCTTTGCCTCCAGAGCCGCGGCGGTCGTCTCGGGTCCGGCGAAGTCGGAGAAGAAGACCTTGAGCAGGCTCTCGTCGCGGGTCTCCTGGATCTCCGACGGGACCGTGAGCCATTCGCGCAGCGCCGTTGCGCCGGCGGGCGTCAGGCGGTGAGTGGTCTTCTGGCGACCGCCGTGCGGGTCGGCCGTGCCCTCGATCAGGCCCGCATCGGTGAGCCGGCGCAGCTCGGGGTAGATCTGGCCGTAGCTTGCCGCCCAGAAGAAGCGGGTCGAGTGATCGACGAAGCGCTTGATCTCATAGCCCGACATCGGTCCGAGGCCGAGCATCCCGAGGATCACGCGCGATGTGGGCGACAGCTCCATTCGCGCACAGATGTATCACGCCGATACATCGAGAAATGTGAGGCCGCTCACACGCGGCGGCGTGCCTAGTTCTTGTCCTCGTTGACGGGCGCGCCGATCGACGCGAGCACCGCGGCGGGATCCTCGACGTGAAACTCCGACTTCAGCCGCTCGCTCGCGCGCTCGGCGCTGTGGCCGGTGGCGATCATCTGGATCGCCAGCAGCTTCACGGCTTCGGCGCGATCGCCCGTCTCGTCGAGCGCGGCGACCCGCTCCTCCACCGAGGCGACCGTTTCGGCCAGCTCCTGTTCGGCGGCCTCGAAGTCGGGCGCCGCCGGGCGCGCGGGCTCCACCGGCTCGGCGTCGGTGCCGAGCTCGGCCGCCAGTGCCTCGGTCGATTCGCGCACCAGCGACCGCAGCTGGTCGAGCGCGGTCTCGACCGTGCCGGCCTGCGCCAGCACGCCCTCGATCAGGCTCGAGATCCGCTCCGCCTTCGCGTTGACCGCCGCGGTGGCCTGGGCGTGGGCTTCGGCG
>DAIRGH010000169.1:0-3733 GCA_036794585.1 Solirubrobacterales bacterium | reverse complement strand
GGCGACGTCAGGGGCCGCCAGTCGGCGGCGGTGCTCGTCGTCGCCGCCGAGGGCGAGCCGTGGCAGCGGGCAGTCGACCTGCGGGTTGAGGATGCCGACCGGCCGCTGGTCGAGTTGGCGCGCCTGCTGGATCTTCACGACGCCTACGCGCTTGCCGATCGCGCCGACGTGCTTGCCGGCGAGGGCAAGCACTCCGAGGCCGCGCGGCTGTACGTCGAGGCGGCAGCGGCCGCTCCGGCCAACGCCGAGCTCAGCTTCTGGGCCGGGCTCGGCCTCGCCGCGGGCGGTGAGGTGGGCGCCGGCGCCGCGCGGGTGCGGGGAGTGATCGCGGTCGACGGCGCCTGGCAGCGGCTGCTCGCCCGCCTGGATCCCCAGATTGCTCCCGGCGCCAACGCGATCCGGGAGGCGCTCGGAATCGAACGCGCGCCGGACTAGCCGATCACCTGGAGGATCACGGTCCGCTCGCGCGGGCGGTCGTCGAAATCGATCAGCACAAGCTGCTGCCAGGTGCCGAGCGCCAGCCGGCCGCCGGTCACCGGGACCACCTCGGAGGCGCCGACGATCGAGGCTCGCTGGTGCGCGTGGGAGTTGGAGTCATGGTTGAGCCGGTTGTGCTCGTAGTCGCCCTCGGCTGGGATCAACCGGTCGAGCAACGCTTGCAGGTCGTGGATCCCGCCGGGCTCGAACTCCATCGTCGTGATCGCCGCCGTCGAGCCGCGGACGAACGCGCTCGCCTGCCCCTCGCGAACCCGGCTCTGCGCGACGGCGGCGGCGAGCTCCTCACCGATCGCGATCACGTCCGAGTCGCCCCGGGTCGAGAGCCGGATCTCGGAGGTGTGGACGTCCAAGCCGTGAGCCTAAGGTACGCGCGGCATGCTGCATACTGAATCTCGATGATCTCCACCGTCGCCGTCGGCACGGACGGATCGGCTACGGCGGCCGAGGCCGTCAAAGAGGCAGCCGAGATCGCCCGCCGCTTCGACGCCAAGCTGGTGCTCCTGAGCGCGTTTCAGGAGTCGCGGTCCAAGGGTGCCGCGGAGGACGTCGAGCTGCAGTGGACATGGAACCCGTCCGCTCGGACTCGAGCGATCCTCGAGCGCACCGAGGCGGAGCTGAACCGAGACGGCATCGAGTGCGAGACCCGTGCCGACGAGGGCGACCCCGCCGACGTGCTTGTCCGCCTGGCCGGAGAATGCGGAGCCGACCTGCTGGTGATCGGGAACAAGGGGATGAAGCGGCGCGTGCTCGGCAGCGTCCCGAAGACGGTGACGCACAACGCCGATTGCTCCGTGCTGGTCGTCAAGACGACCTGATTGCAGACTTCGCCACGGCCGCGAGGGCGTCCGCGGGATCGCTGTGGCCGACGACGCGGACTATGAGCCCGTCGCGGACCTCGAGCACGCCGGAGGTCCGCATCTCGGTGGGAATGTGGGTGCGTGGCGAGCGGCCGCGCATGCGAGTGACGACCGCGAACTTGTCCCCGCCGTCGGTGAAGGCTTCGACTTCGTCGTTGGAGAAGTCCTCCCATTCGGAGAAGAAGCGCTGGAGCCCGGCACGTACTTCGGCGTGGCCATTCCAGACGCCGCGCTCGACCCACGTTTCGGTCGTGGCCCACTCGATGTCGGGGTGAAGCAGCCCGAGCAGGTCATCGAGCCTGTCGGGGTGGTAGGCGTAGAGGAAACGCCGGCACAGCTCCCGATTCGAGACGCTCTTGTGCTCCGCGGAGCCCACTTGGCTCTTGCGACTCTATCCCGCGATCAGGGGGCCGCCAAGTCGGCTTCTCGAGCCCTAACGCGGCGCGGGCCGGGCTTGCGCCCGGCCCGCGGCCGTCCTACCTCTCGCTACTCGGTCAGACGCCGTGCGGATGCGCGCGTCGATCGAGATGCATCGCCTCGAGCAGCCTCGGGACCCAGATCAGGGCCGAGACGCCGAAGAGGACGTAGATCACGTCGACGACGGTGCTGTTGCTGAACACCTCGGTGACGACGTTGGTGTCGAACAGGGCGATGATGCCCCAGTTGAGGGCCCCGAGAACCATCAGGAACAGGGCCAGGGGCTCGAACTTCCTAAGCGCTTCCATGTCCGCCTCGCTTTCCGCGAAGTCCACACTCCCATAAGTGCGGATCGTTACGAACATTTACCCCGCTATTTGCAGGGGGTTACTGCCTGAACCCGGTTTCGCGACTCAGATCTCCGTCGCCGACCAGTCGCCGCCGAAGGTGTCGGCCAAGCTCTCCTGGTCGAGATAGCGGCGCACGGCCTCGAGCTCCTCGGGATCGATCGAATAGGTGTGCTCGGGCCTGGGGAAGCTGCGCACGCGCACCTCGCGCGCGTAGTCGCCCACCGCGGCCACCATCTGCTCCCGCAACTCGGCGTAGCGCTTGACGAACTTCGCCGTATGGCCGCCGTAGATGCCGAGCAGGTCGTGCCAAACCAGCACCTGCCCGTCGGTCGCCGCACCCGCGCCGATCCCGATCACGGGAATCGACAGCTTCGGCACCAGCACCTCGCTCAGCGCCGCCGGGATCGCCTCGAAGACGATCGCAAAGCAGCCCGCGGCCTCGAGCGCGAGCGCCTCCTCGGCGATCTTCGCCGCTTCGCCGGCGGTCTTGCCCTGTGCCTTGAAGCCGCCCAGCGCGGTCGCCGTCTGGGGCGTCAGCCCGACGTGGCCCATCACCGGGATCCCTGCACGGATGATCGCCCGCGCGCGCTCAACCGAGAGGCCGCCGCGCTCGAGCTTGACCACGTCGCAGCCCGCCTCCTTGACGTAGCGGGTCGCCGAGTCGATCGCCTGCTCGTTGGAGCGCTCGTACGAGCCGAACGGCAGGTCGCCGATCAGCAGCGGCGCCGTCAGCCCGCGCCGCACCGCCTTGGCCAGCACCAGCATCTCGTCGAGGCTGACTGGGGTGGTCGAGGAATGGCCGAGCATCGTCATCGCCGCGGTGTCGCCGACCAGCACGAGGTCGACTCCGGCGGCCTCGGCGATCTCGGCGGACGGGAAGTCGTACGCGGTCACCATCACGATCGGCTCCGCGTTCAGCTTCATCTCGGCCAGCCGCGGCAGGGTCATTGGTGTGCGGGGCTCGCTCATGATCGGACCTCCGAGACGACGGTCGAGTCGAGCAGCACCTCGGGGTGCGAGTCGACGCGCGCGATCCGGTTCTCGTCGTCGACGTGGACGACCACCGGCGAGTAGGCCTGCAGATCACGCTCCTCGTAGCCCGCGAACGAGGCGACGATCACCTTGTCGCCCGGGTTGACCAGCAGCGCCGCGGCGCCGTTGACCTGCACGACGCCGGAGTCCGGCTCGCCCTCGATCGCGTAGGTGACGAAGCGCGCACCGTTGTCGATGTCCCAGACATGCACCTGCTCGTTGACCAGCAGGTCCGCCTGGCGAATCAGCTCCGGGTCGAGCGTGATCGAGCCGACGTAATCGGGGTCGGCGGCGGTCACCGTCGCCCGGTGGATCTTCGATTTCAGCATCTGTCTCTGCACATTGACTCCTTTCAGTCGCCGGCCGTGAAACCGGCTCCTCCGATCAAGACGTTGTCGATCAGGCGCGCCCTGCCGACCCGGGCGGCGACCGCGATCAGCAGCGGCCGCCCGTTGAAGCTCGTCGCCTCGCTCAGGTCCTCGGCGTCGCGCGCCTCCAGGTACTCGGGCTCGATGCCCGCCTGCTCGAGCTCGGCGCGGGCGGCTGCCAGCGCCCCGGCAAGCGAGTCGTCGCCGTCCG
>DAIRGH010000077.1:0-14343 GCA_036794585.1 Solirubrobacterales bacterium | reverse complement strand
CTACCCACGCCTTCGGCGCCTCCGGACGCATTCATCCCTTTGTAGGAGCAGACGATCGCGATGATCGCGCCGAACAGGGTCGTCTTGAGAATCGAGCCCCATAAGTCGGTGACCGAGGCGTTGTTGAACAGGGTCGCGAAGAAACCTCCCAGCGGCTGGCCGTAGGCGATCTCGGCAAACAGGCCGCCGGCGATCCCGAACAGCAGCGCGTAGATGTCGAGCAGGCCGGTGATCAGCATCAGCGCCAGGAAGCGGGGAACGACGAGGTTCTTGATCGGATCGACGCCGAGCACCTGCAGGGCGTCGAGCTCCTCGCGGATCTTCCTCGCGCCGAGGTCGGCGGTGATCGCGGTGCCGGCGACGCCGGCGACGACGACCGCGGTCACGAAGGGCGCGAACTCACGCACCGAGGCGAGGATGAAGAAGCCGCCGAGGCGATCCAGCGCCCCGAAGAGCGAGAGGAAGTTGGCAGCCTGAAGCCCCGGGGCGCCGAAGCCGAAGGCGACGGTGGAGATGAGCATCGGAAACCAGCAGAGCTGGAGCGCGAACAGGAACTGGCCGATGAACTCGCCGCCGTAGGGATATGGCGGCCTGACCGTGGCCGTGATCGTCTTGCCGGTCAGAATCATCATGTTTCCGACCTGCTCGAAGAGTGACTTCGCAGGGAGAAATGCCCTGTCGGCTGCGGTTCTGACCATCTGCTCCTCCGCGCGCCGGGATCCCTCCCCGGCACCGGTGGCGAAAAGAGTATTCGATGGATTCGTCCTTCGCCACCTACAACCGTCGCCTGCGTGCTCAGGCGTCGCGCGCAGGTTCGCACGCCTGACCCCGCGCTCGAAACCCGGTGGCGATGGTATGTTGCTCCGCGCTTTGGGGGAGGAGACCGCCACAAGCGTCCACCCGTCGCGTCGACCCCCGGCAGCGAGACGGCGGGTCGCATCGTTGATGGTGTTCGCGCTCCTGGCAGCGGCGATCGCCGGCTGCGGCGACGACGCCGAGCGCCAGGACGTGGACGAGCCCGAGGGCGAGTTCCCGGTCGAGGTCGTCTCGGCCAAGTTCCCGACCGAGCAGCGCCTGGCCGAGACCAGCGACCTGCGGCTCGAGATCGAGAACTCCGGCAACGAGACGATCCCCGACCTCGCCGTGACGATCAACACCGGCGACGAGACGGCCAGCGGTCCGTTCTCGGTCCGCTCCGACCAGCCCGGCCTCTCCGATCCCAACCGCCCGGTTTGGATCCTCGAGGAGGGATACCCGAAGCTTGTCACCGCCAAGGTCGACGAGAAGAACCTCGACGACGCTCCCACGGCCGGGGCCGCCGCGGCGCAGACCAACACCTTCTCGTTCGGAAGCGTGCCGGCCGGCGAGATCAAGGACATCGTCTGGCGGGTGACCCCGGTCGAGGCCGGCACCTACACCGTGCACTACGAGCTCGCTGCCGGCCTCGGCGGCAAGGCCAAGGCGGTCACGAACGACGGCAGCCCGGTGGAGGGCGAGTTCGTCGTCACGATCACCGATGAGCCCCCGAAGGCTCGCGTCGACGATTCGGGTCAGGTGGTCATCGAAGGCGACTGACCTCGCTACCGTCCCGACGATCTTGCGGGATCGGTGGAAGAGGTTGGGCCTGGCGGCGTGTGCGGCGGCGATCGTGCTCGGCGGCTGCGGCGACTCAGGCGACTCGACGTCATCGACGACCACGGCCACGACCACCGATCGCACGGTCCGCGTCCCCGATCGCGGCGAGGCGCGGATTCCGGTCGGCGACGGCAACGGCGGCGTCGAGCTCGAGCAGCTCGGGGAGTTCGACCAGCCGGTCTACGTGGCGCAGCCCGATGGCGACCCCGAGCACCTCTACGTGGTCGAGCAGTGCGGTCGCGTACAACGGATCCCGGCCGACGGCGGCGAGCCGACCGTCTTCCTCGACGTCGCCAAGCTGATCACCTGCGGAGGCGAGCAGGGGCTGCTGTCGATCGCCTTCGCGCCCGACTACCGCAGCTCGGGCCTGTTCTACGTCTACTACAC
Source organism: Solirubrobacterales bacterium (assembly GCA_036794585.1). Lineage (GTDB taxonomy): Bacteria > Actinomycetota > Thermoleophilia > Solirubrobacterales > 70-9 > WHSW01. The sequence goes on along the minus strand of DAIRGH010000077.1, from coordinate 12,321 downwards.
CGACACCGCCGGGGACGAGCGGATCGTCGAGTACCGGCGCTCAAAGGCAGACCCTGCGATCGCAGATCCCGAGAGCGCGCGCGAGCTGCTGCTGATCGACGACTTCGCCGTCAACCACAACGGGGGTCTTTTGCTCTTCGGCCCCGGGGGCGAGCTCTACGCCGGCACCGGCGACGGCGGCGGCGCCGGCGATCCCGAGCGCACCGCGCAGGACCTGGACAGCCTGCTCGGCAAGCTGCTGGTGATCGACCGGCGCGATCCCGGCGCAGCGCCCGCGATCGCGGCATACGGGCTGCGGAACCCGTGGCGCTTTTCCTTCGACCGCGACACCGGCGACCTCTGGATCGGCGACGTCGGCCAGAACGCGGTCGAGGAGATCGACTCGGTCCCCGCGGCCGACCTTGACCGCAAGCTCAACTTCGGCTGGTCGGCGTTCGAGGGCTCAGAGCCGTTCAACTCCGACCAGGAGGCGCCCGGCGCGATCGAGCCGACACTCGAATACGGCCTCGGCGACGGCACCTGCGCGGTGACCGGCGGCTACGTCGTCCGCGACCAGGAGCTCCCGAGCGTCTATGGCCGCTACCTGTACGGCGACTTCTGCAAGGGCGAGTTGCGCAGCTTCACCGCCGAGGCCGGTGGGCAAGCGTCGGACGATCGGGCTCTCGGCGTCCACGTCGATTCCCTGAGCTCGTTCGGCCAGGACTCGGCCGGTCGCATCTACGTGACCTCGTTGACCGGCCCCGTCTACAGGCTCACCGCGAGTCGCTGAGCCACCAGCGCTACCCTGGTCGCGAATGGCGGGGCGACGCACGGATCTGCTGGCGGCGGCCTGCGCGATCGCGCTGGTTGCGCCGGTCGTGTTGTCGGGTGGGATCGGCGAAGCGGGAGCGAAGGGCGGCGTGCCCGCACTCGAGCAGATCGGCGAGTTCGACTCGCCCGTCTACGTCGAGAACGCGCCAGGGGCGCGCAAGCTGCTGTTCGTCGTCGAGCAGCCGGGCACCGTGCGGGTGCTGCGCAAGCGTCGCACCCTCAACCGCCCGTTCCTCGACATCAGCGACAACGTGACGTACTCGGGCGAGCAGGGTCTGCTCTCGATCGCCTTCGACCCCGGCTATGACGACAACCGCCGCTTCTACCTCTATTACGTCGACACCAACGGCGACATCAGGGTCGATTCGATGCGGCGCAAGCGCCGCGACCCCACCCGCGCCGACCCCGACTCGCGCCGCCGGCTGATCGTCATCCCCCATCCCGTGAACGCCAACCACGACGGCGGCCAGCTTCAGTTCGGGCCCGACGGCAGGCTCTACCTCGGCACGGGCGACGGCGGCTCCGCTGGGGATCCGCCGGGCAACGCCCAGAACCCCGAGACGCTCCTCGGCAAGCTCCTGCGGCTCGAGCCCAGGCGCAAGCGCGGCTACCAGTTGCCGGCCACGAACCCCTTCGTTGGCGGTCCCGGGAGGGACGAGATCTACTCGCTCGGCCTGCGCAACCCGTACCGGTTCTCGTTCGACAGCGCCACCGGCGACCTGTGGATCGCCGACGTCGGCCAGAACGCCTGGGAGGAGATCGACCACGTCTCGCTGGAGGCGGCGCGCGCGGCGAACTTCGGTTGGGACCACTTCGAGGGAACCCACGAGTTTGAGGGCGACGCACAGAACCCGCCGGCGGGCTACGTGCCGCCGGTCCACGAGTACTCATCCAGCCTCGGCAACTGCGCAGTCACGGGGGGCTTCGTCTCCCACGACCCGCACGTCCCGGCGCTCGCGGGCCGCTACCTCTACGCCGACTACTGCGCCGGGGTCCTCCGCTCGCTCGACGCCGGCGCCGCCAACCCGAGCGCGACCGACGCGCCCACCGGGATCGAGCTGAGCTCGCCCAGCGGCTTCGGCGAGGGCGCGCGCGGCGAGCTCTACATCACTTCGCTCGACGGGCCCGTATACCGGATCGTTCAGCGCTAGCGTCATCTAGAGTCCGGCGCAGCCCGCCAGCACCGAAGAGGAGAGTTGACGATGGAGTCCGCGACCGAGCCCGCGACGAGCGCCAAGGCCCCAGAGACGAAGTCGAACGGGCAGCCGGCCGCAGACACCATCGAGGTGCGCCGCCCGGTCGACGGGTCGCTGATCCAGACCATCCCGGTCGACTCGCCGCAGAACGTGGCCGAGATCGCCGCCCGGGTGCGCGCCCCGCAGCCGGCGTGGGACGCGATCGGCTTCGACGGCCGGCGCCGCTGGCTCGAGAGCTTCCGCGACTGGATCCTCGCCAACCAGGACCGGCTCGACGACCTGATGCAGGAGGAGACCGGCAAGGTCCGCGCCGACGCGACCCTCGAAGCCTTCTACTGCATCGACGCGATCAACTTCTGGATCGACCGCGGTCCCAAGTACCTGGCCGACGAGATCGTCACCCCGCACGTGCCGCTGCTGCGTGCGAAGCGGGCGAAGATCGTCTACAGGCCGTTCGGGCTCGTCGGCTTCATCAGCCCGTGGAACTTCCCGGTGATCCTCTCGCTCGGCGACGCGCTGCCGGCGCTGGTCGCCGGCAACGCGGTGCTCATCAAGCCCTCCGAGCTCACCCCGCTGACGCTGATGGAGATGATCCGCGGCTGGCGCGAGGACGTGGGTGCCCCGGACGTGATCGGCGTCGTCAACGGCATGGGCGACACCGGCGGCGCGCTGGTCGACGAGTCCGACTACGTGCAGTTCACCGGCTCTGAGCGCACCGGCAAGATCGTGATGGCACGCGCGGCCGAGACGCTGACCCCCGTCAGCCTCGAGCTCGGCGGCAAGGATCCGCTGATCGTCACCCGGGATGCCGACCTCGAGCGGGCGGCGAACGCGACCGTCTGGGGCGGGCTCGCCAACAGTGGGCAGATCTGCATCTCGATCGAGCGCGTGTACGTCGAGGAGCCGGTCTACGACGAGTTCGTCGAGCTGGTGAGGAGCAAGGTCCAAGGGCTTCGACAGGGGGCGGACGGCAACACATACACCGCCGAGGTCGGCGCGATGACCTCCCCGGCCCAGGTCGACATCGTCTCCGATCAGGTCGAGGACGCGCGCTCGTCCGGGGCGCGGATCCTCACCGGCGGCGAGCGCAAGGACGGGCCCGGCGACTGGTACGAGGCGACGGTGATCGCCGACGTCGATCACTCGATGAAGGTGATGCGCGAGGAGACCTTCGGGCCGGTGATCCCGGTGATGAAGGTCGCCGATGTCGAGGAGGCGATCACGCTCGCCAACGACACCTCCTACGGGCTCGGCTCGTCGGTGTTCGCGGGCGACCCGGCCGAGGGCGAGCGGATCGCTCGCCGGATCGAGGCCGGTCACTGCAACGTCAACGACGTGCACGCCAACTACTTCATCCTCGGGCTGCCGATGGGCGGCTGGAAGCACTCGGGGATCGGCGTCCGCCACGGCGCGCAGGGGATCAGGCGCTTCTGCCACACCGAGGCGCTGACGGTGCCGCGGCTGCCCCAGGCGAAGGCCGAGCCGATCTGGTTCCCCTACAGCGCCCGCAAGCGCGGGCTGATCCGGCGGCTCTACAGGTTCATGAACGCGCGCGGCCTGCGCAACCGGCTCGGGCTCTGAAACGCGCGGCGTTCCCAATCTCGCTGGCGCTGCTCGCGGCGCTTGCGATCGCGCCCGCGGCCGGCGCGAGACTCGACCTCAAGCGCGTCGCGAACTTCGACCAGCCCGTGTACGTGCATGGCCCGCCCGAAGCGGGCAAGGTCGCCTTCGTCGTCGAGCAGGAGGGCAAGGTCAAGGTGCTCCGCGGCAATCGCAAGGCCAGGGGCTCGTTCCTCGACATCCGCAACGAGGTCCTCTGCTGCGGCGAGCGCGGGCTGCTCTCGATCGCGTTCCCCGACTTCGTTCACGACCGGCGCTTCTACGTCTACTTCACCGACGGGCAGGGCGACATCAGGGTGGTCGAGTACAAACGCCGTCGCGGTGAGCTGAAGGCAAACGAGGGCTCGGCCCGCAACGTGCTGGAGATCTCACACAGGCGCTTTGCCAACCACAACGGCGGCCAGCTTCAGTTCGGGCCCGACGGGTTGCTCTACATCGGCACCGGCGACGGCGGCAGCGCCAACGACCCGGCCGGCAACGCCCAGAGCAAGGGGAGTCTGCTGGGCAAGCTGCTGCGGATCAATCCGCTCAGAAAGGGGCGCAACCAGCCCTACGGGATCCCGCGCTCCAATCCATACGTCGGCGAGAAGGGCCGCGACGAGATCTTCGCCCGCGGCCTGCGCAACCCGTGGCGCTTCTCGTTCGACGGCCGCCGGATCCTGATCGCCGATGTCGGCCAGGACCGCTTCGAGGAGGTCAACTACGAGCGGCTTGGCGGCGCCCGCGGCGCGAACTTCGGCTGGGACGCGTTCGAAGGCAACGCGCTCGTTGAGCCCCCGGCGCCGTCCGGCCACACCAAGCCGATCCTGACGTACGGCACGAGTCAGGGCGGCTGCGCCATCACCGGCGGCTACGTCGCCCGCGACCCCAAGCTGCGGCCGCTCCGCGGCCGTTACGTGTACGCCGACTTCTGCGGGGGGCAGCTGCGCAGCATGAAGCCAGAGCTCAGCGGCGCCCGCGACGACGGCGCGATCGGCCTGCCGGGGGTCGACAGCATCTCTAGCTTCGGCGTCGATGCACGCCGGCGCCTCTACGTCGTCTCCCTCAACGGCGGCGTGTGGCGGTTCGTGCGGCGCTGACCGCCGCCTCACCCGTCAGGATTCGGGGCCGCGATGGCGGCGATCGCGGAGAGGCGGCTTGAGCTGGGTGGGTTTCGCGCTCGGGCGCTGGAGCTGGATCCGAGCAATGAGGACAGCGATCCGCTGTTGCTGTTCCATGGCTGGTCGGACTCCGCGGACACGTGGCGACCACTCATGGCCGAGCTGAGGCGGCGTGGCCGGCACGCAGTAGCCCTTGACCTGCCGGGATTCGGCCTCGCCGACCGCCTCGACCGCGAGGAGGAGGTCCTCCCCCAGCTAGACCGGTTCGTCGCCGCCGCGATCGAGCGCGAGGCCGAGCGCGCCGGCGGACGCGATGTTGTCGTCGCGGGCAACTCGCTCGGCGGGCTGGTGGCCATGCGCGCAGCTGAGGATCCCGAGCTGCCGATCGCCGGCATCGTCCCGATCGCGCCGGCCGGGCTCGACATGGCCGGCTGGTTTCCGATCGTCGAGGGCGCGCCGTTGATCCGCTTCGTCCTGCGCGCTCCGGTCCCCTTGCCCGAGCTGGTCCTGCGCGAGGCGGTCGGGCGCACCTATCGCACGCTCGCCTTCGCCCGGCCGGCAGACGCCGACCCCGCGATCGTCAGCTCGTTCACGCGCCACGTGCGCAGCAAGCGCGATGTGGTCAGGATCTTCGCGATCGGTCGGCGGCTGCTCGGGGAGATCGGCGATCCTTTCCACCTCGAGCGGATCAAGTGCCCGATGCTGCTCGTCTGGGGCGACCAGGACCGGATGGTGTTCGCAAGCGGCGCCGACCGCGTCCTGCGCGAGGTCGAGGCCGCCCGGCTCGAAGTGATCGAGCACTGCGGCCACTGCCCCCAGATCGAGGCCACCGAGCGGGTCGCCGATCTGCTCGAGAGCTTTCCTGAATAGGCCATCTACGCTTCGGCCGATGCTGAGGCTCCCCTCCCCCCTCGCCGCGGCCGAGAACGCGTACCACAAGCTCGCGCGGCGACCGATCGCCGATCTGCGGCCGTGGCCCTCGGAGGTGATCTCCGAGGGGCCGCAGCGGATCGTGCGCCGCTACGAGGGTCCCAACGGGGCGCTGCCGTCGCAGAAGACCCCGGTGCTGCTGGTGCCGCCGCTGGCAGCGCCGGCGACGTGCTTCGACCTGCGGCGCGGCAACAGCATGGTCGAGCACCTGACTTCGCTCGGCTATCCGACCTACCTGGTCGATTACGGCCCGATCGGCTTCGACGACCGCACGCTGGGGCTCGAGCACTGGGTGGACGACGTACTGCCGGCGGCGGCCGGCGCGGTGCTGTGGGACGCCGACGCCGACTACCTGCACGTCGTCGGCTGGTGCCTGGGCGGGATCATGGCCCTGCTGTCGGTCGCCGACGAGCGGATCCCGGCGGCGTCGGTGTCGCTGATCGCAAGCCCGTTCGACTTCGCCCAGGTGCGCCTGATGCGGCCGGTGCGCCAGATCGCCGACATCACCAGCGGCGCGATGGGCACCGCGCTCTACCGGGCGCTCGGCGGCGCGCCGGCGGCACTTGTCAGCGCCGGCTTCCGGCTGACCTCGATCGACCGCTACCTCACCCGGCCGCTCGTGCTCGCCTCACGGCTGGACGACTCGGACTTCCTCGCCCAGGACGAGGCGGTCGAGCGGCTGATGCGCTCGATGCTCGCCTATCCAGGGCGCACCTTCGGCCAGCTCTATCACCGCTTCTTCCGCGTCAACGAGCTCTCCGGCGGCCGGCTGAAGCTGAGCTACCGCGAGATCGACGTCCGCAAGGTCAGGGCACCGGTGCTCGCGGTCGCGGGAGTCGCCGACGTGCTCGCCCCCCGCGCCGCCGTTCACCACATCGGCGGCCTGCTGCCGAACGCCTCGGACGTGCGCCTCGAAACCGCGCCCGGCGGACACCTCGGTGTGCTCACCGGGCGCGCCGCCGGGGTCACGACCTGGGGCTACGTCGACGAGTTCATGCTGGAGCACGACTGAGTTCCGCCTCGAGGCGCGAAGCCTCGGACGTGCACCAGTCGCTCACCTCGCGCAGCCAAGCCGCCTCGGCCCGCGTGCGCGTGCCGATGTAGCCGGCGAACTCGCCGGCGAGCCGCGCGGCGTCGTCGACGGAGACGGTGCTCTCGCGCTCGCGCAGCTCATCGAAGCGATGCCACTGCACCGGGCCTTCCTCGGCGTCGTCGAGGCGAAGACGACTGCCGTCGCTGAGCACGAGCTCCTTCGGCGTCTCGCCGCGCAGCCAGACACCCCTCACTTCCCTGTCCATCGCTCCCTCCTTCCGTCGCCCGTAGGACGACATCGTTTGCGAGCGAGGAGTTCACGCTAGCGAGAACCAGGGTGTCCGGCATAAGACTTCGGTAAAGCTTCGTGCGTGGCGGACGATTATCGCGGGATCGACGGCCTCACGCGCTGGCTGGGCCTTCGTTGGGAAAGTCACGATCGCGTCCGCCTCACAGTGCGACCCGAGCTGATCAACCCGGCGGGCCTGCTCTCGGGCCCGGTCGCGTACGCCATGGTCGACTACTCGATGGGCTCGGCGCTGTGGAAGGAGCGCCAGAGCGGCGAGCGGATCGCGACGATCAACATCTCGATCAACTACCTGCGCACCGCGCGCGAGGGCGACGTGATCTGCGAGTCCAAGCTCGACCGCCGCAACGACCGCGTGGCGGTGCTGCGCTCGGAGGTCCGCGACGAGGAGGGGAGGCTGCTGGCGACGGCGATAGGAAGCTTTTCGATCTTCCCCGCGGAGCGGCTGGGCGAGCACGACCGGGGACCGGCGGCGCCGGAGCCCATCGCTGAGGAGTAGGTCAGGCCGAAGCCGTCTCCATCGAAGGCTCGTCGGTCTCGGAATCGACCGTGCCGTCGCCCTCCGGGTCGTCCTCGGGCGGCAGCTCGCCGCCGCGCTCCGTGCCGGCGATCAGCTCGTCGCCCTTCTTCTCGGCCGGGACGAAGCCCGACTTCATCCCGAAGTAGACCGCCTGGGGATGGTGGGCGATGATCGCCGCCGTCGACTGCTCGGGCTCCAGCGCGTAGCCGCCGGAGAGGCTGATCCCGATCTCCTCGAAGCCGAGCAGGCGCGAGACCTTCTCGTGCTCGGATTGATCCGGACACGCCGGATAGCCCCAGGAGTAGCGCCGGCCCTGGTCGAGCTCGATGCCCAGGTCGCGGCGGGCCTCGGCGTGCAGCCACTCGGCGAGGCCCTCGGCCGCCTGCACCCCGAGCCCGTGGACGAAGAGCTGCTCGGCGAACTCGCCGTCGCGTTCGAGCTGCTCGATCCGCTTGGTGACCTCGGGCCCGACCGTTGCCACCTGCAGCGCAACCACGTCCCGCTCGCCCGACTCAAGCGGCCGATAGAAGTCGGCCAGGCAGATCCGGTCGTGCTTAGGCTGGCGCGGAAAGCCCAGCCGCTCGATCTCGCGCTGATGGTCCTCCGGATCGAAGATCACCAGCTCGTTGCCGTCGGCGTTGCAGGGGAAGTAGCCGAGTCGGACCCGCGGCTGCAGGTAGTCCTGCTCGCGCCACATCCGCTCGAGCTTCGGCGCAAAGCCTTCCTCGCCCTCGTGGCCCTCGACGATCTGCCGCCACTCCTCGCCCTTCTTGCCGCGCCCGCCCCAGTGGAGCTTGAACAGCACGTGGCGGTCGAGGTAGGGGAAGACCTCGTCGAGGTCGACCTCGACCTCGCGCACGCCCCAAAACGGCGGCTCTGGGATCTCGGTGTCGGTGCGAGCCGATGAGCGCACGGAGTCGTCGGTGGTCGGCGGCCCCTGGTCCTCGGCGACCGGCCGGCTGCGCAGCTCGGCCGCCTCGTCGCGGATCCTCGCCACCAGCTGCTCGCGCCCGGCCTCGTCGACGAGGGCGTCGATCGTGTCGAGCCCGGCGAAGGCGTCCTTACAGTAGAAGACGCCGGGCTCGTAGACCTCGTCGGATTCCTTGCCGCGCGGGTACAGGGCCCGGCGGCCGAAGTCGCGATTGATCGCCGCGCCGCCGATCAGCACCGGGTACTCCAACCCGCGCTCGTGCAGCTCGGCGATGCACAGAGGCATCTGCTTGGAGGTCGAGACCAGCAGCGCCGAGAGCCCGATCGCGTCGGCCTCGTGCTCCTCGGCGGCGTTGATGATCGTCTCGACCGGCACCTGCTTGCCGAGGTCGACGACCGTGTAGCCGTTGTTGGAGAGGATCGTGTTGACCAGCGACTTGCCGATGTCGTGCACGTCGCCGAACACGGTCGCGATCACGACCTTGCCCTTGGTGTGACCCTCGATCCGGTCGAGGTAGTTCTCGAGCTGCGCGACCGCCCGCTTCATCACCTCGGCCGACTGCAGCACGAACGGCAGGATCAGCTCGCCGGCGCCGAACTTGTCGCCGACCTCCTTCATCGCCGGCAGCAGCACGTTGTTGAGCGTCGGCACCGCGCCGATCTTCTCCACCGAGGCGTCGATCCAGTCCTCCACGCCCTCCTTCTTGCGCCGCAGGATGTGCCAGTGAAGCGCCTCCTCCGGCTCCATCTCGGCGGTCGGATCCTCGGCCTCGTCGCCCTCTTCCTCGCCCTTCGACTCGAAATGGGCGATGAAGCGCTCGAGCGCGTCGTCGCGGCGGTTGTAGACGAGGTCGTCGGCGAGCTCGCGCTCGCCCTCGGAGATCTCCGGGTACGGCGAGATGTGGTTCGGGTTGACCATCGCCAGGTCGAGCCCGGCGTCGACGCAGTGATGCAGGAAGACCGAGTTGAGCACGGCTCGCGCCGGCGGCGAGACGCCGAACGACACGTTGGAGACGCCGAGCGACGTCTTGACCCCGGGGATCTCGGCCTTGATCCGGCGGATCCCCTCGATCGTCTCCACCGCCGACGGCTTCCACTCGTCGTCGCCGGTGGTGAGCGTGAACGTGAGCGCGTCGAAGATCAGCAGCTCGCGATCGAGCCCGTGCTCGTCGCAAGCGAGCTCGACGATCCGCTTGGCGACCTCGAGCTTGCGCTCGGCGGTCTTCGCCATTCCGACCTCGTCGATGGTGAGCGCGATCAGCGCGGCGCCGTGGGCGCGCGCCAGCGGCGCGACCTTGTCGAGCTTGTCGCGGCCGGCCTCGAGGTTGACCGAGTTGACGATCGCGCGACCGGGGGTCTGCTCGAGCGCCGCCTTGATCACCTCGGGTTCCGTGGAGTCGATCTGCACCGGCGCCGGCTGGGTGAGCGAGACGCGCTTGGCGACCTCGGCCATCTGCTCGTCCTCGTCCTGGCGCTCGGTCAGCGCAACGCAGAGGTCGAGCACGTGGGCGCCGCCGTTGACCTGATCCTCGGCGACCTGGACGATGCCGTCGTAGTCGTCGGCGAGCAGCAGCTCCTTCGCCTTGCGCGAGCCCTGCGAGTTGACCCGCTCGCCGACCAGCGTCGGGCGCGGCTCCTGCACCAGCGGGGTCGCGGTCATCATGCTCGAGACCTGCGGCGGGCCGGGCTCGGGCCGGGCGTCGGGAACCTGGCCGTCGACGCGTTCGGCGAGCGCGCGGATGTGGTCCGGCGTGGTCCCGCAGCAGCCGCCGACGATCGAGACGCCGTAGCGCTCGACGAACTCGCCGAGCAGGGTCGAGATCTGCTCGGGCGTCTCGGGGAAGATCGTCTCGCCGTCGGGCCCCTGCAGCGGCAGGCCGGCATTGGGGATGCAGTGCACGGGGAGCGGCGAGTACTCGCCGAGGTAGCGGATCGCGTCGCGCATGTCCTCGGGACCGGTCGAGCAATTGAGCCCGATCACGTCGACCTCGAGCGCGGCGAGCGTGGTCAGCACCGCCTGGATGTCGGTGCCGAGAAGCATCTTGCCGCCCTGGGGCAGGAGCGAGACCGAGGTCTGGATCGGCAGCTCGCGCCCGGCCTGCTTGAACGCCTCCCGGGCCCCGAACACCGCCGCCTTCACCTCGAGGATGTCCTGGGCGGTCTCGATGATGATCAGGTCGGCGCCGCCGTCGATCAGCCCCTGCGCCTGCTCGGTGAAGACCTCGACCAGTTCGGCGAACGAGATCGCGCCCAGGGTCGGATCGTCGGAGGCGGGCAGATATCCGGTCGGGCCGATCGAGCCGGCGACGAAGCGGGAGTCGCCGGCAGCCTTACGTGCAATCTGGGCCGCCTTGGTGTTGATCTCGAGCGTCTGCTCGCCCAGCCCCCACTCGTCGAGCTTGATCCGCGAGCCTTGGAAGGTGTCGGTTTCCAGCACTTGCGCGCCCGCCTCGAGCATCGACGCGTGCACGCCCTCGATCACGTCGGGGCGGTTGAGCACCAGCGCCTCGTGGCACTTGCCCGGCAGCCCGCCGTAGTCCTCGGAGGTGAGCTCGAACTGCTCCAGCGTCGCGCCCATCCCGCCGTCGAAGACGACCACCCGCTCGCGGGTTGCGGCTAGGAAATCTCGATCTGACGTGGGCAGTTGCTTACCTCCATCGATCCCGGCTGTCGCACCTTGCCTTGCTCCGGGGAGTTCGGCGGGTTGCGGCGGCTTCCGCGGTCCGGGTCCCTCAGCCGCTCTGGATGGTCAGCGAAGGATAGCGGGAGCGCGCGTGCTAGCTGGCGTTTTCCGTTGCGCCAGCAGGGCGCAGGCGCACGGGCGCCGCAGAGAGCGCCCGCAGGCGCATGTCCTGCCAGCTCACGCCCTCACGCACCAGCGCCGGCAGCCCGAGCGCGACGGCGGTCGCGATCTCGACCGCCTGCAGGATGACGCCGTAGGCGAGCGCGTCCGCGGCGCTCACGCCGAAGCCGGTGGTGAGCACGCTGATCGTCGCGAGCTGAAACACGCCGATGTTCGACGGCGTCGCCGGCACGACCGCGGTGACGTTGACCGCGAAGAGGACCGCGGCGGCGGCGCCGATCCCGATCGCGCGCTCGTGGTCAAGGCCGAGCGCCGTGAACAGGGCAAAGCAGGCGAGCAGCTGCAGGCCCCAGGCGCTCAGCTGCAACAGCGCCGCGAACGGACCGCGCCGAGGGTCCTTGAAGACGACCAGGCCGCGGCGGACCTTGAGCAGCGCAGCGCGAATCGCCGCCACCGTGCGCGCAATCCGGCCGGAGCCGTTCTGGCGCACCACGGTCGGCGCGAGCACGATCCCGATCAGCAATAGCAGCGGGGCGAGGCTGAACAGGAACAGTCGCTCAGAGCTGGAGTGAAAGAGGTCGGTGGAGCCGACGATCAGGACGCCCAGAATCGCCAGCGCGAGGATGTTGAGCGCCGTCTGGGAGACGAGCGTTCCGAGCAGCACCGGGAAGGTCTCGCGCATGCGGCCAGTGCGGCGCGAGAGCACCATCGCACGCGCCGGCTCGCCGAGGCGCGCCGGCAGCGTCGCCGACATCAGCACGCCGATCATCGTCGCCGAGGTGACATCTCGGCGGCGCAGGAGGGCGTTGGGCAGGGCGGCGCGGGCGATCGAGTACCACGAGCCGGCGCGCAGCAGCATCGACAGGGTCATCAGCGCCGTCGCGACGAGCACCCACGTCGCATCGGAGCGGACGATGCTCTGCAGCACGTTGTCGACGCCGACCCTCTGCGCCGCGATCAGAGTGAGCCCGACGCCGAGCAGGCCGGCGACGCCGACGCCGATCTTGCGCCCCAGGCGCGCGCCGCCGGCTGCTCATGAACATGAGCATGCCGACGAGGCCACGTGTGCCGAG
>DAIRGH010000168.1:0-3766 GCA_036794585.1 Solirubrobacterales bacterium | reverse complement strand
GCCTGAGGTGGAGGAGGCGCCGGTCGCGGTCGCCGACCCCCCGGTCGAGCGCGCCGCCGAGGTCGAGCCCAGCGCCGAGGAGGCCGACGCCGCGGTTCCGGGCCGCCCGGACGCCGCTGCCGAGCGCACCCAGCAGCCGTCCCGCAAGAAGCAGTCCCGTCGCCGGCGCAAGCACGGGAGGAGGCGCTGATGGCCGCGTTGGTGTGGTTCACCACGGGAGTCGCGCTCTGGCACTTCACCGTCTTCGTGCCGGACCGCTTCTGGGCGGGGATCATCGGCGCCTTCCTCGGCGCCGCCACCGGCGCGATCGTCACCGGCGCGATCGCCCAGATCGCCACCGGCGCCTCGATCGGCGAGACCGGGATCGAGACCGTGCTCTACGCGATCCCGGGGACGCTGCTCGGCCTGGCGGTGGTCTACGCGATCGGAATGCGCCAGGAACACGAGCGCGAGCTCGCGCAGGCGTAGCCACCCGGCAGCCAGCGGCAGGCTGTCGCCTATGCGTTCGAGAAATCCGCCGTCTTCGGGACCTCGTCGGGCGGGGTCCCGATCACGATCGCGATCTCCTTGAGGTCGGTCAGCTCGATCGCCCGCGGGTCCTCCTCATACCGCTTGCCGTTGACGTAGAACGCAATCGGCTCGGGATCACAGTGCTCCCCGACGCAGGAGTCGCTGAGGCGCACTCCCCACTCGGTGAAGAACTCGCCGAGCGTGTTCGGCTCCGGGGTCTTCGACTCGGTGTGGAGGATGCCGGTCACGTCATGAGTGTGGAGGGGCGAGATGCAAGGTTTGGCGCACCCCGTGATCCCGCCGTAGGCGACCGAACCGTCAGGCTCGTCGAAGCGAGTCACGTCGGGGTCGTCGATGTTGATCCCGATTCCCGCCGGCACCTCGATCGGCTCGCCATCGACGAAGACGTCCAGGTGCGCATGGACGTGATGGATCAGGAACTCCCTCTTCTCGGGCTCCAATCCGGCTGCGACTGTCCGTTCGAGCGGATCTGACGGAGCGGGCCAGAGGACGGCCGCCTCGGCATCTGACGGTGCCTGGGGGGTGGGCGCCGTGGTCTGGTCGTCGTCATCGCCGCAGCCGGCGACTGCCAGGACAAGGAATGCGAGGCCGATGGCGAGCGGCAGGGTCACGGCTTTCGCTTTGACACTACCCCGGCTCGCACCGTCCCGACTCAATCCAGTTAAGCCTGAGCTAGCCATGCGAGACAAGTTCGGTCTCGATCGCGGGCGGGTTGACGAGCGTCCTTAGGACGGTGCAATAGCGCTCCGTCCGCTGCTTCAGGCCCTCGAGGTCCTTGGCCGTCGCCTCGGGCGCCTCGACCTCAAGCCGCAGCCGGATCGCCTCGAAGCCGACCGGGGCGTCGCGGTCGACCCCGAGCGTGCCGCGCAGGTCGAGGTCGCCCTCGGCGGTGACCTCGATCCGCTGCGTCTCGATCCCCGTCGCGGCGGCGACCATCTGGCAGGTGATCTGCGCGCACGCGGCCAGTGCCCCGAGCAGCAGGTCGCCGGAGCAGGCGCCGGTGCCGGGCCCGCCGACTCCTTCGTGGGCCTGGGCCTCCTGGATCAGCCGGCCGAGGTCGACCGAGCACGCGGTCGCTTCGGCGGCGGCGCTGCCCGTCGCCGAGAGGGTGATGCGCGCCCGGTCGGGCTGCTCGCGGTAGCTCTCCTTGATCGGCCGCTGTCGTTCGCGCAGGTCCATTCGTCCTCCTCGATCGGTGGGGGTCCGATTATGGGTGCGGTTTGGGCAGACGGGACCGGAAAGTTCCGTCTTTGGCGCCTGCGAGCCTGGCACCGTGGCGGAGAGTGCCCCGACAGCGTTCAGGCTCGAGCCCTACGACTACGGCGAGGCGCGGGCGCTGATGAACGAGCTCGGGCTCTCCGAGCCGGTGGCCGTGACCTTGGTGCGGCGCGGCCATCGCACCGTCGAGCAGGCCAGAGCCTTCCTCGAGGCCGGCGACGACCACGACCCGTTCGAGTTCGCGGCGATGTCCGAGGTGACGGACCGGATTCGCGGCGCGATCGCGGCCGGGCGGCGGATCACCGTCCATGGCGACTACGACGTCGACGGCGTCTGCTCGACCGCGATCATGATCAGAGCGCTGCGCGAGCTCGGCGCCGACTGCGACTGGCTGATCCCCGGGCGCCTGGAGGACGGCTACGGGCTCACCTCGGCGACGATCCAGAGCCTCGCGCAGCGAGGGACGGGTCTGCTGCTCACCGTCGACTGCGGGATCGGCGCGGTCGCCGAGGTTGCGGCGGCCGTCGAGGCGGGGATCGAGGTCGTCGTCACGGACCACCACCAGCCCGGCGACGAGTTGCCCGCGTGCCCGATCCTGCATCCTGCGCTCTCCGGCTATCCCTTCGCGGAGCTCTGCGCGACCGGAGTCGCCTACAAGCTCGCGGCTGCCCTGCTGGGCGCCGCGGCGACCGAGCGCGAGCTGGACCTGGTCGCGCTCGCGACGGTCGCCGATCTTGTGCCGCTGCGCGGCGAGAACCGCGCCCTCGTCCGTCGCGGACTCGCCGAGGCGCGTAGAGCTCAACGTCCGGGGCTGCGGGCGCTGATGACTGCCGCCGCGGTCGTCCCCGAGCGACTCGACGAAGGCGATTTCGCGTTCCGGCTCGCGCCGCGGATCAACGCCGCGGGGCGGCTCTACCGCGCCGATGCCGGAGTTGAGCTGATGCTGACGAGCGACGAGGCACGGGCGACCGAGATCGCGGCCGAGCTCGACCGCGCCAACCACGAGCGCCGCGAGGTGGAGCGCGGCGTGCTCGACGAGGCCGAGCGGCTGCGGCGCGAGCTGGGCCCGGAGCTCGCTGACGCGCCCGGCCTGGTGCTGGCGGGGCACGGCTGGCACCCGGGAGTGGTGGGGATCGTCGCCTCGCGCCTGGTCGAGCACCATCACCGGCCTGTCGTCCTGATCGGCCTCGACTCCGGTGGCCGCGGCCGCGGCTCGGGCCGCAGCATCCCCGGCTTCGACCTGCTCGCCGCGCTGGATGCCTGCGGCGAGCACCTGGTCCGCTACGGCGGCCACCGTGCCGCCGCCGGGCTGGAGATCGAGGCCGACCGGGTCGAGGCGTTCCGCGAGGCGTTCGCCGCGCAGGTCGCGGCGACGCTGCCCGCCTCGGCCCTGGTCCGCACCGAGGTGGTCGACGCGGTCGTCGGCGGAGAAAGCCTCGGCCATGACGTCGCCGAGCAGCTGACCAGGCTGGGGCCGTTCGGGATCGGCAATCCCGGAGTGCGGCTGCTGGTCCCCGGCGCCAAGGTCAGCGACGTGCGGCCGATGGGCGAGGGTGACCGCCACGCGCGCTTCTCGCTGCTGAGCGGCCGCCGCCGCGCGCTCGGGGTCGCCTTCGGCGTCAACGGTGAGCTCGCCGCGGCCGCCGAGGCCGGGCCGCTCGACGTCTCGGTGAGGCTCGAGCTCAACGAGTGGAACGGCGCGGTCGAGCCGCGGGTCGTGCTCGGCGAGGTCTATCCGTGTGAGGGCGAGGGAGTGGCGGACGCAGCGGTGACGGATGCAGAGTTCTGCCGCCGCGTCGAGGCTGAGCTCGAAGCCGATCTCGCCTGGCCGCCGCCTCTGCCGGCCGGCTCCGGCGAGCGCGAGGAGATCGACCGCCGCCGCTCCTCGGGCGTCGCCACGGTCGCGGCTCTCGCCTCCTCGGGCAAGGCGGTGCTGGCGCTGTGCGCCGACGCCGTTCGCCGCCGCGAGCTGGTCGAGCGGGCAGCCCGCCCGGCGCGTTTCGGCGGCGGCGAGGTG
>DAIRGH010000016.1:0-38707 GCA_036794585.1 Solirubrobacterales bacterium | reverse complement strand
CGCGCCGCGGTGGCTTGGCGGCGGGCTTGCGCTTGGTCGCCGCCGCCGCCTTGGCCTGCGACCGCTTTGCGCCCGTCTTCGCGGCGCGGTCGCGCCGCGGACTGCGGGTGCCGGGCCGCGAGTCGGGCAGCTTGCCGAACACGCCGCCCTGCTCAGCCTCGTCCGCGCCTCCGGTCGGCTCCTCGCTCATCGCCCGTATTCCAGCGCGATCGCCGGATGGGCGCTTTCTGATTCCCGTAACCGGGCCGGGGTAGGGGTGTTGAAGCGACACCAGGGGCCGGTCCGGCGCCGGGCGATCCCCTGTTTCCCCCCGCAAATAGCGCACGACAGCTTGACTTCAAAAAGTATAGTAACTACGATTACCTCACCCGTTTGAGTATCTTTTCCGCCCATCACCAACCGATCTCGACCAGGCAGGGGTCGTGGTCGGGGTTGACGCGCCGCCGGATTCGACGGAGGATCGAGGCGGCTATCGCGGCTGAGGCGGGCGCCCGATAACGATTGAGAGCGGATGCGCCAGGCCAAAGAGACCAGGAAGGAAGAACTGACCAACCGATGCTGATCGCCGAACTTCAGGAGCTCGAGGAAGTCAAGACCCTGCTCACCAAGGGCCAGGCCGAAGGCGTGATCGCCTACGGCGAGGTCGCGCAGGCGCTTTCCGAGATCGACGTCGACGAGGGCGACATCGAGGAGCTCTACGGCTACCTCGAGGGCCAAGGCGTGGAGATGGTCGATGACGTCGACCCCGCGCACGTGCAGAACGCCGACGCCGAGCGCGCCGAGCCCAAGCGCGGCAAGCGCCGCCAGAAGACCGCGCTCGACCTGAAGCCGGACATGACCACCGACTCCCTGCAGCTGTTCCTCAAGGACATCGGCAAGGTGCGGCTGCTGACCGCGCAGGAGGAGGTCGACCTGGCGAAGCGGATCGAGCGCGGCGACCTCGACGCGAAGCAGAAGATGGTCGAGTCCAACCTGCGCCTGGTCGTCTCGATCGCCAAGAACTACCGCAACCAGGGCCTGCCCTTCCTCGACCTGATCCAGGAGGGCACGCTCGGCCTCGTCCGCGCGGCCGAGAAGTTCGACTACCGCAAGGGCTTCAAGTTCTCCACTTACGCAACCTGGTGGATCCGCCAGGCGATCGCCCGCGCGCTCGCCGACAAGGCGCGCACGATCCGGATCCCGGTGCACGTGGTCGAGAAGCTGAACAAGATCGGCCGCGCCGAGCGCAAGCTGGTCACCGAGCTCGGCCGCGAGCCGACCCCCGACGAGATCGCCGAGGTCACCGGGATCGACCCCGAGGAGGTCGACCAGATCAAGCGCTCCGCGCAGGCGCCGGTCTCGCTGGAGAAGCCGGTCGGCGACGAGGAGGAGTCGGAGTTCGGCCAGTTCATCGCCGACGAGAAGGCCGAGTCGCCGTTCGAGCGCGCCGCCGACCTCCTCACCAAGGAGGCGCTGCGCGAGGCGCTCGAGAACCTCTCCTACCGCGAGCGGCGCGTGCTCGAGCTGCGCTACGGGCTCGGCGGCGAGCACCCCCGCACCCTCGACGAGGTCGGGCGCACGTTCAACGTCACGCGCGAGCGCATCCGCCAGATCGAGAACCAGTCGCTGAAGAAGCTTCAGTCCCTGGCTGAGGCACAGAAGCTGCGCGAAGTCGCCTAGCTGCGGCGCGTCGCTGCATTCAGCCTGAGCCTGGCCGCGCTGGTCGCGGTCGGTCCCGGCGCGGGTACCGACGTCGCCGCGCAGACGACGCGGCCGAACTTCGTCGTCGTCATGGCCGACGACCTGGGGCCGGGGATGATGCGGGCGCTGCCGCGGACGCAGCGGCTCCTCGGTGAGCGCGGGGCGAGCTTCTCAAACGCCTTTGCCAGCTATCCGCTGTGCTGCCCCGCGCGGGCGACGCTGCTGACCGGCCAGTACGCACACAACCACGGCGCCAAGGGCAACAACCCCCGCAGCGGTGGCGGCTACAGGGCGCTGCTCGACCCAGAGCGAAACCTCGCCTCATGGCTTCAGGCCTCCGGCTATGAGACCGCGTTCGCCGGCAAGTGGCTGAACGGCTTTCGCACCCCGCGGCGGGCGCCGCCGGGCTGGAATCAGTGGTGGGGGCTGATCGGCGCCGGCGGCGAGGGCCTGTCCTCCTACTACGACTACGAGATCTTCGACCCGAGCGGCGAGCCGCGGCATTACGGCACCGCCGCGGCCGACTATCAGACCGATGCGCTGACACGCGACTACGCGCTGCCGTTGATCGAGGCGCACCAGGCCTCAAGCCAGCCGTTCTTCCTGTGGCTCGCCTATCACCCGCCCCACAGCGGGCTCGGCCGCGCCGACCCCGCCGGCGAGCGCTGCTCGGATGGCCCGCCGGGCTCACGCGCCGGCAAGCAGAGCGCGATCCCGCCGCCGCGCTACGCCACGCGCTTTGCCCGCGCCCAGCCGCCGGCCCACCCGTCGTTCGACGAGGTCGACGTCGCCGACAAGCCCGCCTTCGTGCGGGGCAAGCCGCCGCTCAGCGACGAGGACGTCGAGCGGATCAACCGCGACTACCGCTGCGGGCTGGCGGCCCTGCTGGCGCTCGACGACGCCGTCGCCGCGATGGTCGACTCGCTGCGCGCGACCGGCCAGCTCGAGCGCACGGTGTTGATCTTCACCGCGGACCATGGCGTGCTCGCGGGCGAGCACCGGATCAAGCGGGGGAAGAACCGCCCCTACGAGGAGGTCATCTCGACGCCGCTGTTGATCAGGGGGCCGGGCGTGCTGCCGGGCCTGGAGGTCGCGGCGCCGGTGGTCAACGCCGACCTGGCGCCGACGGTGCTCGGGCTCGCGCAGGCGAGCATGCCGCCCGAGCTCGCGCGCCCGCTCGACGGGCTCTCGCTCGCATCCACGCTGGCCGGGGCCAAGCCACAGGACGCACGCGTGATCCCGATCGAGGGCCGCGGCAACACTGCCGAGGCGCGCAGCGGGTTCAAGGTGCGCTCGTACGTCGGCGTGCGCACGTCGCGCTACGCCTACACCGAGTACCGCCGCGCCTCGTTCGCCACCTACGACGAGGGCATCGCCGCGCCGATCGGCGCCGGACGGGTCACCGATCGCGAGCTCTATGACCTCCGCCTGGACCCGTTTCAGCTTCAAAACCGCGCCCGCGATCCCGCCTACGCAGACGCGCGCAGGGTGCTTTCGAGGCTCACCGCGAGGCTGGAGCAGTGCGTGGGCGACGCCTGCGCGGCGTACTCGGTCGTGCCTGGGCCCACGCCCGCGCCTGAATAGGCGCGCTGCCGCCCTCAAGTCACGCGCACGAGCGCCGATAGAGGTCTTGATGTTCGACATCGACTCAGCGCTGCACTTCCTGATCGAGCACGACGGCTCCGACCTGCACGTCAAGGTCCCGTCGGCGCCGATGGTCCGAATCCATGGTGAGCTGCGTCCAATCGAGGACGCCCCCGGCCTCGAGCCGCCCGACACCGAGGCCGCGCTGCGCCAGATCCTCACCGACCAGTCTCAGATCGACGAGTTCGAGCGAGTCGGCGAGGTCGACTTCGCGTATTCGATCCCCGGCCTGTCGCGTTTCCGCGTCAACGCCTTCCGCCAGCGCGGCAGCGTCTCGATCGCCTGCCGCGCGATCCCGTATCAGGTGCGGACGATCGACGAGCTCGACCTCCCGGAGGCGATCCGCAAGCTCGCCGACGAGCCGCGCGGGATCATCCTGCTGACCGGGACCACCGGTTCGGGCAAGTCGACGACGCTGGCGGCGATGCTGGACCACATCAACTCCACCCGCTCGCGCCACATCATCACCCTCGAGGACCCGATCGAGTACCTGCACCGCGACAAGCTTTCGATCATCAACCAGCGCGAGATCGGCGCCGACACCGAGAGCTTCGCCCGCGCGATGCGCCGCGTGCTGCGCCAGGATCCCGACGCGATCCTGATCGGTGAGATGCGCGACGAGGAGACGGTCCGGACCGCGCTCAGCGCGGCGGAGACCGGCCACCTGGTGCTCTCGACGCTGCACACCCTCGACGCCACCGAGACCGTCAACCGGATCATCGACTTCTTCCCGCCCCACCACCAGCAGCAGGCGCGGGTGATGCTCGCCGCCACGCTCCGCGGTGTTGTCGGCCAGCGGCTGATCAAGAAGGCCGGCGGGGGCCGCGTGGCGATGTGCGAGATCCTGATCTCGACCGGCCGCGTGCAGGATCTGATCCTCAACCCCGAGGAGACCGGCAAGATCAGCGAGGTGATCTCCGAGGGCGAGTTCTACGGGATGCAGACCTTTGACCAGGCGCTGCTGAAGGCGGTCATGGAGGGCAAGGTCGAGCGCGAGGTCGCCTTCGAGGCCGCCTCGAGCCCGCACGACTTCAAGCTCATGCTCGACGCCCAGGGCCAGCGCGCCAGCGGGATCGAGCAGGTGATGCCGTCCGAGAACGAGGATCCGGCTGCCCCGACCGGGGTCACTCCCGCGGTCGAAAACGGGGCCCCGGACGGCGCCGTAAGCCACTTCAGTTCGTAAAGCATTGAGCTATACTCGGGTCCGCGGGGCCGGGAGGACGCAGAACCCTTCCCCTTCCCCCAGCGCTTGGCTGAAACCCACGAGACCCAGATGGATCCCACCTGTCCAGTCTGCCGCACCGCCGAGATCATCTCGGGCAAGTGGACCCTCCTCCTAATTCGCGACCTCGCCAGCGACAGCCGTCGCTTCTGTGAGCTCGAGCGCTCGCTCGAGGGCATCAGCCCGAGGACGCTCTCGCTGCGCTTGCGCGCGCTCGAGGAGCACGGCATCGTCGAGCGCAACACGTACCCCGAGGTGCCGCCGCGGGTCGAGTACGCGCTGACCGAGAAGGGCCGCGCGCTCGTGCCGCTGATCGAGGACATGCGCACCTACGGCAAGCGCTGGCTGTTTGCGGGTCGGCCCGCCGCCGAGGAGCGCGATCGCGCTCGCCGCGTCGCCGTCGCGTAGACAGCATCTCGTTGCAAGCGCGGTTGCACTAGAGGACCCGCCCGTGAGCGGGCGAAGCGTGCAGCCATGCGCGACCTGGTCGTACGCGAGGCGCTCGTGGCGATGGCCCAAGACGCCGCGATGTGCCTGCACGAGCTCACCTCGGAGGGTGAGGAGATCCCCTATGAGGTGCACGAGCCGGGCAACGGCTCGCCACTCGTCCGCTACGAGCCGCTGACCGAGCTCTTCGTCCGCGACCACGCCGGCGAGCTGCGCAGCCTCGACTCCTTCGGCGCCGCGTGCGCCGCGCTCGAGGCCGCCGACCTGCCCGCGCCCTATCTCGCGCGGATGGGCATCGACGCTCCCGCCCAGCCGCGCCAGTGCGCCGAGCTCGCGGGGCTTGCCTTCCTGTGCCGGCTCTGGATGGGAACGTCCGACTTCACCCTCGACGACGACCGCTTGGCGGCGGCGGTCGGCGAGGTCGAGATGGCGGGGGAGGCCGAGATCGGCCAGATCGAGGTGATCGTGCCCCTGCGCGGGCTCACGATGCCGTTCGCCCGGCTCGACCTGGCCGGCGCCGCGATCGTCCGCTCCGACACCGTCGACGTGCCTCCCGACGCCCGCTCCAGCGAAGGGCTCGGCGTCTCCCCCTGGGAGCCCGCGTTTCTCGCCGTGGTCCGCGTCGACGCCGCCGACTACGAGGATGGCGAGGCGGAAGCGGGGACCGCCGCGGTCGACGCCTTCAGGCGCCTGATCACGACGCTGCGCCTGTTCAAGGCCGGCGGCGTCGGGCTGGGGCCGCACGCATGGACGCGCGCCGGTGGCGACCGCTGGCGCCGGATCGCGACCGGATCGGGACGCCAGCGCCCCGGCGGCTACCGGCTCACCGAGGACGAGCTGGGCGAGCTGGTGGCCTTTTCCCGCTCGCTGGCCGAACCGCAGACTCCATTCAGCCGCATCGGCGATCGCCCCGGGTTTCCGGCCGCCCTGCACCGCGCGCTCAACCGCTTCGAGGCCGGCCTGGAGCGCAACGTCGTCGTCGAGGCGCTCAACGACCATCTCCTGTGCCTTCGCTTCATGCTCGAGGGCGGCGGCCCGGCCGATCTCGGCCTGTCGATGCGAATCGCCGCGCTCTGCGCCGAGCCCGACGAGCGCGGCGAGGTCAAGGCGGCGGTCGATCGCGCGATCGGCCTCGAGCGCGAGCTTTGGAGCGGCGAGCCGGCGCCGGGCACGGGCATCAGCACCCCCGCGGAGACCGCGGCCGAGCTCGAGGAGCTCGCCCGGGCGATCCTCAAGGACGCCGCGGCCGGCCACCTGGGATCCGACCTGCGCACGACCGCCGACGAGATCCTGCTCGCCGACGGCCTCGCGGTCGCCGACGGCGACCCCGAGCAGCGCGGAGGCACGAGCGAATGGGACCTCGAGCCCGAGCCGGAGCCCGTCGAGGATCCGTTCGAGGACGAGCTCGAGGACGACGGGATCGCCGAGGAGGTATCCGAGCTCGACGCGCGAATCTCACCCGAACCGAGCCCAGAGCCGGAGGAGGAGATGGTGATCGAGAGAGCACGAGAGATCTTCGGTGAGCCAATCGAGGACGAGATCCCGTTCGAGCGCGACGAGTTGCCCGAGGGCAGCCCGGTGCTGCGCCTTATCGAGCAGACCAGGGCCGAGCGCGAGGCCCATCACGAACGCGCCGCAAACCTCTTCCCGGCGCCAGAGACGACCGAGTGGACGGTGCGCGAGATCGCCTACGACCGCAGCCGCCGCGCCCACATCGAGTCCTAAAACTTCCTCCGATCACCCCCAGGAAGAGCAGGCTGAGCCACCGGGCATGAACGCCCGGTGGCTTTGGCCTGTGCCAGGCCGAGATTCAGGACGTGGCTGGGTAGGGGAGTAGTCTCGGCCGGCGCCCCGGCACACGCCACCCCTACCAGCCCGTTGTTGTTCGGGTTACACCCCCGCCGCGATCTGGGCGCGCTCTTCGGACCCGGAGGCGAACAGGTAGCGGTTGACGCGCATCAGCCCGGCGAGGTCGTGGACGTCCTCGTCGAGGTAGGGGACCTGGATCACGGCGCGGGTCCTGAGCTCGGCGGCGAGGTGCTCGACGTTGCGGCGGTCTCGCTCGGAGAGCCGGCGGAAGTCGTCGAAGTTGGCGGCCACCCGCCCGGCCAGCTCCTCGGCGCCGAGCGCGGTCGTGAGGCGCTCGGACAGCTCGGGCAGCGCCGTGGCGGCCTCGGCCGGCAGCCGGCCCTCGTACTGCACCTTGTTGACGATCACGCCGCCGAACGGCAGCTTCGCCTCGACCAGCTTGCGGTGAAAGTAGACCGCCTCGGAGATCGGCTCGCCCTGGGGCGCGCAGACGACGAGGAACGACGTCGCTGGATCGGCCAGCAGCTCGTTGACCCGCCGGGCGCGCTCGCGAAACCCGCCGACCATGCCGCTGAACGCCTGAAAGAACTCGGCCAGCTCCTCGAGCAGGTCGACGCCCGTGATCCGCCGCAGGATCCCGAACATCATCGAGGTGCCGCGCCCGAAGACCCGCATCCCGAGTCCGGTCGGCCGCATGAACACCTGTAGCGCCCGGCCCTCGATGAACTGGGTGAGGCGCCTGGGGGCGTCGAGGAAGTCGAGCGCGTTGCGGCTCGGCGGCGTGTCGAGCACGAGCAGGTCGTAGCGGTCCTCGGCGTGGATCTCGAACAGCTTCTCCATCGCCATGTACTCCTGCGAGCCCGCGAGCGCGTTCGAGAGCTGCTGGTAGATCCGGTTCTTGAGGATGCGGTCGCGTGTCTCCGCATCGGGCGCGTGGTTGCGCACGACCTCGTCGAAGGTCGCCTTGGCGTCGAGCATCATCGCCCAGAGCTCGCCGCCCTCCGCCACTTCGCTGCCGCAGCCGTCGAACAGCGCGGGGTCGACTTGCCGCTCGGTGTTGCCGAGCTCGGGCAGTCCGAGCGAGTCGGCGAGCCGCTTCGCGGGATCGATCGTCAGCACCGCGACCTTCATGCCCCGCGCCGCCATGCCGGCGGCGATCGCAGCCGAGGTCGTCGTCTTGCCGACCCCACCTGAGCCGGCGCAGATGCAGACCCGCTTGTCGGCGAGCAGGTCGGCGACCGACGCCATCAGGCCTCGACCCCGGCCGACAGCGCCCGGATCTGCTCGACGCCGATCTCGGGCTCGAACAGGAACGGCAGCGTCGTCACGGGCGCGCTGCACTGCTCCTCCAGCCGCGCCAGCTGCTCGCGTTGGGCGCGCGCCCGCCTCGCCTCGGCGACCGCGGCACGGGAGGCAGCCCGCACGAGCACGTCGCCGTCAGCCTCACCGACCCGCTCGATCTCGTCGTCGGCGAAACGCTCGGGGTAGAGGCCGTTGCAGAAGATGCGATCGACCGCCACTCCCACGCGCTCGGCCAGGTCGTGCTCGAGCTGGGCCGTCTCGTTGACCGGCATCTCCTCGGGCAGGGCGACCACGGCGACACCGGTCCGCTCGCGATTACGGATGAACTTGTCGAGCGCCTCGGCCTGCTGGCGCAGGGGCCCGACCCGTGCGACGTTGGCGAACGTGCGCGGGGTCTGCAGGAAGCCGACCCCGTGGCCGGTCGCCGGGGCGTCGACGATCACCGTGTCGTACTGGTTGCCCTCCTTGACCTTGCGATCCCAGAGGGTGAGCTCCCAGATCTTTCCGATCGTCACCAGCTCCTTCAGGCCGGGAGTTGCGGCGGCGAGATAGCTGAAGATCCGCGACCTGAACAGCAGGTCGCGCATCGCCCGCACCTTGAGCTGAAGCAGCACGTACTCCCGCATCGACTCGTCGGGGTCGATCGAGATCGCCCAGACGTTCTCGTCCATCTCGACCTCGTGGTAGCCGATCTCGGCGCGGTGAAAGACGTGCGAGAGATGCTCCTGCGAGGCGACCTCGCAGAGGATCACGCGTTTTCCCTCGCGCGCGGCGGCCAGGGCGAGCGCGATCGAGACCGTCGACTTGCCGACGCCGCCCTTGCCGGTGACCACCACCAGCCGCTTGTCGAGCAGCCCCGCCACGCACGGGATCGTACTCGTGGGCCGAACTCGTCAGGTGCGTTCGGCACATGCATGATGCGCCTCAACAGCGGCACACCTCCGCTTCGCCCTGCGGGCTCCGCGATCGGAGGAAGGAAAGCCGCCAGTGCGTGCGAATAAGCGCGAACGATGGGATTTTTCAATCGCGGATCTCGCCTGCATGGCGAGACCACGTCTTCCGAATTGAAGCTGGGAGAGCCGATGATCGAGCACATCGACCACGACGAGCCGATGACCGGCGACGAGGCCGCCACGCAGCCCGACGAGACCGGCGATCCGGCCGAGCCGCTCAACGAGCTGGCGCAGGGTCAGCACTTCGACGAGGCGGTCGAAGCCGACGCCGGCACCGAGCCTGCGACCGAACCGGCCACCGCCGCCCCGGTGCCGCCCGACGCCGACGACGAGGAGGTGCGGATCACCGCCACCGAGGCGATCGCGCCCAGCCGCCAGCAGGTCGCAAAGTCCGGCATGGCGGCCGATCCGGGGTCCGAGCGCCGCGCGACGGTGATCAGCTTCGCCAACCAGAAGGGCGGCGTCGCCAAGACGACCTCGACTCTCAACCTGGCGGTCGCCTTCGCCGAGTCCGGACACGAGGTCCTCTGCGTCGACCTCGATCCTCAGGGCAATCTCACGATGAGCCAGGGGATCGACCCCGACCGGGTCGACAAGTCGATGTTCGACGTGCTCGTCCATCACATCCCGATCCGCGAGGTGATCCAGTCGCGCGAGATCGACATCGCGGTCGCCTCGATCGACCTCGCGGGCGCCGAGATCGCGATGTCGACCCAGATCGGGCGTGAGCGCTCGCTCGAGAAGGCGCTCTCGGAGGTCGTCGACGACTACGACTTCGTCTGCATCGACACGCCGCCGAGCCTCGGGCTGCTGACCGTCAACGCGCTCACCGCGTCAGACAAGGTGATCGTCCCGGTGCAGTGCGAATACCTGTCCATGCGCGGTCTGCTGCAGCTGCAGAACACGCTCGAGATGATCAAGGAGAACCTCAACCCGCGGGTCGAGATCGAGGGGATCCTGCCGACCATGCTCGACTCGCGCACGGTCCACGCCAAGGAGGCGGTCGCGATCCTCGAGGAGAACTTCGGCGATCTCGTCTTCAAGTCGCGGATCCGCAAGGCGATCAAGTTCGCCGAGGCTCCCGTTCGCGGCTCGAGCCTGCTGAAGTACGATCCGAAGTCGAACGCGGCCGACTATTACCGTGACCTGGCCAAGGAGGTTTTGACGAATGGCGCGTCGTAAGCGGGCCAGCATGCGGGAGGGCCCCCTGGCAGACCTCTTCCGCTCCACTGTCGAGCCCGACGATCCGCCTGAGGCGCCCGAGCGCCCAGGGCGCTCTCCCGAGCAGGACACCTCCGTGATCCGCGAGCAGCGCGAGGAGCCACAGCAGCGCTTCGAGGAGCCGGCTCAGCCGCGCCCCTACGACGAGCAGACCGAGGCCGAGGAGGGCGTGCGCGCCTACCGGCCGGACGACGAGTACGAGCAGGGGCCGGCGGCCCCCGCCAAGGAGCGGCTGTCGCGGATCTTCGACAAGGAGAACGTCGACGTCGACGGGCCGGCCTATGGCCGCGAGGAGCCCCGCTACCGGGGAGATCAGTCCTTCGGCGGCGAACCGCGTCCGCACGCCCCCGTGATCCGCGTCGTCGGCATCGGCGGGGCGGGCGTGAACGCGATCAACCGCATGGTCGAGGCGGGGATTCCCGGGGCCGAGTTCATGGCGATCAACACCGACCTGCAGTCGCTGCAGCAGTCGACCGCCGACGTCACGGTCCATCTCGGCAGCGGCATGCAGCGCGGCCTCGGCGCGGGCTCGGATCCCGAGCTCGGCTACCGGGCGGCGTTCGCCGAGCAGGACAAGATCAAGCGCCTGCTCAAGGGCTCGGACATGGTCTTCGTGACGATGGGTGCCGGTGGTGGCACCGGCACCGGCGCGGGACCCGTGATCGCGCGGCTGGCGCGCGACGTCGGCGCGCTGACGGTCGGGATAGTGACCAGGCCCTTCCGGTTCGAGGGCACCCGGCGCGCCAAGCAGGCCGACGACGGCGTCGAGGCGCTCGGCGCCGAGGTCGACACGCTGATCGTGGTCCCGAACGAGCGGCTGCTCAGCGTGCTCGCCAAGACGACGACGATGATGGAGGCCTTCCAGGTCGCCGACGACGTGCTCCGCCAGGGGGTCCAGGGGATCTCGGAGCTGATCACCCTGCCGGGGATGATCAACCTCGACTTCGCAGACGTGCGCACGACCATGCGCGACGCCGGTCATGCGCTGCTGGGCATCGGGATGGGAAGCGGCGACAACCGCGCGGTGCGCGCGGCCGAGAACGCGGTCTCCTCGCCCCTGCTGGAGACCTCGGTCGATGGCGCTCGCTCGATTCTGCTCTCGATCACGGGAAGCTCCGACCTCTCGCTGCTCGAGGTCTCCGAGGCGGCGAAGATCGTCCAGGAGGCCGCGCATCCGGAGGCCAACATCATCTTCGGCGCCAACATCGACGAGACCGTCGACGATGAAGTCTGGATCACCGTGATCGCCACCCGCTTCGACGGGCGCGCCCGTCGCGCCGATGGCAGCAGCGGCGAGCGCCGCGAGATCGGCACCGCGCAGACCTCGACCAGGCGGCCGCCCGACCGCCGCGCCGGCACCGCGAAGAGCTTCGAGTCGCGTCCGCGCGACCTCGAGCTCGACGTCCCGGAGTACGTACCCGGCCGTTAGGGTCGCCCCATGAGCTCCCGCGGCGTGGTCGCAGCGGGCCATCCCGTGACCGCCGAAGCAGGCGCGCGCGTGCTGCGCGAGGGCGGCAACGCGGTCGACGCGGCGGTGGCGGCGGTGATGACGTCGTTCGTCACCGAGAGCCCGCTGACCGGTCTCGGCGCGGGCGGGTTCATGCTCGTGCACACGGACAGCGAGTCGGTGGTGCTCGACTTCTTCGTCGCCGCGCCGGGCGCCGAGGGCACCGAGCGCGGCTCCGAGCTGGTTCCGGTGCCGGTCTACTTCACCCCGGAGACGCCGCAGGTGTTCCACGTCGGCGCGGCCTCGTGCGGGGTGCCCGGGACGCCGGCGGGGCTCGAGCACGCGCTGAGTCGCTTCGGCACCGTGCCGCTCGCCGCGCTCGCGGCCCCGGCCGCACGGCTCGCGCGGGAGGGCGTCGAGGTCAACGGCGAGCAGGGGTATTTCCTGTCGATCCTCGACCCGATCCTCACCCACTATCCCGAGGGAGCCGAGATCTACGCGCCAGGCGGAGAGCTGCTCGCCGCGGGCGACCTCATTCGCTTCCCCGAGCTCGGCGATGCGCTGGAGCGATTCGGCAGCGAGGGGTCGGAGCCGTTCTACCGGGGCGAGATCGCCGCCGCGATCTCCGAGTGGGTGCTGGAGCGCGGCGGCACCCTCGGCAGGGCGGACTTCGCCGCGTACGAGCCGATCGAGCGCGAGCCGGTGCGAGCACGGTTTCGCGATCGCGATGTGCTCACCAACGCGCCCCCGTCGCCGGGCGGGATCCTGATCGCCTTCGCCCTCGACCTCCTCGACCGGATCGGTCGGTCCGACACCGAGGCGACGGTGGCGGCGATGCGCGCCGCTCAGGAGGCACGGACCGAGGAGTTCCTGGACGGCCTCTACGAGCCCGGCTTCGACCAGCGCTTCCTGAGCGAGGCTGAGCTGCGCGCGGCCGCCGACCGGCTCGGCTCGACCACCCACATCACCGCGGTGGACGCCCACGGGTACTGCGCCAGCGTCACCTGCTCCAACGGCACCGGCTCCGGCATCGTCGTCCCCGGGACCGGCGTGCACGTCAACAACATGCTCGGCGAGGAGGACCTCAACCCGCTCGGATTTCACCGTCACGATGCCGGTCGCCGGCTGCCTTCGATGATGTCGCCCACGGTCGTCCTGCGCGACGGCGAGCTCGAGGCCGGCCTCGGCTCCGGCGGCTCGAACCGGATCCGCTCGGCGATCCTGCAGACGATCCTGCGCCTGCTCGCCGACGATCTCGAGATCGCCGACGCGATCCTCGCCCCGCGAGTCCACTTCGAGGCGGGCGCGGTGCAGGCCGAGCCGGGAATCGACGAGGCCGCGCTTGAGCGGCTCGAGCAGCGCGGCTACGAGGTCGTCCGCTGGCCGCAGCGAAACGTCTTCTTCGGCGGCGTGCACGCTGTGGCGCGCGACCCGCGCACCGGCGAGCTTCACGGGGGTGGCGATCCCCGCCGAGGCGGGGCCGTCGCGGTGGCCTAGCCGACGATGACCTTGCCGTTGAGCTTCGCGCGCTCGGCGATCTCGCGCGAGCGGGCGACCGCGGCGACCAGCGCCTCCAGGGCGGCCGCCAGGGTCTCCATCCGCTCGCCCTCCGAGCGCAGCTCGAGCAGCCGCTGCTTGGTGTCGGGTGGCAGCTCGACGCGCGACGCGATGCCGTAGGAGTCGAGCGCCTCGAGGCTCTCCCGCTCGGGCGGCTCGCCGCCGACGCGCTCGACCAGCTCGGCGAAGGCGTCGCGGGCGCGCGTTGCATCGCTCGCAGGCTCGTCCTCGCCGGCGGAGTCGTCGATCGGCTCGACCTCGCCGGCCGGGAACTCGGGCGCCTCGAAGCGGTCGAGCACGCGGAACGGACGCTCGCCGGTGACGATGATGTTGAGCCGCCCGTCGTCGAAGGTCTCGGTGACCTCGGTGACGCGCGCCTCGCAGCCGACGCGGCGGGCGCTGCCGTCGCTGTCGCGAAACACGATCCCGAACGGCTCGCCGTCCTCGAGACAGCGGCCGATCATCCGCTTGTAGCGATCCTCGAAGATGTGCAGCGGCACCAGCTCGCCCGGCAGCAGCACAAGCGGCAGCTCGAAGATCGGCAGCTCGACCGCATCTGCGTCCATGCGCTGATTGTAAGAGGGAGAATCCCTCACTCCATGGCCGAGCTCGATTTCGAAGCCGAGGGCCTGCTCGAGGGGCTGGAGAGGAAGGAGCGCGAGGCGCGCCTGAAGCTGCTCGAGGAACTGGCGGCCGACGGGGTCCCGGCGGACGAGCTGCGCCAGGCCGTGCGGGAGGACCGGCTGGCGCTGCTGCCGGTCGAGCGCGTGCTCAGCGGCGGCGGCCCGAAGTACTCGGCCGAGGACATCGAGGAGAAGGCGGGGCTCGACGTCAGGTTCCTCGAGAAGCTCTGGCGCTCGCTTGGGCTTGCGCCGCAGCCTGATGACGAGATCGCCTATACGAAGCGCGACCTGGAGGCGGCGCAGCGCGTCGCGGCTCTGCTCGAGGCGGGTCTGCCTGAGGACGGCGTGCTCGAGGTCGCGCGCCTGCTCGGAATGAACATGTCGCAGCTCGCGGCGGCGAACCGCAGCCTGATCGGCGAGGCGTTCCTGCAGCCGGGCGACACCGAGCACGACGTCGCCCGCCGGTTCGCGATCGCCGCCGATGCCTTTGCGCCGCTGATCGCCGAGTCGCTCGGTTACGTGCTCAACCTCCACCTGCGCGAGCAGATCCGCCACGACACGATCGGCGCCCACGAGGTCTCAGCGGGGCGCGTGGACACCGCACTGCCGGCGACGATCGCGTTCGTCGACATGGTCGGCTTTACCCGGCTCGGCGACACGCTTCATCCCGACCAGCTCGGCAGCGTCACCGGCCGCCTCGGCGAGCTGGTGGCGGAGGTCGTCGAGCCTCCGGTGCGAGTGGTGAAGATGATCGGCGACGCGGCGATGCTGTTCGCGGCCGAGCCGGCGCCGGTTGCCGAGGCGGCGCTGAGGTTGGTCGAGGCGGCCGAGGAGGAAGGCGAGGACTTCCCGCTGCTGCGCGGAGGGGTCGCCAGCGGGCGCGCGATCGCCCGCGCCGGCGACTGGTATGGCCGTCCGGTCAATCTCGCCAGCCGGATCACCGAGCGCGCGCGTCCGGGCAGCGTGCTGGCGGCAAAGGACGTGCGCGACGAGCTTCGTGACGCGTACAAGTGGTCGTTTGCGGGCGCCAAGACGCTCAAGGGAATCGAGTCCGAGGTGCCGCTCTACCGCTGCCGGCGCCGCGACGCCGGCGACACGGCGGCCGAGGACTAGCCGCGCAGCGCTTCGAGCACCTCGGCGGCCGCGCGCTCGCCGGAGCTGACCGCCCCGTCGATGTAGCCCATCCAGCGGGTCGCCGTCTCAGTGCCGGCCCAGTGGATCGGTCCGACCGGGGCGCGCAGGGCCGGACCCGCCGCCGTCCAGCCGCCGGTGGCGAAGTTGGAGACCGGTCCCCCGCGCGACCATGGCTCAGCCGTCCAGTCCTGCTCCAGATAGCTCTCGGCCGATCGCGCCCGGGGTCCGAACAGGGCCTCCATGCAGCCGAGCACAGCTCGGCGCCGCTCGGACTTGCCGAGCGTCGCGAAGGCGCGCGCATCGCGGCCACCGACGAAGCCGAGCAAGGCGCCGGGCGTCCCCTCGGGCGGGCTGTTGTCGAAGGTCATGGTCACCGGGCCGTCCTCGCTCAATGCCTCGCCGGAGAGCCCGTCGTCGCGCCAGAAGGGCTCGGAGTAGATCGCGGTCACCTTGGTCAGCCAGCCGGGCGCCATCCGCATCGCGAGCTGCGCACGGCCAGGGGGTAGGGGAGGGTCGAAGGCGATCGCGGCCGTCAGCGCGGGCGGCACCGCGACGATCGCCCGCTTGGCCCGCACTTCCACCTGGGCGGCGCTGATCGTTACTCGGTCGGAGCCGTGTTCGATCCGCTCGACCGGGGCGCCGAGCACGAGCTGGGAACCGAGCTCGGCGGCGACCCGCTCGGCGACGGCGTGCGGACCGCCGACCAGCCTGTCCTGTTGGGCGCCGCCCTCGACGTCGGTGAGCAGCTCGAACGAGCCGGCGGCGCGCACGTAGAAGGCGACGTGCAGCAGCGAGAGCTCCTCGGGCTCGGCTCCCCAGAGGGTGCGGCAGGCGAGCCGAATCAGCCGCCTGGCGGTACTGGTCACCAGCGCGCGGTCCAGCCAGGTGGCGAAGCTCGTCGCGTCGAGGCGCTCGGCATCGGCTGCCGCCCACGGCGCCTCCGGGTGGATTCGCGTCGCCATCCGGTTGATCTTTCGCACCGCGCGCTGGGCGTCGAGCAGCGCCACCGGGTTCAACCTCGGGATCGTGCCGCTGTAGCGGCGCGCCTTGCCGTCCATGCGCAGCAGGTTCTTACCCTCGCTGTGGGTGGGGAAGGTGTCGACGCCGACGCTCTCCGCCAGCGCCGCGATCCGGTCCTGCGTCGGCCCCACCCATTGACCGCCCAGCTCGACCGTGCGGCCGTCGCCGAGATCGGCGTTCAGCGTGCGGCCGCCGACCCTGTCGCGCGCTTCGAGCACGAGCACGCTGGCCCCGGCGCTCTTAAGCACACGCGCTGCCGAGAGCCCCGCAAAGCCCGCTCCGACGACGACTGCATCGGCCTGATCCACCGGCGCATCATCTACGTTCGGTAATGACGAGGGCGCGCCTGTAACGGCGCGGCCGCTCCCGACACCCACCTTCAGACGTGGTCCTGCTGATGCTCTTCGCGCTGGTCGCGGGCGCCGCCACGGCGCTCTCGCCGTGCGTGCTGCCGGTGCTGCCGGCGGTGCTCGGCGCCGGGGTGACCGGGGGTCGGCGGCGCCCGCTCGGCGTGGTCACCGGGCTGGTGCTCGCGTTCACCTTCGCCACGGTCGCGCTGGTCTACGTGATCGACGCCCTTGGCCTTCCGGACGATCTGCTGCGCAACATCGCGATCTTCACGCTGCTCGGGTTCGGGCTCGTGCTGCTGATCCCGAGCCTCGGCGACCGGATCGAGGCGCTCGGCTCGCGCATCGCTCCGGGCCCGGCCCGGGTGGGCGGCGAGGGATTCGGCTCGGGTTTCGTCCTCGGCGCCAGCCTCGGCCTCGTCTATACGCCCTGCGCCGGGCCGATCCTGGCCGGGGTGATCACGGTCTCGGCCGCTCAGGACTTCACCGCCGGCAAGCTGGCGGTTGCGCTCGCCTACGCGGTCGGCTCCGGCGCCGTGCTCTACCTGCTGATGCTCGGCGGAAGGCGTGTGGTGGACCGCCTGAAGCCGCATCGGGCCCGGGTGCAGATGGCGACGGGGCTGGCGATGGTCATCGTCGCGCTCGCGATGACCGCCGACCTCGACCTCGAGTTCCAGGACGCGATCGCCGACGACCTGCCGTCGTTCCTCGTCAACCCCAGCGGCGGGCTCGAGGAAAGCGATGCGGTCTCCGACGACCTCGCCGAGCTCGGCGGCGCTCACGGCGTCGGCACCGCCGCCGCAGGCGTCGAGGCGGCGCAGGCGGGCGCCGACCTGCCCGAGCTCGGCCAAGCCCCCGACCTGGTCGGCACGCAGGAGTGGTTCAACACCGACGGCGACGAGCCGGTGCAGATCTCCGAGCTCAACGCCGAGGGGCGCGTGGTGCTGATCGACTTCTGGACCTACACCTGCATCAACTGCATCCGCACCCTGCCCTACCTGACCGCGTGGGACGAGCAGTACCGCGACGACGGGCTGACGATCATCGGCGTGCACACCCCCGAGTTCGCGTTCGAGAAGGACGCCGGCAACGTCGCCGACGCGATCGAGCGCCATGACATCCGCTACCCCGTCGTCCAGGACAACGAGTTCGCCACCTGGACCGCGTTCGGCAATCGCTACTGGCCGGCGAAGTACCTGATCGATGCCGAGGGGCAGGTCCGTTTGGTGCATTTCGGCGAGGGCGCCTACGAGGAGACCGAGGCCGCGATCCGCGCGCTGCTCGCCGAGGCGGGCGACGCGAGGCTGGGTGACGAAGCCGATCCGGGCCGCACAGAGGCGATCGACCGCGACCTGCGCACGCCCGAGACCTACCTCGGCACCGACCGCGCCGACGGCTACGTCCAGCCGCCACAGGCCGGCCGCCACGTCTACGCGCCAGCCGCCCCCGCCACGCTCGAGCTGAACGAGTTCGCGTTCGGCGGCGAATGGGACATAGACCGCGAATCCGCCACCGCGGGCGCCGACGCGACGCTCTCGCTCGCCTTCCAGGCGCGGCGCGTGTTCCTGGTGCTGGGCTCGAGCGGCGAGCCGCGCGAGCTGGAGGTGCGCCTCGACGGCGAGCCGATCGCCGGCAGTCTGGCGGGCGAGGACGTCCGGGGCGGGCGGGCGCAGATCGAGGAGCAGCGCCTGTACCGCCTCGTCGACCTCCCCGCAGCCGGCCGCCACGAGCTCGAGCTGCGCTTCGAGCCCGGGATCACCGGCTACGCGTTCACCTTCGGCTAGGCCGGCTTCCGAGCGCTCAGGACGAGGTTGTAGAAGAGCTCCGGCGGCAGGCGGGGCTCGAGCAGCGCGGTGTCGACCCGCTGCAACGCCAGGTAGCTGCGAAAGGCGAAGTAGCGCCACGCCCACGGCACGTCGGCGGGCTCCGCGGTCGCCTCGAGCGTCCGCATCAGCCAGCCGTGGGCGTTGGCGAGCAGCTCCTCGCCGCGCACGCGGACGCGCTCGAAGCCGGCGGCGCGGCCGATCGTGCGCAGGTCAGCGGGCGAGAACGCGTGCACGTCAACATCAGGCTCGAGCTCGTGGCCGTCTCTGGCGGCGCCGTCGGTGAGCCAGCGCGCCGGTGCGGCTCCGAGGAGCCGACGCCACGCGGGGGCGGCGAGGAGGCCGGCACGCTTCGGCACCGCGGAGATCATGTCGCCGTAGCGCGACGGCTCGCCGCAGAACGCGATCGTGCCGCCCGGCCGCAGGACGCGGTGAAACTCGGCGAACGCGCGTCCGATGTCGGGGATGTGGTGAAGGACGGCGTGGCCGAAGACCAGGTCGAAGCTCTCGTCTTCGAACGGCAGCCGCTCGGCGTCGCTGACGACCGTGGCGAGCTCGAGCCCCAGCGACCGTGCTGACGCCCGCAGGCTGGCGAGCATGCCGGGGGAGATGTCGGTCGCGGTCGCCCGCTCGATCAGGCCGAGCTGGGTCAGGTTGAGGGTGAAGTACCCGGTCCCGGCGCCGATCTCGAGCGCATCGGCGACGCGCTCGGGCTCGTGGCCGAGTGCCTTGCGCAGCTTGCCGAGCACCTGACGCTGGCCGACCTCGCCGAAGTCGATGCCCCATTTGGCGTCGTACTCGTCCGCGGCAGCGTCGTGGTAGCGGGTGTTTACGTCCTTGATCTCGGCGGCCGTCGCGGTCGGTGCTTCCGGCATCGGCCGGGATAGTACGGTCAGCGGCCGTGAACGAGACGCACCTGCAGCGCGACCAGCCGCCAGGCGTCCCCCCGCTGGCGCTGACCGGGGAGCGGACCCTCCCCGACGTGCCCGCAGAGAACTACTGGTTCCGGCGTCATCTCGTCGTCTATGAGTGGATCGCCGAGCGCGTCGAGGGGCTGCGGGTGGCCGACCTGGCCTGCGGCGAGGGCTACGGCTCGGACGTGCTCGCGAGCCGCGCCGCCGAGGTGGTCGGCGTCGACGCCAACCCCGAGGCGCACGAGCACGCCCGGTTGCGCTACCGCGGGCCCAACCTGCGCTTCGAGCGCGGCCTCGTCGAGGCCTTCGACGAGGACTGCGACGCGCTCGTCTTCCTGCAGACGATCGAGCACGTCGAGCGCCCCGACGAGCTGCTCGAGCGCTTCGCGGCTACGACGCCCGTCAGCTACGTCTCGAGCCCCAACCGGTTCACGCTCGCCCCCGCCGGGGCGGAGAAGTCCGACAACCCGTGGCACCTGCGCGAGTACGCGGCCGCCGAGTTTCGCGCCCTGCTCGCTCCGTGCTTTGCCCGGGTCGAGCTCTACGGCGTATTCCACGCCGGCAAGCTGCGCGCGCACGAGCTCGCGATCCGGGCGGGCTGGGACCGCGTCCATCCCGCGCTGCGGATCACCAAGCCCTTCTACGACCGGTTCGTGCCCGCGATCAGCGCCGCCGACTTCGCGATCAAGCCCGAGGCGGCATGCGACCTGGACCGGGCACTGGACTTCGTGGCGGTCGCAAGGGCGTGAGCGGTCACGGCCGGGGCGACCTGGCCATCGTTCTGCACAGCCACATGCCCTACGTCGAGGGTTTCGGCACCTATCCCTTCGGCGAGGAGTGGCTGTTCGACGCGGTGATCCGCTCCTACATCCCGGTCTGCGGCGTCGCCGAGCGTCTGACCATGACGGTGACCCCGGTGCTGGCCGACCAGCTCGAGGCCGACGGGGTGGGGGAGAGGCTGATCGAGTTCTGCCGCCGCTTCCGGGTCGAAAGCTGCGAGGCCGACGTCGAGGACGTCGAGCCGTCACTGCGCGAGGCATGCCGCGCCGAGGCCGACCGCTACCGCGCCGCGCTCGCGCGCCTCGAGGCGCTCGACGGCGATCTGCTGCGCCTGTTCGCAGAGCCCGCCGCCGCCGGTCGGGTCGAGCTGATCCCGTCGAGTGCCAGCCATGCCGTGCTGCCGCTGATCGCGACGCTTGCCGGCCGCCGGCTGCAGGTCGACGCCGGCCTGCGCTCGCACCGGCGGCGGTTCGGCGAGGCGGCCGGGTTCTGGCTTGCCGAATGCGCCTATGAGCCGGGCCTCGAGCGGCTGCTGGCCGAGCGCGAGCTCGGCTACTTCTGCGTCGATCAGAGCGCGCACGAGGGCCCGCTCGACGCGCTGGCGCCCGTGCGCAGCCCGGGTGGCCCGGTTGCGTTTGCGATCGACTGGGAGGCGGTCACGTGGCTCTGGTCGCTCGACGGCTATCCGGCCGACCCGGTGCACGCCGACTTTCACCGCAAGTCGCTGCGCGGCGCGCGCCCATGGGCGATCGGAGGCGGCGCGTATGAGCCCGCAGTGGCCGAGGCGCGGGCGCGCAGCCAGGGGCGCGAGTTCGCCGCCGCCGCGGCCGCACGGCTGGATCTCTTCAGGAGCGAGCGTGGGCGTCGCGGGCTGATTGTGTTCGCGATCGATACCGAGCTGCTCGGTCACTGGTGGTGGGAGGGGCCGGCCTGGCTGGAGGAGGTGATCGCGAGTGTCGGCAAGCACGAAGTGGAGCTGGTCACGCTCGGCGAGGCGTTCGAGCGCCACGAGCCGGAGCCGCGCCCGCTGCGTCGCGCGAGCTGGGGCGAGGGCAAGGACCTGCGCACCTGGGACTCCCTGGAGGTCGCCGACATGGCCTGGGCTGCGCGGCGGCTGGAGCTGCGGCTCCTGCGCGCGCTCGCCGCGGGCCTCGAGCCTCAGCGCGCCGCACGCGCCGCCAGGGAGCTGCTTGCGGTCCAGGCGAGCGACTGGGCGTTTCTGGACCGCCGCCGCCAGGCCGGCGACTACCCCTATCAGCGTTCGATCGGCCACGCTCGCTTGCTGCTGGAGTCCATAGACTCCGCCGACCGGTCAGCGCGGGATGCGCGGCTGCGAAACCTGGCGCCCGATCTCACCCCAAGCCCCCTGCTCGAGCCATGACGAGAGTCCTGATCCTCTCCTGGGAATACCCGCCGCTGATCGAGGGCGGTCTCGCGCGCCACGTGCGCAAGCTCTCGGAGGGACTCGCTCACCGTGGCGACGAGGTCCACGTGCTTACGCGCGGCGGCGAGGAGTCGCCCGAGGAGCAGACCGTGCGCGGCGTTCGCATTCACCGCGTCCGGGAGCCGACCCGGCCGACGGACCTCGGCGAGTTCGTCGCCTGGGTCGAGCGGATGAACGCCGACATGCTCGCCGCCGGCGTCGAGATCGGCGACAGCTACGACTTCGACCTCGTCCACGGCCACGACTGGCTCGTGGCGATGGCCTGTGACCACCTGGCGCGTCGCTTCGACGCGCCCCTGGTGACCACAATCCACGCGACCGAGTACGGCCGCCACCAGGGCTGGGTCGACAAACACCCGCAGAGCCACATCCACGGCGTCGAGCGCTGGATCACCAACCGCGCCGACCGCGTGATCGCGTGCTCGTACTACATGCGCGAGCAGATCGCCGACATCTTCGGGGTCGAGGAGGAGCGCGTCGCGGTGATCCCGAACGGGATCGACCCGGGCGACCTGCAGCCGCACGACGAGTCGGGACTGCGACGGCTGCGCGGCGAGTTCGCCGCGCCCGACGAGCGCCTGGTGCTGCTGATCGGGCGGCTGGTCTATGAGAAGGGGTTTCAGCTCGCGCTCGAGGCGATGCCGAGGCTGATCGAGGCAGTGCCCGGCACGCGTTTCCTCGTCGCCGGCTCGGGCACGCACGAGCGGGAGCTTCGCCGGCAGGCGACCGAGCTCGGGCTCGAGGATCACGGCACCTTCCTCGGCTGGATCGGCGACGACGTCCTGCACTCGCTCTACCGGATCGCCGACGTCTGCGTGGTGCCGTCGATCTACGAGCCGTTCGGGCTGGTCGCGCTCGAGGCGATGGCGTCGGACTGTCCCTGCATCGTCGCCGACACCGGGGGCCTGCGAGAGGTCGTTCCCCACAACGAGGCCGGCCTACGCTTCCGCGCCCGCGACGCCGAGTCGCTGGGCGAGATGGTCGAGCGGCTGCTCACCGACCCCGAGCTTCGCCAGCGGCTCGTCGCCGAGGGCTCCGAGCACGTGCTGCGGTTCGACTGGGCGGACGTCGCCGAGAGCACGGCTGAGGTCTACGCCGAGCTCGCCGGCGCGTTGCGCAGCTAGGGCTCGACCGGATTCGGCCAGCGCAGCTCGCGTGGCGCCTCGCGCATCCGCAGCACCTTCGCCGGCACGCCGCCGACGACGGCGTTCGCCGGCACGTCCTTGGTCACCACCGAGCTCGTGCCGACGATCGAGTTGTCGCCGACGCGGACGCCGCGCAGGATGCAGGCGCCGTAGCCGATCCAGACGTTGGAGCCGACATCGACCTCGCGCTTGTAGATGCCCTGCTGGCGGATCGGGCGCTCGACCTCGACCACGCCGTGGTCGAAGTCGATGAACATCGCCCGGTCGGCGATCACGCACTGCTCGCCGATCCGCACGCGCTTGTAGGCCGAGATCGTGCACTCCTGCCCGAGCACGGTCTTGCGCTCGATCACGACCTCGCCCTCGTGGCAGCGGATCTTGGTCCCGTCGCCGACCCAGACGAAGCGACCGAAGCGCAGCGAGCCGCGTCTTGCGACCTGCAGCTGCAGGTGCCTGCCGAAGAACACCGGGCCGTCGGTCTGCCAGCGCCAGCCCGCGGGCGTCAGCAGCCGGCGCCACAGATAGCGCCACAGAAGCCGCCCGTAGCGGGCGTTCAGCATTCCGTTGCGGCGCAGGAAGCGGAGGGTCGAGATCACGCGGGCGCGGACTCTAGACTCGCGGCCGTGGCTGAAGCCGCCGAGAAGACGTCCGACTCGCTCGCCGAGCGCCTCGTCGCCGGCGACAAGCGGGCGCTGGCGCGTGCGATCAGCCTGGTCGAGAACCGCGATCCGGAGGGCGACCGGCTGGTCGCCGAGCTCTATCCCCGCACGGGCGAGGCGCGGATCGTCGGCGTCACCGGCCCGCCGGGCGTCGGCAAGAGCACCCTGATTGGCGCGATCTGTGCGCGCCTGCGCGAGGCTGGCCGCGAGATCGGGGTCCTGTCGATCGATCCGTCGAGCCCGTTCACGCAAGGCGCGGTGCTCGGCGACCGCATCCGCCTGTCCGATCACTTCCTCGATCCGGGCGTGTTCATCCGCTCGATGGCGACCAGAGGCTCGCACGGCGGCCTCGCCGAGGCCGCGCTTCAGGCGGCGCTGCTGATGGACGCCTCGGGCAAGGACGACATCCTGCTCGAGACGGTCGGCGTCGGCCAGGGCGAGATCGACGTCGTCGACCACGCCGACACCGTGGTCCTGGCGCTGATGCCGGGATCGGGCGACTCGATCCAGGCGCTGAAGGCGGGGGTGATGGAGATTCCCGACGTGATCTGCGTCAACAAGTGCGAGCACCCCCTCGCCGACACGATGATCCGCGAGGTCAAGGCCGTGCTCGCGCTCGGCCCAGACACCGCCTGGAAAGTGCCGGTGGTGCGCACCGAGGCGACCAAGGGCGAGGGCATCGCCGAACTCGTCGAGACCATCGACGCGCACGGGCGCCACATCGCAGAGGCGGGGACGCTGGCCGAGCGCCGGGCACGCAACCTGCGGGCCGAGGTGCTGGGGATCGCCGGCTCGCGCCTGCGGCGCCGGCTCGAGGAGCGCGCGCACGACGACCCCGAGCTTGCGGCGCTGCTGGAGCGCGTCGTCAGCCGCGAGATCGACCCCGCGACTGCCGCGCGGCAGCTGCTGGCCGACGATGAGTGACGGCTGGGTCGGGCAGAGGCTCGATTGCCGCGACGGAACCGCCGGCAAGATCGCGGCCGTGATCGGGGAAGGCCCGGAGTGGATCCTCGTCCGCACCGGCCGGCTCGGCGCGAGGACCGCTGTCCCGGCCGCTGACGCCGTCGAGGGAGCCGGAGCTGTATGGGTTCCGTACCCGCGCGAGCTGATCCGCAAGGCGCCGCGGATCGAGCCACAGGGCGAACTCGACGCTGCCGCCGAGCGCAGCCTGCGCGAGCACTACGGGATTACTTAGCGCTACGCGGCGAGGCGGCGGCTGCGCGCCTCGGAGATCCGCGACCACCCGTCCGAGAACGAGAGCGCCTCGGCGAAGCGCTTGGCCTTCGGCGACAGCTCGTGCGGCTTGCCGTCGAGCCGGCTGACGCAGATCGGCACCACCACCGCCGACGCCTCGAACTCGTCACGCAGCGCGGCGAGCTCATCCCAGCTCGCGTTGCTCTCCGTGCTTCCCATCATCTCTCCCCAAAACGCCACCGAGGTGAACAGGACCGCGCGAGTGTAAGCGGCCCCGGCGGACGTGATTTCGCGGCGGAAGTGACGAAGCCGCAAAGCACGGCGAAAACGCGCTTCAGCAGCCGAGCTGCCGCGCGATGACCATCTGCTGGACCTCGTCGGTGCCCTCGCCGATGGTGAGGATCTTGGCGTCGCGGTAGAAGCGGCACACCGGGTACTCCTCGATGTAGCCGTAGCCGCCGTGGATCTGCACCGCCTCCTCGGTCGCCCGCACCGCGAGCCGCCCGGTGATCAGCTTCGCCTGCGCCGCAGTGAGCGTGAACGACTGGCCCGCGTCCTTCTCCAGCGCCGCGCGGTAGGTCAGCAGCCGCGCCGCCTCGATCTGCGCCGAGAGGTCGGCGATCTTCGCCTGGATCGCCTGGAACTTCGAGATCGGCTGACCGAACGCGCGCCGCTCCTTCGCGTAGGCGAGCGCCTCGTCGAGCGCCCCCTGCGCGAGCCCCACTCCCATTGCCGCGACCCCGATCCGGCCACCGTCGAGGATGTGGAGGAAGTTCTTGAAGCCCTCGCCGCGGCGGCCGAGCAGGTTGGCCTCCGGGACCCGGCAGCCGTCGAACGAGAGCGGGCGTGTGTCCGACGCGTTCCAGCCCATCTTCCGGTAGGGCTCGCCGGGCTCGTAGCCGGGGGTGCCGTTGGGGACGATGATGTTGGAGATCTCGCGGTTTCCGTTCGTCTCGCCGGTGACCGCAGTGATCGTCACGCAGCCGGAGATCTCGGTGCCCGAGTTGGTGATGAACTGCTTCGCCCCGTCGATCACCCACTCGCGGTCGTCGAGCCGCGCGCGGGTGCGGGTGGCGCCGGCGTCCGAGCCGGCCTCGGGCTCGGTGAGTCCGAAGGCGGCGAGCTTCTGGCCGGTACAGAGCATCGGCAGCCATTCGGACTTCTGCTCGTCGGTGCCCCAGAGCCAGATCGGCATCGTGCCGAGCGAGGTATGGGCGGCGAGGGTGATGCAGACCGACGAGTCGACCCGAGCGAGCTCCTCGACGGCGAGCGCGTACGCGAGCGTGTCGGCGCCGCCGCCCCCGTACTCCTCGGGAAACGGGATCCCCATCAGCCCCAGCTCGCCCATCTTGGCGACGATCTCGTACGGGAACGACTTGGTCCGGTCAAGCTCCTCGGCGACCGGCGCGACCTCGCCGCGGGCGAACTCGCGCACGGTGTCGCGCAGCAGCCGCTGCTCGTCGCTCAGCTGGAAGTCCATGTCGGCGCGGAGACTACGCCGCGGCTTCGCGGTGCCACTTGGCGGGCGCGCCCGGCCCGTACTCGGTGTACGCGTCCCTGGCCTCGAGGCGCTCGCCGCAGGACTCGCAGACCCCGCGCTCGTCGACCAGGCCGTCGCAGCGCTTGTGGCGGATCAGCATCGGCGGGCCGGTGTCGGCCAGGTGCTTGT
The DNA here is from genome assembly GCA_036794585.1 of Solirubrobacterales bacterium. Lineage (GTDB taxonomy): Bacteria > Actinomycetota > Thermoleophilia > Solirubrobacterales > 70-9 > WHSW01. Next base: position 12,673 of record DAIRGH010000016.1, on the reverse strand, counting down.
CGCCCCAGTGCAGCATCGAGATCATCACCGGCCACAGGTCCAGCCCCTTCTCGGTGAGGAAGTACTCGTAGCGGGCGGGGCGCTCTTGGTAGGCGCGCTTCTCCAGGATCCCCTCCTCGACCAGCCACGCGAGCCGGGCCGAGAGCACGTTGCGGGCGATCCCGAGGTTCTCCTGAAGCTGCTCGAAGCGCCGCTTGCGGTTGAACACGTCGCGGATGATCAGCAGCGTCCAGCGCTCGCCGAGCACCTCGAGGGTGCGGGCGATCGAGCAGATCTGGTCGTACTCGCGCTTCAGCATCGCTGTGTGATTGTGGCACACACAGTTGCGTCAAGCAACTGACGGTGCTACGGTCGGTTTCGTCAAGAAACCGAGGAGGGCCACATGAGCCTCGCACCGATCGCAGTCCCCCCGCTCGCCCCCGAGGACGTCACCGTCAGCGAGGAGGAGATCCTGGCAGACCTGTTCTACCCCGATCCTCCCCCCACCACCAGGACTCGGGTGGTCACGTGGGAGGACCCCCTGCCGGCCGCCCGCGCGGGAGCCGAGCTGAACGGCCTCGACTACATGCGCGCGGTCTCGGCCGGCGAGTTCCCGCCGCCTCCGATCGCCGTCCTGCTGCGGATGGGGCCGGTCGAGGTCGAGGAGGGCTGGGTGGCCTTCGAGGGCGAGCCCGGCGAGGAGCACTACAACCCGATCGGCACTGTCCACGGCGGCTACGCCGCCACTCTGCTCGACTCCGCGATCGGCTGTGCCGTGCACACCACGCTGCCCGCGGGCAGCGCTTACTCGAGCCTCACCCTGGAGGCGAAGTTCGTGCGCGCGATCACCCGCGACACCGGCCGGGTCCGCGCCGAGGCCCAAGTCCTTCACCGCGGGCGCCGCCAGGCCACGGCCGAGGCGCGCCTGTACGACGCCGAGACGGGCAAGCTGGTGGCTCACGGCACCGGCACCTGCCTGATCTTCGAAGCGGGCGGCTAGGGCGCGACGACCGGCGGGCGCAGGTGGCCGTTGGCGCCCGGCCATCCCTCCGGCGCCGTCTCGGCGCTCGCCAGCAGCGGCTCGATCTGCTCGGCCGGACCCGGCCGTGACAGGTAGAAGCCCTGGCCGACGTCACATCCGAGGGCTCGCAGCTGAGCGAGCTGTTCGGCGGTCTCGATCCCCTCCCCGACGACGAGCATGTCGAGGCTCTCGCCGAGGCTGATGATCGAGCCGGTGATCGCGCTCTGGCGCGGGTCAGCCCCCATCTCCTGAACGAAGGAGCGATCGACCTTGAGCACGTCGACCGGGAAGCGGGCGAGGTGGCGAAGCGAGGCGTTGCCGGTGCCGAAGTCGTCGACCGCGATCCGCGCTCCGAGCTCCTTGAGCTCGCCCAGCCGCGCCCCGACGATCTCCGAGTCGCGCAGAAATGCGGTCTCCGTGAGCTCGACCACCAGCCGGTCCGGGGGCAGCGTGTTCTCACGCAGCGCCGTGGCGACGTCCTCGACCAGCCCGGGATCGTTGAACTGCGCGCTCGAGAAGTTGACGCTGAGCACGAGCTCGGAAGCCGAGGGGTGCGCCGTGCGCCAGGCGGCAGCCTGCTCACACGCGGCGCGCAGGACCCAGCGGCCCAGCGGGGCGATCAGCCGGCTGTCCTCGGCGACGGGGATGAAATCGCCCGGCATCAGCAGGCCACGCTCGGGGTGCTGCCAGCGTACGAGCGCCTCGACCCCCACCAGCCTGCGGCTGCGGAGGTCCATGATCGGCTGGTAGTGCAGGATCAGCTCGTCCTCGCGCAGGGCGCGGGCGAGCTGGCCCTCGAGCTCGAGCCGCTCGACCATCGCCACGTGCATCTCGGGCTCGAAGACCTGCTTCTGGCCGCGGCCCTTCGACTTTGCGCGGTAGAGGGCGAGGTCGGCGTTGCGCAGCAGGTCGTCGGCCTCGTCGGAGCCCACCGCGATCCCGATGCTGGCGCCGATCAGAACCTCGCGGCCCTGGACCAGGAACGGCTCGTTCATCGTCTCCAGGATCCGGTTGGCGGTCACCGCGACCGCGGCGTCGTCGGCGTCCTCGAGCAGGACGACGAACTCGTCGCCACCGAATCGCGCCGCGGTGTCGGCGGCCCGCACGCAGGAGAGCAGCCTGGTCGCGGCGTCGCGCAGCAGCTCGTCGCCGGCGGCGTGACCGAGGCTGTCGTTGACGTTCTTGAACGTGTCGAGGTCGACGAACAGCACCGCCACCCGGGTCCCCGAGCGCCCGGCGCGGGCAAGCGCGTGCTCGAGCCGGTCCATCAGCAGCAGGCGGTTGGGCAGGCCGGTCAGCGAGTCGTGGAACGCCTGGTGCACCTTCTCCTCGACCGTCTTTGCATCGGTCAGCGCCAGGCTCGCGTGCTCGGCGAAGGCGACCAGCATCTCGCGCTCGACCTGCGAGTAGGTGCGACCGGGCTGGTGGGTGGCGACCACCAGGCTGCCGACGACCTCGCCGTGCTCGCGCACGGGCGCCGCGAGCGCGGCGCGGATCCCGTCGGCGGCAAACGCCGCCAGGGCGGCGCTGTCGGCGGCGTAGTCCTCGATCGCGATCAGCCGGCCCTCGGCGGCGGCCCTGCCGCCGGCGCCGCGGCCGATGGGACTGCGCCGGTTGGCGCGCACGATCTCGGGCTTGACGCCCGCGGTGGCGACGAGCACCAGCTGCTCGGGATCCTCGGGGTCGATCAGCCGCAGCCCGACCGTCTCGTCGCCGAGCAGGTCCTGAGCGCCGTCGACGATCCCCGCGAAGACCTCGCCGAGATCGCGCCGCCTGACGATCGAGCTCTGGATCTTCGACAGTCGCTCGAGCAGCCGCTGGCGCTCGGCCAGCGATTCGACCAGGCGCGAGTTCTCGGCGCTCTGGCGGTCGCTGAGGCCGCGCAGCCTTCGCTCGGCCTCGACCAGCCTGTGCAGGCGCACGGTCAGCGCCAGCACGCGCGCCATCCCGCGCGCGAGGTTGCGCTCCTCGGAGGAGAACGCCAGCTCGTCGTGGCGCGCAAGCAGCAGCGTCTCCAAGCGCTCGTCGCCGATCGGCGTCACGAGGGCGGCGCACTCGCCGATTCCGGGCACTGTGAGCCGCGGGGCGTCGGTCGCTGCGACGGACGTGAGCTCCTCGCTCGGCACGCCTGAGACGCCGAAGCCGATCGCCGCCAAGACCTCGTCGTGGCCGAGGATCGCCGCGACCTCGGCCTCGAAGGCCTCGGCTGCGCGCTCGACCGCGTCGCGAATCGCGGCCTGCTCGTCGACCGCCGACGAGACCGCGGCGACGAACTCGGTGAGCTGCTGTGCGGCCCAGCTTGTTGGGATGGCCATCGGTGCCCCCTCGGCTCTCCGGGGTCGGCCGGCGTCAGCCGATCGCCATCGCGACGAAGGTCTGGCTGTGGAGTGCGTTGACTCCCTTGACCCGCGCGATCTCGCCGTAGGTGTAAAGACCAGCAATCGGAGCGTCGGGGGCGCAGTCGCGAATGCTCGCGACCTCGTCTTCGATTCGCTCGTCGCCGAGCACGCCCCGGCGCCCGATGCAGTCGAAGGCGACGACCGCAAGCGGCGGCGTGTCGCCAAGCGCGCCGACCGCGTCGTGACATGCCTTCGAGGTCGAGCGCAGCACCGAGTCGGCGTCGCCGTGCATGAACCAGGTCAGGCCGCCCGCCGGAACCTCGGCGGTGCAGACGATCGCGCGCTCCTCGAAGTCGGCCTCGCTAACGCAGCGCACGGGCTCGTGGCCGTTGCGGCGGCGGCCCAACCCGAGGGGGTGAGTGCGCGCCCAGCGGGTGAACTCGCGCGGGTCCGAGCCGACCTCGGCGGGAGCGCCGAGGCTCTCGAGGTAGACGTCGAGAGCCGGCCGGTCGTCGATCTCGCTGACGCGGTTGCCGGTCGCGCTGGTGACCAGCATCGGCTCGCCGACCCGCTCCCAGCCGTGGCTCCACCCGAGCCCGATCGGCCCGTCCGAGGCGATCGCCGCCCCGATCACGCCGCCCGAGATCACCTCGTCGTCGTGGAGCTGAAAGGTGCGCTCCATCTTCATCCCGTCGCCCGCGCAGCCGCCGACGAGCGGCACGCCGGCGCCGACGATGTCGTGGACGCCGCGGATCATCTCCTGCTGGTTGCCGGCGACGCCGTCGGAAAGCAGCATCAGCGCCCGCTGGCGATCGCCCGGCTCGAGCGCGGTCATGGCGGCAGCGGCAGCAGCTCCCGCCTCGCGCAGCTCGCCGTGCTCGCCGCGGCCGATCGCGGTGCGCACCTCGAATCCGTCGCCGCCGAGGGCGGTGACGACGACGCCGCCGTCGCTCGCGTCCAGGTGAGAGAACTCGCCGGCGGTGGTGCAGCCGATCAGCGGCGCCTCGCCGCTCTCTGAGCGAATCGCGGCGACCAGCGCCGCGAGATCGTGCGCTTCGGAGCTGAACACGATCACCAGCTTGGCCTCGCGCTCGGCGAGCGCCGCCCGCGCGGCCTCGCGCCCAGCCTCCGCCGAGCTGCCGAATTCGGCATGGCCGACGCCGACCCAGCGGCTCGAGGTCCTTCTCTTGGCGACGCCGTTCTTCTGGGGCGCGCCCTGCGCAGTCTGCGCGGCTCCCATGCTCAGGCTATCGGCGCTGAGCGGGTCCAGCTTTAGGCGTCAGGCGTGCCTGAGAGGTTCCTCGCGAGGCTCACGAACAGCCGCACCCCGAAACCCGTCGCGCCCTTGCCCCAGTACTCGCGCCCGGTGTCCCACGCCATGCCCGCGATGTCGAGGTGCGCCCACGGCACGCCGTCGACGAACTCCTCGAGAAACGAGCCCGCGTAGATGGTCCCGGCCTTGCGCTTCGAGGCCGCGTTGGTGAGGTCGGCGATCGTGCCCTTGGTCAGCTCCTTGTACTCCGGATGCAGGGGCAGCCGCCACGCGAGCTCGCCGGTCTCAGAAGCGGCGTCGAGAACCTCCTGTGCCCACTCGTCGTCGTTGGAGATCAACCCCGCGTACGTCGAGCCGAGCGCGATCAGCACCGACCCCGTGAGCGTGGCGATGTCGACCACCCGCTTGGCGCCCAGCTCGCGGACGCTGTAGGTGAGCGCGTCGGCGAGGATCAGGCGGCCCTCGGCGTCGGTGTTGTTGATCTCGACCGTCTTGCCGTTGGCAAGCGTGATCACGTCGCCTGGCTTGATCGCGCTGCCGCTCGGCATGTTCTCGGTCGCGGGGATCGCCGCGACCAGATCGAGCTCGAGGCCCAGGGTCGCGATCGCGCCGAGCGCCTCGAGCACCGCCGCGCCCCCGGACATGTCCATCTTCATCTCGTGCATGCCGGTCGCCGGCTTGATCGAGATGCCGCCGCTGTCGAAGGTCACTGCCTTGCCGACGAACCCGATCGGCTCGCCGCCTCCCCCGCGATATCGCAGGGCGATCAGCCGCGGCTCCACCACCGATCCCTGGGCGACCGCGAGCAGGCCGGCCATGCCGGCGGCGGCGATCTCCTCGGGTCCCAGCACCTCGACCTCGATCCGCTCGTGGGCGGCGGCGATCTCCTCGGCGCGGGCGGCCAGGGCCTCCGGGGTGAGCTCGTTCGCGGGCAGGTTCTGAAGGTCGCGAGCGCGGTTTGCCGCCTCGGCGGCCACGAGGGCGATCTTCGCCTCGGTCTCGACCGTGTCGCGCTCGTCCTCCGACGTCGCGAGCACGACGCGCTCGACCCGCGGCCTGTCGCCGTTGTCGGCATCGGCGGCGCGAAAGCGGTCGAACCGGTACGCGGCCAGGACCGTCCCCTCGACCAGGGCCGCGCCGCCGCTCGCGGCATCGAAGCGCTGCGGGACGACCCAGGCGATCGACCTGGCGCCGAGCTTGCCGGCCTGCTTCGCGGCCAGCGCCGCCACCACTCGCAGTCGCTCGGCGTCGAGCTCGTCGGGCGAGCCGACCCCCACTGCCAGCACCCTCGCGGGCGTCTCGGGATGGATCAGCGCGAGCTTCTTGAACGCCGCCTTTGCGTCGCCGGTTCCCGGCGCCGAGCCGATCTCGGCGGGCGGCTCCTCGCCCTCGGCGAGCGCGATCGCGACGAGGTCGGCGTCGAGCTCGCCGAGCCCCTGCGATACGACCTCGAGCTCCACGGGCGGTGACTATAGGCGAACCTAAACGGGGTCAGACCCCATTTAAGAAGTCAGCCCAGACCGTTTCGGAGGCGCTTGTCTAGCATCTAGAGGAGCTCCCTCCGCGGCCTCGCGCCGCCCGAGTCAGAAAGGCCCCGATGTCCCAGACAGTCATCCTCGGCACCGCGCGCACCCCGTTCGGCAAGATGAGCGGCGCGCTCGCCTCCAAGGACGCGACCGAGCTCGGCGGGACGGCGATCGAGGCGGCGCTGGAGCGCTCGGACGTCGCCCCGGATCAGGTCCAGCAGGTCATCTTCGGCCAGGTGCTGCAGGCGGGACAGGGCCAGATCCCCTCGCGCCAGGCCCAGATCAAGGCGGGGATCCCGCGCGAGGTGCCGTCGGAGACGATCAACAAGGTCTGTGCCTCGGGGATGCGGGCAATCGGGCTCGCCGACCAGGCGATCCGGGCCGGCGACCTGGAAATCGGGGTCACCGGCGGCATGGAGTCGATGTCGAACGCGCCGTATCTGCTGCCGGGCGCGCGCTTCGGCTTTCGCATGGGTGATGTCAAGGCGATCGACTCGATGACCCACGACGGCCTCACCAATCCCTTCACCGACAAGCAGATGATCAACGAGGCGAGCGAGGTCTCCAACGAGCTCGAGATCACGCGGCCCGACATGGACCGCTGGGCAGCCCGCTCACACCAGCTCGCCGCCAAGGCGACCGACGAGGGCCGGCTCGCCGAGGAGATCGTCTCGGTGACCGTGAAGAGCCGCAAGTCCGAGGACGTGGTCGAGGCCGACGAGGCGATCAGGCCAGACTCGACCGTTGAAACGCTGGCGAAGCTGCCGGGGATCGGCGGCGACGACGCCACTCACACGGCGGGCAACGCGCCTGGCGTCAATGACGGCGCGGCCGCGGTCGTGGTCGCCTCCGACGAGTGGGCACAGGCCAACGGTCGCCAGCCGCTGGCGCGGGTGCTCGCCTACGGGACGGTCGCCGACGACTTCCCCTACCTCGCCAGAACACCGGCGAACGCCGCCAAGCAGGCGCTCGACAAGCTCGGCAAGTCGGCCGGCGAGATCGACCTGTGGGAGATCAACGAGGCGTTCGCCTCGGTGGCGCTCAACTCGCTGCGGATGCTCGGCGTCGACGAGGACAAGGTCAACGTCAACGGCGGCGCGATCGCGCTCGGCCATCCGATCGGCGCCTCGGGCGCGCGCATCGTCGGCGCCCTGGTGCACGAGCTGCGCCGGCGCGGCGGTGGCCTGGGCGCCGCGGCCATCTGCTCCGGCGGCGGCCAGGGCGACGCGATCATCCTCGAGGTCAACGGGTCGTAGCGCCATGCCGCGCGCAGCGGCGTTTTTCGATCTCGATAGGACGCTGATCGCGGGCTCGTCGGGCCTGCCGTGGGCGCGGGCGGCCGCGAAGGCCGGGCTGATCTCGCGCGGGCAGATGGCGCGCTGGGCGGTCGACGCGCTGCGCTTTCGCCTCCGCGGCGCGACCGACGAGGCGACTCAAAGGTTGATGGCAGAGGTCAAGGAGGTCTTCAACGGGACCTCGGCGCGCGAGATCGCACGCCTGGCGCCCGAGGTGCTGGTTGGGGTGCTTCCCCGGATCTACCCGGAGATGCTCGAGGAGGTCTACGCGCACCAGGACGCCGGCCGCTCGACCTTCATCGTCAGCGCCGCCGGCGACGAGCTGGTCCAGATCCTGGCCCGCATCCTGTACATGGACGGCGGCATCGGGACCACCTACGAGATCGGCGACGACGGCCTGTTCACGGGCGAGCTCGAAGGCGCCTTCATGTACGGCGAGGGCAAGGTCAAGGCGATGCGCGAGTTCGCCGCCGAGCACGAGATCGACCTCGCGCAGTCGTATGCCTACTCCGACTCGGCCTCGGACCTGCCGATGCTGCGCGCGGTGGGCAACCCGGTGGTCGTCAACCCCGACGAGGAGCTCACCCGGATCGCCCGCGAGCACGACTGGCGCGTGATGCGGTTCGAGCGGCTCGGTCGCCGGCTCGCGCTGGGAGCGGTGACGGTGACCCTGCTCACCGCCGGCCTGGTCAGCGGACGCCATAGGATCGGCGCGTGGACGGGCCAGAGCTCGCGTTCGCGGGCATTGCGCGCCAAGCGGAGCTGATCCGAGCCGGCGAGGTCTCCTCGACCGAGCTGGTCGAGCTCTACCTGCGGCGGATCGGCGAGCTCGGCCCGCGCCTGAACGCGTTCACCAAGGTTTTGTCCGAGCGTGCGCTCGCCGAGGCCGGCGACGCGGACCGGCGCGTCGCCGCCGGCGAGCAGGCGCCGCTGCTGGGCGTGCCGATCGCGGTCAAGGACACGCTCGACGTCGCCGGCGAGCACACCGGGTTCGGCACCGACGCCTTCGACGGCCCGGCCGAATCCGACTCCGAGGTGGTCACGCGACTGCGCGCGGCGGGCGCGGTGATCCTCGCCAAGACGACCCTGCCCGAGCTCGCGATCTACGGCTTCACCGAGTCGAAGACCTGGGGCGTCACCCGCAACCCGTGGAATCCGGATCGCACCACCGGTGGCTCGAGCGGCGGCAGCGCCGCCGCGGTCGCCGCCGGCCTGGTCGGCGGCGCATCGGCCTCCGACGGCGCCGGGTCGATCCGGATCCCGGCGGCATTCTGCGGGCTGTTCGGGCTCAAGCCGCAGCGCGGGCGCGTGCCGATCGAGCCGCCGGACCACTGGCGCGGCCTCTCGGTCAACGGCTGCCTCACCCGCTCGGTCCTCGACACCGCGCTCTATCTCGACGTCGTCACGGCGGGCGGCGGCGACTCGGGCGGCCCGCAACCGCCCGATCGCCCGTTCGTCGAGGCGGCTCGGACGAGCCCTGGCAAGCTGCGGATCGCGCTCTCCGAGCGCCCGGTGCGCGCGCTCGCGCCGCCGATCGTGACCGACGAGGTCAAGGGCGCGCTGGCGCAGACCGCCGAGCTGCTGCGCTCGCTGGGCCACGACGTCCGCCGCCACCACCCGCGCTACGGGATGGCCGGCAACAACATCATCCCGCGCTATCTCGGCGGCATCCGCGACGACGTCCGCGAGGCTCCGCACCCGGAGCGCTTCGAGGAGCGCACCCGGGAGCTGGCAAAGCTCGGCGACCTTTACCCCGAGGCGATCATCCGCCGCGCCACCGCCGCCGCGGCCGGCGATGTCGACCGGATCACCACCAGCCTCGCCGACTTCGACGTGCTGATGACGCCGACAGTCGGCGAGCCGCCGATCGAGGTCCGCCGCTGGGAGGGAAAGAAGGCGCTGCCGACCCTGATCGGGATGAGCCGCACCTACTGCTTCACGCCGATCTGGAACCACACCGGCAACCCCGCGGCGGCCGTGCCCGCCGGCTTCACCGACGACGGCCTGCCGCTCTCGGTGACGCTCGTCGGCAAGCCCAATGACGAGGCGACCCTGCTCTCCCTTGCCGCCCAGATCGAAGCCGAGCGGCCGTGGGCCGGCCGGCGTCCGCCGCTCTCCTAGCACGAGGTTGCGGCGAGAACGGGGGGTCGGATAGGGTCGCGATCATGCGCGTCTTACTCGCCGCACTGCTCTCACTGGCACTGCTCGCGCCGGCCGCCCACGGGGCTGATCCGATGGCGACGCCGTATCCGGCGGACCGCGCCGGGGCGCCCGTGCAGCCTCCCGGCGGTGCGGACCGCGTCGCTCGCAGCGGACGGTCCGAAGGCGGCTCCACAGATGCGCCGGCGCCCGCGACGGGTGTGAACTTCCTTGCCACGGTCGGCGGTGGCGGGGGGTCGGAGAGCGGCTTCATCCCGCCCGACACGACAGGCGCCGTCGGCGACAGCAACATCCTCGTGCCGCTCAACGGGCGGATCAAGGTCTTCAACAAGTCGGGGACGCAGCAGTACACGGCCGATCTCAGCGACTTCTTCAGCTCGGTGTTGCCGGCCACCAGCGGCAACTTTGCCTTCGATCCGCGCGCGGAGTACGACCCGCTGACGGATCGCTGGTTCGTCGTCGCGCTCGAGCTCAACGGCAGCGGGGGCGGCGCCAACAACGACATCATGGTCGCGGTGAGCAACGGTTCGGACATTGCCGCCGGCGAATCCGCGTTCACCTTCAGGGCCTTCGATCCGCCGACGATCATCCCGGCGAACGCGAACACATTCACGGACTACCCGACGGTCGGCGTCGACGCCAACTCGCTGCTGATCGGCACCAACGACTTCGGCCCCGCCGCCAACGACGATTCGAACTCGCTGTATGTCATCGACAAGTCTGACCTGATCGCCGGCACTCTCACCGTCACCGGCCAGAGGGTCGGGACGGAGTCGCCCATCACCGGGATGTTCACGCCCAATCCCGCCGACAACGACGACCCGACCGCGACGGAGAGCTATGTGATCGGGGTCGATAACCAGTTCTTCAGCACCCTGAACTTCCGGCGCGTCACTTATCCGGGAGGCGTGCCGACGATCGGCCCGGAGATCCAGATCACCGTCCCGACAACGACCTTCACCACGCAGGTGCCCGCGCTGGGCAGCACGACGCCCGTCGACACCACGAACGACCGGCTCTTCGAGGTGATGATCAATCGCGACCCGGTGAGCGGGCAGCCGCGGCTATGGACAGCGCACAACTTCGAGGTCAACGCATCCGGCGTCGCCAGCACGAGCGGCAACCGCGTCGGCTCGCGCTGGTACGAGTTCGGCAACCTTGCGGGCACGCCGACCCTGATCCAGTCCGGCACCCTGTTCGACCCCGCCGCCTCCAACCCGGACTCCTTCTTCTTCCCCGCGATCGCCGCGAACGGTCAGGGCCACGCCCTGCTCGGGTCGTCCGTCGCCGGGCCGGCGCGATTCATCGGGGTCGCGCTGGCGCAGCGGTTCGCCGGAGAGCCGGCCGGAACACTCGGGCCCGTGAACGTCGCCCAACCGGGCGCCGGCTCCTACACCCGCAACGACGGCATCGGGCGAAACCGCTGGGGCGACTACTCGCAGGTCTCCATCGACCCGACCGACAACCTGACGTGGTGGGCGTTTCAGGAGTACGTAAGCGCCACGAACCAATGGGCGGTTCGTGTGATCGAGGTGCCGGCGCCGCCACCGGCGACGCCCGTGTCGGCGACCGTCGCCACACCGGGATCGGGGTCCACGGACGTGGTGGTCACGGGCGCGTCCACCAACGGCTCCGCCTTCTCCGACCCGGGCCCCGGCTCCGGGATCGCGAACCGGCTCACGGCGTCGGTGAGCGGAGGCGTGGTGGTGAACTCGTTCACGGTGAACAGCCCGACCCAGCTGACGCTCAACCTGAACACCACCGCCGCACCGATCGGGATCAAGAACCTGACGATCACCAACCCCGACGGCCAATCGGTGGCCGGGGCCATCAACGTCGCCGACGTCGTCCCCCCTGACCTCGATCTGACCGCGAAGAAGAAGCAGGACGCGGAGAAGAAGATCAAGCTCAAAGCCGAGGCGAGTGAGGCGTGCGAGCTCGAGGTCGAGGGCAGCGTGAAGCCGAAGGGCGAGCAGAAGGGCAAGCTGAAGCCGAAGACCGAGGATCTCCAGGCCGGAGACACCGAGAGCCTGAAACTGAAGCCGAGCGCCAAGCTGAAGAAAGCGCTCAACGAAGCGGAGAAGGGCAAGGCCACGATCACCGGCACCTGCACCGACGCCGCGGGCAACGCCGGCGAGGACAAGGCCAAGGTCAAGCTGAACTAGCGGCACCCGGCCCTAGACTTCCGGGCATGGCGATCGAGCCCGACGCACGTCGTCGTGCCCACCAGTGGCGGGAGGAGGTCTATTCCAAGACCCCTGAGCGCGAGGCGCTGTTCGAGACCGTCTCAGGGCACCCGATCGAGCCGCTCTACACCGAGGAGGACCTGGAGGGGTCCGACCCGGCGGAGAAGCTCGGCCATCCCGGCGAGCCGCCGTTCACGCGCGGGATCTATCCGTCGATGTACCGCGGGCGGCTGTGGACGATGCGCCAGTTCGCCGGCTTCGGCACCGTCGAGGAGACCAACGAGCGCTTTCGCTACCTGCTCGACCACGGCCAGATGGGCCTGTCGACCGCGTTTGACATGCCGACCCTGATGGGCCTGGACTCCGACCACGTCCGCTCGCTCGGCGAGGTCGGGGTCGAGGGCGTCGCGGTGGACACGGTCGACGACATGGAGACGCTCTTCGACGGCATCCCGCTCGACGAAGTCACGGTCTCGATGACGATCAACGCCCCCGCCGCGATCCTGCTCGCCTTCTACGTCGTCGCCGCCGAGGAGAAAGGGATCTCGCCCGACCGCCTGGGGGGCACGATCCAGACCGACATCCTCAAGGAGTACATCGCCCAGAAGGAGTGGTGCTTCCCCATCGAGCCGGCGATGCGGCTGGTCACCGACATGGTCGAGTGGTGCTCGACCGAGATGCCGCGCTGGCACCCGATCTCGATCTCCGGGTACCACATCCGCGAGGCGGGCTCGACCGCCGCCCAGGAGCTGGCGTTCACGCTCAAGGACGGCTTCACCTACGTCGAGCGGGCGCTCGAGCGCGGCCTCGACGTCGACGACTTCGCGCCCCGGCTGTCGTTCTTCTTCAACGCCCACATCGACTTCTTCGAGGAGATCGCCAAGTACCGGGCCG
>DAIRGH010000167.1:0-3784 GCA_036794585.1 Solirubrobacterales bacterium | reverse complement strand
GAAGAACTGCTCGTCGAGGAGAAGGAGCTGACCCTGGCGGCGCCGCGGACGCGACGGCTGGGCGCAGCTCGGGATCGCGATGGCATGGGTCGCCTTCGCCGCCGCGAGCTTGGACTACATCGAGAACCTGGGGCTGGGCGTCTCGCTCTGGGACGAGCCGGCCTCGCCGTGGCCGCAGATCGCGCTCGTCGCCGCGCTCGGCAAGTTCGCGTGCATCTGGGCGTCGCTGCTCTACGTGCTGACCGGGATCGCCGCCTGGGCGCTCAGCAGGCGTGAAAGTCAGCCTGGGACCGGACGACCTCGAAGGCCGAGCCCGGGATCTCCTTGAGCTGGTTCAGGTTCTCGTCGTTCCAGCGGCGATCCGAGGCGCCCTGGAAGTACCAGTTGGAGCCGTTGTCGGCGACGATGAAGCCGTAGCTCTTCAGCGCCTCGGCGATCGTCCGCGCCTCGCCGCCCATGCCGGAGATGTCGTAGCCGGACTTGAGCCGCAAGCGCATCCCCATCGGCGGCGCGTTGGCGCTCGTTTCGTCGGAGGCGCAGTGAGAGGCGGGGTGAATCCAGCCGTCGCGGGTGACATCGAAGGTGACCCGGATCGCGTGGTTGATCTCGCCCCGCTCGGCCTCGTCCTTGCGCACGAGCCCGGGGAAGATCGCCAGCCCGGCGGCGTCGGCCGAGGTCCAGCCGTCGGGGCGCAGGCCGGCCGAGCGCAGGTCCCAGATCACGCCCACGTCGGCGTCCCAGCGCTTCTCGGCCTTGTGCGGGAAGGCCCGGTAGAGCTCGTAGAGCTTGCAGCGCTTCTTGTCGTAGACGAGCACGTGACGGTCGCCGTCGGAGTTGGCGCCGCCCTCGACCGGGGCGTTGAACGGGATCCGGTACTTGCCGTGGTCGGCCTCGTCGCCGTAGGCGGTGAACTTGACCTTGGTCTTCTTCGCCCGCTTGCCGACCACGTCGTAGGGGATCCCGTACTCGCGCGGCGAGCCGAAGTCGGGGTGAAGCATGTCGCCGCCCTGGGAGTTGATGAAGTCGATGATCTGATCCGAGCGCGGGTCGACCGGTGCCTTGGAGATGTCCTGATTCCAGGCGCGCTGGTCGTCGAGCGAGGGCGCGTCGACGGCGACGTCGTCGCCGGGCCTTGGAAAGACGCCGCACTTGGAGCCCAGCGACGGATAAGGACCGAGCGCCGAGCTCGCGGGGCCGACGACGATCAGCGCCGCCAGCCCGGCTGCCGCCAGCGCCGCGATCGCGATCCTGCCCCGCATGAGGGTCAGGGTACGGCTAGGCACCCGAAACCGTCATCTCGCCGATCAGCAGCGCCGGCGTCAAGACCGAGCCGCCGAACGGCACCCAGCGCCGCTGTGACCCGGCGGCGACGAGCGTCGCCAGCATCGACTCGAGGTCGGAGGCGATGGTGAACTCGTTGGCGGGGTCGGCGAGCTCGCCGCCGGAGATCGCGCGGCCGGTGGCGCCGACCGAGAAGCTGCCCGAGACCGGGTTGACGCCGGAGTGAAGGCCGGCGACCCCGGTCACGTACATCCCCTCCCCCGCTTCGGCCAGCAGCTCGTCGAAGTCGAGCTTGCCGGCGGCGACGATCAGGTTCGAGGGCGAAACGCCGGGCGCCGAGCGATAGCCCGAGCGCGCCGCGTTGGCGGTCGAACGCCAGCCGCCACCCTCGCGCCGGGCGGTGTAGGAGTCGTGCAGGAAGGCGGCCAGGCCGCCGGCCTGAATCATCGCCGTGCGCCCGGTCGGGGCGCCCTCGCCGTCAAAGGGCGCAGAGTTGAGCCCGGCAGGGTCGGCGCCGTCGTCTGCGATGGTCAGCGCCTCGGAGCCGATCCGCTCGCCCAGCCGGCCGGCGAACGGCGAGCGCCCGCGCTGGACGGCGTCGGCGCTCAACACCCCGCCGATGAAGCCGGCGAAGCTTGCGGCGACCGTCTCGTCGAAGATCACGGGCCAGCTTCGCGAGGCCGGCTTGGACGCGCCGAGCAGCGAGGTCGAGCGCTCGGCTGCCTCGCCCCCGATCGCCTGCGCGTCGAGCGCCGCGGGCGAACGGCCCATACCGAAGCCGAGTCCGGTCTGGCGGTCGCCGTCGGCCTCGGCGATCGCGGAGAGGTAGGCGTAGCAGGAGGTCGCCTCGTAGGCGCCGGCGACGCCACGCGAGGAGGAAAGCGCGGCGGCCATGCGCTCGTCGACGAAGACGGTGGTCTCGACCGCGGCGACCCGGCGATCGGCGTCGCGGGCGGCGCGCTCGATGTCCTTGGCGAGCGCCACCTTGCGCTCGGTCGTCCACTCGGCGGCCTCGGGGTCGGCGAGCCCGGCGATCGGCTCGGGCCTGCCTGCCGGCTCGGGCGCGGCGGCAAACTCGTCGGCGTCGGCGACCCGCGCCACCTCGACGGCCCCGGCGGCGATCTGGGCGACGCCGTCCTCGGAGAGGTCGATGCCGTAGGCGTAGCCGACCCTGCCGTCGATCCAGACCCGCACCCCGAGCCCGCGCCCGCCGGCCTCGGTGAGGCTCTCGACCTCGCCCTCGAACACCCGCACCTCCAGACCGGTCGAGTCCTCGACGTAGGCCTCGGCGTCGCCGGCGCCGGCGCCGAGCGCCGCCTCGACCGCCTCGCCGCTGACCCGCTCGAGCTCGGTTGCCATCAGCCGGCCGTGCCGCCGACGGTGAGCTCGGAGATCCGCACGTGTCCCTGCCCCGTGCCGACCGGGACGCTCTGGCCGTCCTTGCCGCAGAAGCCGGTCTTCATCTCGAAGTCCTCGGCGACGGCGTCGATGCGGCGCAGCGCCTCGAGGCAGTTGCCGATCAGGGTCGCGCCGCGACAGGGCGTGGTGACCGCGCCGCCCTCGATCAGATAGCCCTCCGAGACGCCGAAGACGAAGTCGCCGGTGGTCGGTTCGACCTGGCCACCGGCGAAGGAGACGGCGTAGAAGCCGCGCTTGACCGATTCGATCAGCGCCGCCGGCGTCTCGTCGCCGGGGGCGATGAAAGTGTTGGTCATCCGCGGGATCGGCAGGTGGCGAAAGCTCTGGCGGCGCCCGTTGCCGGTCGAGTCGACGCCGTCCTTGCGCGCCCGCCGCAGGTCGTAGAGGTAGGAGGTGACCCGGCCCTCGTGGATGAGCGAGGTGGTCTGCATCGGGGTGCCCTCGTCGTCGATGCCGTCGGTGCCCCACTCGCCCGGCAGGCGGCCGTCGTCGTAGGCGTCCAGGAACGCGGGCGCGACGTCCTCGCCGAGCTTTCCCGCGTACACCGAGGCGCCCTTCTGGACGTAGTCGGCCTCGAGGCCGTGGCCGGTCATCTCGTGAAAGAGCACGCCGCCGAAGCCACCGCCGACGACCACCGGCATCGACCCCGTCGGTGCCGGCTCGGCGTCGAGCAGGGTGAGCGCCGCCTGCGCCGCCTTCTCGGCGGTCGCCTCGGCGGCGCCGCCCTCGACCAGCTCGAACCCGCGATGCGCGCCGCGCGTCTCGAAGCCGGTCTCGACCTTGTCGTCGCGCCGCGCGACCACCTGGACGCCGAGGCGGACCCGAGTGCGGTCGTCGGAGGCGAAGAGCCCCTCGGAGTTGGCGACCGTGACCCGGCGCCGGGCCTCGGAGTAGCCGGCGCTCACCTGTACGACCTCGTCGCCGGCGGCGCGGGCCCGCTCATCGCAGGCGCGCAGCAGCTCGGCCTTGCGCTCGGCCGCCACCTCGGCGGGGTCGGTGCTCACCTCCTGCAGGGCGACGCTTTGCTCGTCGCCGAGCGGCTGGGGGTCGCGGCGGTCGGCCTCGAGCGCCGCCGCGGCGGCGT
>DAIRGH010000166.1:0-3813 GCA_036794585.1 Solirubrobacterales bacterium | reverse complement strand
AACGGGCGCTCTTCGAAGACCGGGATGCGCAGGCGCTGCTCTTGGACGATGTAGACGGTGACCAGCAGCGCGATCACCAGCAGCGCGGCGACGGCGATGAAATCACGCAGGTGCTTGCGGATCGCGGTCATCAGCCCGCGCCTCCCGTCTGACCGAGCGTGGTCTCGAGATCGGTCTGGATCTGGTCGAGCTCGTCACGGATCTGGTTTTCGAGCCGTCGCGCCGCCCCGTCGTCGCCGCCGTCGCGCAGCTCCTGGACCTCCGCCAGCGCCGAGACCTCCTGCATGTAGCGCTCATAGATCGCCCGCAGCGGAGACGACGACGCCGGCGCCGAGGTCGTGCTCTGCGGCGGTGGCACCCCAAGCGTCGCGCCGAGGTCCGGGGGCTCCTGCTGCTCGCACGGCTGCTTCGGCTTGAACGGCGTCTTGGCCGAGTCCTCGAGCGGACTGAACGACGGGATCGAGCCCGTGATCGGGAACGGGGTGACGCCGAAGAGCGGCTCGGGACGACCCGCGGGCGCGTTCGCCGGCAGCGAGACCGTGTTCTGGCCACCGCCGCCGAGCACCCGGATGTACTGGCCGTTGCCGTCGCCCGAGCGACTCTCGCCGGAGATCGCGACGAGGCCGTAGCCCGCGGCCTCGTACACCTTGCCGAACGTGCCGTGCGGGTAGTTGTCGGGCGGGTCGACGGTGTCGCTGCCCCACGGGATGATGACCTCGTTGAAGCAGCTCGACAGTGGTCGCGCCTGCTTCATGAACTTGACGCTTCGCTGCGAGAACTCGGCGAGCTCGGGGATCGTCGGGCGCAGGTCGGCGACCAAGCCGCGCAGCTCCTGCTCGGAGACCAGGGCCCTGACCTGGTCGATGAAGGGGATCGCCGCGTCGAGGGTCTCGGGCGCCGTGCGGGTCCCGGGCAGCGCCTCGCGCGCGAACGCGCGCAGCGCGGGGAACGAGCGGTTGAGGTTCGCGAAGGCGGGCCGCGCCGACGCGAGCGTGTCCGGAAGCTCCTGGATCGCCTGGCCGAGGGCGACATCCTCGGCGGCGAAGGAGCCCGAGAAGATCCGCAGGTTGGTGACCAGGCCCTGCAGCGCGGCCTCGTTGCGGCCGAGCCCGTTGACGACCCTGTCGAGGCCCCGGATGAACCCGGAAAGGTCGTGCGGCTGGGTGCCGAGCAGCGCCTCGTTGACCTGCGAAGTGAACTTGTAGGAGGCCGGCGAGGTGCGGTAGAGCTCCCTGAAGCCCTCGGCGCCGCCGTGCTTGATCAGCGCGTTTCCGAACTGGTTGAGCAGGACCTGCAGCTTCGACCGCACGTCCGACTGCAGCGTGGTCAGCACCTGGTCGAGCTGGACCGAGTAGGCGGTCTGGTTGACCGGGAACGTGTGACCGTCCTCGACCTCTACGGCGTTCGGGCTTCCGGGCTCGAGGTCGACGAAGTAGTTGCCCTCCAGGAACAGCCGCGGGCGCAGCTTGAAGGTCGAGTCCTCGCGGATCGGACGCGCGTCGTCGGTGAGCTCCATGGTCACGATCGCGGCCTGCTGGGCGGGGGCATCCTCGGCCAGCGTCGGCTGGGTGCCCTCGGCCTGCGCCGTGATCTCGTCGGTCTCAGCCCCGGTCAGGTGCTCGATCTGAGTCACCTTGCCGACGTTCACCCCGGCGATCCGCACCGGCGCGCTGGGACGCAGGTTCTGCGCCGAGGCGAAGACCGCCTTGACCTCGTACGCCGAGTGCCACGGCACCTGCTTGGTGAACGCGTACAGCGAGGCGATCGCGAGCACGACCACGAGGATCAGGCCGACGACCCAGCTCGGCAGGCGGCGTTCGCGCTTGGCGCGGGCGTCGGTCACTTGCCGCCTCCGAACTTCCAGCTCGACGGCTGGCGGGAGTCGACCCGGCTGTCGAACAGGACTCGGTTGCCGTCGTCGTCCCAGAAAGCCGTCGTCGGGCCCCGCGAGCCCGGAACGTCCGGGGCGACGATCGCCGGGTTGTGGGGCTCCTGGGCGGGCTGGCGCAGCTGCCCCAGCGGGTAGCCGTTCTGTCCGCCCTGACAGTCGGCGTTCGTGCCCTTCTGACCGGCCGGGCCGTAGGAAGGTCCGTACAGGATCGGCAGCTCGTACGGCTTGAAGACCCCGTCGGGGCTCGAGCGGCCGTCGGCCTGGAAGCCCGAGTAGCCGCCCCAGCCGTGCTCGGCGTCGCCCGGGATGGTGACTGTGGTCGCGCCGCCCAGCGACACGTCGATGGAACCGCGCGGGGTGCCGACGAGGATCTCGCGGTGGGAGAAGCCGAACTGGTCGCGGTCGCTGAACGACTCGGTCAGGGTCGTGCCCCAGTAGGTCAGGTAGTTGCAGACCGTCTGCGCCGGGACGACATGCTCGGCCAGCGGCTTCGCCGTGTCGAACGTGTCCTCGAGCCGCTCGAGCGACACCTTGGTGCTCGGTTGGCTGATCAGCCGGTTGAGCTCGGCGAGCGCGTCGCGCAGGTCGCGGTTGGTGCGGGTCGAGTCGGCCAGCACAGGGGTGCCGACCTCGACCGCCTCGTTCAGCACCGGCAGCGTCGCACGCAGGTCGGTGACTCCCGGCCGCAGCTCGTGGGAGAGCAGGGTGAACTCGCGCAGGAACGGGCGCTGGTTGGGCAGCAGCTCGATTCCCGTTTCGAGCGTGGGAACGCCCTCGGAGATCGTCTCCTGCAGGGCGACGGGGTCGGAGGAGATCGCGGCGAAGGCGATGCCGGCGTTGGTGAAGAAGTCGGCCTGCTGCTCGGCGACCGGGGCGACGATCCGGGCCGCGTCGGCGAGCTCGGGGAAGAACCGCCGCAGGCGAGTGTCGGACTCGACCAGCACCTTGGAGACCGGCTTCAAGCCCCTGAACAGCGGCTCGAGCTCGTAGATCGCGTCGTTGAGCGAGGTGCCGCGGCCGGCGAAGGCGTTGCCAAAGCCCTCGAGGTTGGTGCGCGAGTTGGTCCGGGTCTGGGTGTCGAAGGTGTTGTTGATGTCGTCGAACTCGGTCTGCGACTGGAAGCAGCCGTTCTTCGACTCCTCCGGGATCGAGCTGGCAAAGCTCGCCGGATCGGTCGGCAGCTTGCAGGTGGCGCCGTCGTCGGTGCCGTCGAAGGTGAAGCCCTCGGGCGCCGCCTCCCCCTCGCCCCGGATGATCTCCAGGTACTTGAGCCCGAACGAGGAGCGGTAGCGGACCCGGAAGATCGAGTCCTGGGGCAGCGGCTCGGCCGACTTGTCGAGCTTCAGGTTGAGTCGGGCGAGCGCGCCGCCGGTCGTGCCGACGCCCTCGCTGTCGCCGCTCGCCTGGGCGGTGGTCGTCGACTCGTCGGACTGGATCACGTCGATCGACTCGACCACGCCGACGCGGTTGCCGCCGATGCGGACCTCGTTGTTGTTGGTCAGCCTCGCGGCATCGGGGATCTCGACCGAGACCCGGTACACGGGCACGAACGGGAGCCCGTTGTTGGCGTTGTAGGCGAGGAAGACGGCGACGATCACGATCAGCGTCGTCACCGCGCCGACCATCGTCGGCGAGGCGGCCAGGGTGCCCATCGGCCCGCGCCTCATGCCTCAGCCCTCGCGGATGTCGTCCTTACCGTCATCAGCTCGCAAACAGGAAGTCGAGGAGGTCTCCGGTCGCCCCGCCGCCGCCGCCCTGCTGGCCCTGCTGCAGCGTGTCGCCGAGGTCGCCGGGCAGGTCGTCGAGGGCGTCGGCGGGCAGGTCATCGAGGATGTCGTCGAGCACGTCATCGCCGGGCAGGCCTGCGCCGGAATCGCCTCCGTCGCCACCCGCGCCGCCGCCGCCGCCGGCGCCGCCGCTGT
>DAIRGH010000076.1:0-14576 GCA_036794585.1 Solirubrobacterales bacterium | reverse complement strand
GGCGGCCGCGATCGCGGCGGGGGTCCTGCTCAACCTCCGTTACTGGCCGATGGGGATCGCGCTCGCGCCGTCGCTGCGCGGCGGGCCCTGGCGCCGTGCGCTCACCGGCCAGGCGATGATCGACTTCTCCTGGGCCGCGGCGAGCCGCGGGGGCGGCCGCTTCGACCCATCGTTCATGGTCGGCGCCACCCTGCCGTCGTACCCGTGCTGGGTGATCGGGACGGCGATCGGCGTCTTTGCGGGCGACGTGATCGGCGACCCCGCGAAGCTCGGCCTCGACGCGCTATTCCCGGCCTTCTTCCTCTGCCTGCTGGTCGAGGGCGAGCTGCGCCCGGGGCCGCCGGTGGTGGTCGCCGGCCTCGGGAGCCTGATCGCGCTCGCCCTGATCCCGTTCACCCCGGCCGGGGTGCCGGTGATCGCGGCCTCGGCCGCGGCGCTGATCGGCCTCTGGCACCCGCCCGAGCCGCTCGAGGCACGATGAGCGACGTCTGGCTGACGATCGGTGTGCTCGCGGTGGCGACCGCGGTGATCCGCGCCTCCGGGCCGCTGCTGGTCGGAGGACGCGAGCTGCCCGAGCGCCTCCAGGGCGTGGTCGCGCTGCTCGCCCCCGCGCTGCTCGCGGCGCTGGTCGTCGTTCAGACCCTGGGCGCTCCCGAGGGCGGCGCGCTCGAGCTCGACGCCCGGATCGCGGGCGTCGCCGCCGCCGCAGGGGTCCTCGCGCTGGGCGGATCGATGCTGCCTGTGGTGGCCGTCGCGGCGGTCGTCACCGCGCTCACGCGGGCGCTGCTCTAGCGACCTGCCTAACCGTCGCAGCAACCTCCCGATCTTTGTCCGGGCCGGAGGTGGCACGGGTCGTACGGTTGGAATAACGTCATCAGCCGTGAGAGCGGCGCGCTCTTGTACGCAGTGGAGCAACTAACCGAACCGATCGCCGAGCCCGCGAGCGCCACGACGCTCGACATCAGGCTGACCGGCGTCCGCAAGGCGTACGGCGACGTCGTCGCGGTCGACGGCATCGACCTCGAGATCTCACACGGCGAGTTCTTCACCCTGCTCGGCCCCTCGGGCTCGGGCAAGACGACGACGCTGCGGATGATCGCCGGCTTCGAGCTCCCGGACGCAGGCACGGTCGAGCTCGGCGGCCGCGACGTCGGCGACCTACCCCCGTATGACCGCGAGGTCAACACGGTGTTCCAGGACTACGCGCTGTTTCCGCACATGAGCGTCGCCGAGAACGTCGAGTACGGGATGCGGGTGCGCGGGACGGCCAAGGAGGAGCGAGCCCGGCGCCGCGACGAGGCGCTCGAGATGGTCAGGCTCTCCGGCTACGGGGATCGCAAGCCGGCCGAGCTCTCGGGCGGCCAGCGCCAGCGCGTCGCGCTCGCGCGCTCGATCGTCAACCGGCCGCGGGTGCTGCTGCTCGACGAGCCCCTGGGAGCGCTCGACCTGAAGCTGCGCGAACAGATGCAGATCGAGCTCAAGGACATCCAGAGCGAGGTCGCGATCACCTTCGTCTACGTCACCCACGATCAGGAGGAGGCGCTGACGATGTCGGATCGGATCGCCGTCTTCAACGAGGGACGCGTCGAGCAGGTCGGCACGCCGGCTGAGGTCTACGAGGCGCCGGCCAACGACTTCGTCGCCGGGTTCGTGGGGGTGTCGAACGTGCTCGAGCGCGACGGGCGCAAGTTCACGATCAGGCCGGAGAAGATCCGCCTGCTCGAGCCGGGCGATTCGCCCGACGGACTGCAGAGCGAGCCCGGCCGGGTCCGCGCCGTCGCCTACGCGGGGATGATCACCCGCTACCTCGTCAGCCTCGACGCCGGGGGAGAGCTTCAAGTCGTCCGCCAGAACCTCGAGACCTCATCTGAGGAGGCGCTCGCACAGGTCGGGCGGGAGGTGGTCGTCGGTTGGCGGCCCGAACACACGGTCGCGGTTTCGTCCGCGGACGAGAGAGAGGAGCAGTAATGCGAAGAGGAAACTCCGCGCGCGTCGCGTGGCTCATCGTCGCCGGGCTGCTCGCGTTCATGGTCGCCTTCGCGGCCGGATGCGGGGACGACGATGACGACGGTGGCGACTCGAGCGCCGAGGCTGACCTGCCCACGGAGGTCGGCGAAGGCGAGGGCGAGCTCAACCTCGTCGGCTGGGCGGGCTACGTCGAGGACGGTTCGACGGACCCGGACGTCGACTGGGTCAGCGACTTCGAGAAGGAGACCGGCTGTCAGGTCAACTTCAAGATCGGCGGCACGTCGGACGAGATGGTCCAGCTGATGCGGACTGGCCAGTACGACGGCGTCTCGGCCTCGGGTGACGCGTCAGGCCGACTGTATGAGGGCGGCGACGTCGCCCCCGTCAATACCGACCTGGTGCCGAACTACGCGGATGTGGTTGAGGCCCTGAAGGATCAGCCGTACAACACGTTCGACGGTGTCAATTACGGGATCCCGCACGGCCGCGGTTCGAACCTGCTCATGTACGACCCTGATGACGTCAGCCCGGCGCCCCAGTCCTGGGACGTGGTGTTCGACAAGTCCGGCGACTACAGCGGCAAGGTGACCGCGTACGACAACCCGATCTACATCGCCGATGCGGCGCTGTACCTGCGCGAGCACCAGCCGGACCTCGGGATCACCGATCCGTACGAGCTCGACCAGGAGCAGTTCGACGCCGCGATCGATCTCCTCAAGCAGCAGAACGAGAACATCGGCGAGTACTGGTCGGACGCAGCCAAGGAGGTCTCCGCATTCCAGAATGGCGACCTCTCGGTCGGCACCACGTGGCAGTACCAGCACAACCTGCTCGTGGCGGATGGACAGCCCGAAGAGGTCGTGCTGCCCGATGAGGGCGCAACCGGATGGTCGGACACGTGGATGATCAGCTCGACCGCTGAGCATCCGAACTGCATGTACATGTGGATGGACCACATCATCAGTCCGGAGGCGAACGCCGCGGTGGCGTCGTGGTTCGGAGAGGCGCCATCCAACCTGAAGGCGTGCGACGAGGTGAAGAACCTCCCCGCCGCCTACGGGGCCTTCCCGAATCACTGCGAGGTCTTCCACGCGGAGGACGAAGCGTTCTTCGACCAGATCGAGTACTGGAAGACGCCCGTCTCGGACTGCGGCGACGATCGCGGTGACGTGTGCAAGACCTACGACGAGTGGGTCCAGGGCTGGAACGAGGTGAAGGGCTGATCCGAACCCTCGTAGGACCGTGGAAGCGGGTGTAGCCACACCTGCGCCGAGGAGGTCGGTGGGCCGCAGGCTCGCCGGCCTCTTCCACGGTCGCCCCCGGCTTCAGGCCGGAACCTTGCTGGCCGGGCCGATGGGCTGGCTCGTCGTCGGCTACCTCGGTTCGCTCGCGGTCCTGTTCGTGACCAGCTTCTGGACGTTGGGTGAGCTATCGGGCGAGATCGAGCAGACCTTCACCCTCGACAACTTCAAGGACGTTGTCGAGACGCCGGTCTACCGCACGGTCACCGCGCGCACGATTGGGGTCGCGGCCCTGGTCACCGTCACCTGCGCGCTGCTCGCCTTCCCGCTCGCCTTCTACATGGCGAAGGTGGCGAGCCGGCGGACAAGGGGGCTCCTGGTGGTGGCGGTGCTGATGCCGCTGTGGTCCTCGTACCTGGTCAAGGTCTTCGCCTGGCGCGGGATCCTCAGCGACGAGGGTGTCTTCAACTGGGCACTCGACCCGATCGGTATCTCGGGACCCGGTTACGGGCTGGTCGCGATCTGGCTCGTGATGACCTACCTCTGGCTCCCCTACATGGTCATCCCGATCTACGCGGGCCTCGAGCGGATCCCCGACACCCTGTTGAGCGCGTCGGAGGACATGGGCGCGAAGCCCCTATACACCTTCCGCCGCGTGATCATGCCGCTCGCGTTCCCGGCGATCGTCGCGGGATCGATCTTCACCTTCTCGCTGACACTCGGCGACTTCATCGCCATCGGCCTGGTCGGCTCCGGCGAGCAGTTCATCGGCACGGTCGTCTACTCGAACTTCACCGCCGACCTTCCGTTTGCCGCAGCGTTCGCGACCGTCCCGGTCGTCGCCATGATCATCTACCTCCTGCTCGCCCGCAGGCTCGGCGCGTTCGAGCACGTATAGATGCGCCTGTCGCGCCGCTCCTCTCTCCTGGTTCGCCTCGGCGCAGGCTTCACCCTGGCGTTCATCTACGTGCCCCTGATCGTGATCATGATCTACGCCTTCAGCTCTTCGCGCACGTTCGAATGGCCGCCGCCCGGCTTTACGTTCGACTGGTTCGACAAGGCCTTCGCCAGCACCGGGGCCCGCGACGCGTTCGTCTACTCGGTGCAAACCGGCCTGCTGGCGACCGCGATCGCTCTGGTACTCGGCACTCTCGCCTCGATCGCCGTCGCCCGCTATCGGTTCTTCGGCCGCGAGACGGTTTCGTTCCTGGTGATCCTGCCGATTGCCCTGCCGGGAATCGTCACGGGGATCGCCCTGAACTCGACGTTCACTCAGGTCCTGGGCGTCGACCTCAGCCTGTTCACGATCGTCGTCGGCCACGCGACCTTCTGCATCGTGGTCGTCTACAACAACGTGATCGCCCGCCTGCGCCGGCTCTCGGGCTCGTTCGAGGAGGCCTCGGCGGACCTCGGCGCAAGCCCGTGGCAGACGTTCCGCCTCGTGACCTTCCCCAACCTTCGCTCCGCCCTGGTCGCCGGCGCGCTGCTCGCCTTCGCGCTCTCGTTCGACGAGATCATCGTCACCACGTTCACCGTCGGTGCCGGGGACCAGACCCTGCCGATCTGGATCTTCACCAACTTCTCGCGCCCGGCGCAGATCCCGATCGTCAACGCGGTCGCGGTGATCGTGATCCTGCTCTCCGTCATCCCGGTCTACCTCGCGCACAGGCTGACCCGGGACGAGGGACCGGCGGCGCCGACCGCCGGCGCGGCCGGCGGAACCGTCGCGGCTCAGGCGACCGCGGCGCCGTAGGGCCGGCCTCGGCGCGATCAGGCTTGGCTGACCTCGGCGGCGGCGCGACGCCCGCTGCGCAGCGCACCCTCCATCAGCCCGTTCCATCTCCCCGCCGTGTGCTCGCCGGCGAAGGCGAGCGGGCCGACGGGAGCGGCCAGGGCGTCGGCGACTTCCGGCGGCGGGAAGACCGAGTATGCGCCGCGCACCCAGGGGTCGTCGTCCCAGGTCGAGAGCACCGCGCCGTCGTGCTCGAGCTCAAGCTCCGGCCGCAACTCGGCCAGCGCCTCGACCCAGCGGTCCGGGCCCGCGTCGACCTCAAGCCGCTCGAGACCGGCCGGCGAGCCGGCGAAGCAGCTGACGACGGGCATCGGGTCGCCACCGTCGCCGGTTGCCGTCCAGCACCACCAGCGGCCGGGGACGTTCATCACCGCGAGCGGCGACACCGGCTCGGCAAGGGGGACGAACAGCTTCGCCGCGTGTCCGAACCGGACTGCCGCCAGCGCCTCGCGCTTGGCGGCCGGCAGCGGCGGGTCGAACTCGATCCGGTCATAGACCGTGGCGGGGATCGCGATCACGCAGGCGTCGACGCTGGTCACGCGCCCGGAGGCGGCCTCGACCTCCACCCGCTCAGTGCCCCAGCTCACTGCCACGACCGGGCTTTCGAGCGTCACTGGCAGCCGCTCGGCAAGGCCGAGCGCCAGCCGCTGGTTGCCCTCGCCGACGCTGGGGGCGGGATCGTCGTCGATGTGGGCGATGCCGGCGAGGTCGCCGGCGGGAACGTCGGTCGCCGGGCTCGCCGAGGACGTCTCGACCCGCGAGATCAGGGTCTCGGCGACGCCGGGCTCGAGGTCCAGCGCCTCGACCAGCTCTACCGCCGACCGCGGTCCGTCGAGCTCGGCGAGCGCCGCCTCGACCACCCCCATCGCCGCCCGCATCTGCTCCTTGGTCGCGCCGATGCCCCCGCGCGGCTCGCGCTCGCCGTAGCGCATGCCCTTGTCCCATAGCTCGAGGCCGAAATCGGCGGCGAGCGACCTGACCTCGTTGTTGCCAGGCAGGATGAACTCGGCGCCCATCTCGATCATCGCTCCGTTCGCGAGCCGCTGTGACCAAGTGCGGCCGCCCACGCGGTCGCGGGCCTCGAACACCTCGACCTCCCAGCCGCTCGCCCGAAGCTCGGCCGCGGAGGAGAGCCCCGCGAGGCCGGCACCGACGACGATTGCGCTGCGCTTCGCGGTCAGCGCAGGACCAGGCAGTTCTCCGGGCTCCAGCCGATCCGCACCGGCATTCCGGGCTCCCAGCGGTCGTCGGCGCGAGCCCGGTGCCAAGCCTGCTCGAGCGCGACGAGGTGGGCGCCGTCGCCGAGCTCGACCGTGAGCTGCGTCATCACCCCGAGGTAGACGCGGGCGGCGACCGTGCCCTCGAGGCTGACCATCGACTCGTTGACCTCCTCGTCGACGGCGATCTTCTCGGGGCGAACCGAGAGCTTGACGCTGTCACCGTGAGAGATGTCGCCCGGCAGGGTCACCGGGATCTTCAGCCCGTTGGCGATCCTCACCGAGCCCGAGTCCTCGACCGTGCCCTCGAGCAGGTTGGAGATGCCGATGAAGCCGGCGACGAACTCGCCGCCCGGATGCTCATAGATCTCCTCGGGTGGCCCGCACTGGGCGACGCGACCCTCGTTCATGACCGCGATCCGGTCCGACATCGAGAGCGCCTCCTCCTGGTCGTGGGTCACGTACACGAACGTGATCCCGACCTCGCGCTGGATCGCCTTCAGCTCGACCTGCATCTGCCGGCGAAGCTTGAGGTCGAGTGCGCCGAGCGGCTCGTCGAGCAGCAGCACCTTGGGGCGGTTGACCAGCGCCCGGGCGAGTGCCACGCGCTGGCGCTGGCCTCCCGAGAGCTCGTTGGTGCGCGCGCCCGCCCGATGGGCGAGGTTGACGAGCTCCAGCGCGTCGCCGACGCGGCGCTCGATCTCGGCTTTGTCGACCTTCTTTCGCTTCAGCCCGAAGGCGACGTTGTCGGCGATGTCGAGGTGGTCGAACAGGGCATAGCTCTGAAAGACCATGTTGACGTCGCGCTTGTACGGCGGCACCTCCTCGACCGGCTCGCCCTCGAGCAGGATCCGCCCTTCGCTCGGCACCTCGAAGCCGGCGAGCATCCGCAGCGTCGTCGTCTTCCCGCAGCCGGAGGGGCCGAGCAGCGAGAAGAACTCCCCCTCCTCGATCGTCAGGCTGATGTCGTCGACGGCGACGTGCTCGCCGAAGCGCTTGGTCACGTTCTCGATCCGGATCGCCTCGCTCATCTCATCCCTCCTGACCGGTCAGCACCTTGAACCCGCTCTCGCGCCGGCCGAACAGGCGCGGCAGCAGCACCGCCAGCGCGATCGCGCTCAGCGACACCACCATCATCAGCGTGCCGATCGCGTTGATCGTCGGCGACAGGCCGAAGCGGATCGCCGACCAGATTCGCACCGGCAGCGGTTGCACGTCCTCGCCGGTGGTGAAGAACGAGAGCACGAAGTCGTCGAACGAAAAGGCGAACACCAGCAGCCCGGCCGCCAGCACCGCCGGCCACAGCGCCGGCACGAGGACCAGGCGCACCGATTGCCAGCGGGTCGCGCCCAGGTCCATCGCCGCCTCCTCGACCTCGCCGCTGATCGACGCCATGCGCGCGCGCACGACGATCGTCACGTAGGAGATCGAGAACGTGATGTGGGCGATCACGACCGTCCAGAACGACAGCGCGATCCCGAGCTGGCTGAAGATCAACAGCGCCGAGATCCCGGCGACGATCTCCGGCACCACCAGCGGGATCAGCATCAGCACGTTCGCGCCCGGGGCCCAGCGCGCCCGCGAGCGCACGAGCCCGATCGCCAGCGCGGTGCCGATCACCGTCGCCGCGAGCATCGTCAGCAGCGCGATTTGCAGCGAGGCGAATAGCGAGTCCCGCAGCGTCGGGTCGTTCAGGAACTCCTCGTACCACTGCAACGAGAAGCCCTCGAAGACGTTCAACGACTTGATCGAGTTGAACGAGAAGAGGATGACGACGAAGATCGGCGCGAACAGGAACAGATAGACGCCGATCGCGAACGCGCGCAGGAACCGCGGCCGGTCGAACCCCCCGCTCATATGGTCGCGCCTCGGACGTCGCGCGCTGCAGAGCGCAGGTAGCCGATCATCCAGATCGACAGGAACAGCATCATCACCACCGTGAGCGCGGCGCCAAAGGGCCAGTTGTTGGCGGCGAAGAACTGGTCCTGGATGAGGTTGCCGACCATGTAGGTGTCGGGGCCGCCGAGCAGCTGCGCGGCGACGAAATCGCCGACCGCCGGCAGGAAGACCAGTACGGCGCCGGCGAGGATCCCCTGCTTGGTCTGCGGCAGGGTCACGTGCAGGAACGTGCGCAGCGGCGTGCCGTAGAGGTCCTTGCCCGCCTCGATCACGGAGCGGTCGAGCCGCTCCAGCGCGCCGTAGACGGGCAGGATCATGAACACGAGGTAGCCGTAGGTCAGGCCGCCGATCACCGCCCACGGCGTGTTGATCAGGCGCAATCCCTCGTCGCGCAGTCCGAGATCGACGACGGCGCTGTTGACGAGGCCCTCGTCGGAGAGCAGCGCCACCCACGCGTAGGTGCGCACCAGGTAGTTGACGAAGAAGGGCAGCACCAGCAGCGCGATCAGCGCGTTGCGATAGCGGCCGCCGTAGACCGCTATGTAATAGGCGACGGGGTAGCCGATCACGAGGCAGAGAACGGTGGTCGCGAGCGCGTAGAGGACCGAGCGGACCAGGACCGGCAGGTAGGTCGGGTCGAAGGCGTCGGCGTAGTTGTCGAGGTCGGTGGCATAGACGGCGCGGCCGAGGTCGTCGACGTAGCCGAACGAGAGCGCCAGCACGAACACCAGCGGCACGAGGAACAGCAGCACCAGCCACAGCCCGCCCGGGATCAGGAACCGGTCCCAGAACCTGCCCGCCGCCATCAGCCCGCTTTCACCTCGGTGAAGATGTCGGTCCAGAGGCGCCGGGCGTCGGGATCATCGAGCCGGTACTCCAGCGCCGAATCCTCCAGCGCCTCGAGGTCGACGTCGATCGCGGGATCGTCCTTGACCAGCTCGGCGAACGCCTGCTTGCCGCCCTCGACCGGCTGCGGATAGCCGTTCCAGCGCACGTTCTGGGCCGCGTTCTCGGGCTCGAGGATCCAGTCGATGAACATCATCGCCGTGCCCGGGCTCTGCGAGGTGATCGGGATGCACATCAGGTCGGTGCCGACGGGCACCCCCTCCGAGCAGGTCTCGTACTTGTAGAGCTCGGGCTCGTCGACCTGGTTGCGGACGTTGACGAGGTCGCCGTTCCAGGCCTGGTGCAGGACGGCGGTTCCGGAGACCAGGTTCTGGACGCTGTTGGTCGAGAAGCCGCGCGCGTTCTCCTTCTGCTCGAGCAGCGTCTGCTTGGAGGTCTCGAGCTCGGCGGGGTCCTCGGTGTTGAGGTCGAAGCCGTTGATCAGGTTGGCCTCGCCGATCGCCTCCTGGAAGTCGTCGAGGATGAACATCCGGCCGGCGCCGTCGGGGTTGAGCAGGTCGTTCCAGGAGCCGGTCATGCCCGAGACCTCGTCGTCACGCCAGGCGATCCCCGTCGTGTAGTAGGCGTACGGAACCGAGAGCTCGTTCTCGGGGTCCCACCAGGGGCCGTCGTAGAAGCCCGAGATGTTGTCGTCATTGCGCAGCAGCGTGCGGTCGAAGCGCGCGAGCAGGCCCTCGAGGTCGAGACGGCGGACGTACTCGGTGCTGGGCCAGATCAGGTCGTAGCTGGCGCCGCTGCGCAGCTTGATCACCATCGCCTCGAGGTTGTCGAAGTTGATCTCGTTGACCTCGACGCCGTACTTCTCGGCAAACCCCTTCTTCAGCGCCGGGTCCATGTACTGCGCCCAGTTGTAGATCGTCAGGTCGCCGTCGATCTCCGGCTTGATGATCCGGCCCTCGGCCGAGCGGTCGACCTGGCGCTCGACCGTGCAGCCGCCGACACCGTAGGCCGCGAGCGCCATGCCGGCGCCGGCCTGCAGCAGCTGGCGGCGGGAGAGGTCGGTCACGCCACCGCCTCCGGTTGAGGCGCGAGCGAGACCTCGAGCAGCCGCTCGGCAACCTCGAGGCAGGTCGTTCGCATCACCTCGGCGGTGACCGCGCGGTCGCCCAGCGCCACCTGGACCGCGAGCCCGTCGATCAGGGCGGCGAGCTCGAGCGCTACCCGCTCCGGATCGTCGCCGGCGAAGTCGCCACTCGCCTGCCCGTCGCGGACGATCGCCGCGATCTGCGCTCGCCAGCGGTCGTCGAGCCGCTGGCGCGACTCGGCGAGCTCGCGATCGCGCAGCGCCCGGGTCCAGAGCTCGATCCACAGCACCCAGTCCTGACCGCCGACGGAGTCTTCGATCAGGGTCGCGAGCCGGGCCGGTGCGCCCTCGAGCACCGCCAGCCTGGCCGAGAGCTCGTCAGAGAAGGACTTCTCGGCGAAGGTGAGTGCCTCGGCCAGCAGCTGATCGCGCGAGTCGAACCAGTAGAGGACCGCCGGAGCGCTGGTGCCGGCGCGCTCGGCGACGTCTGCGATCCGCGTCGCGGCAACGCCACGCTCGGCGATGACCGCCGCGGCGGCTTCCAGCAGCTGCGGGCGGCGGATGTGGTCGATCTGGGGCCGCGGGCTCAGGCCCTGCTCCTCCTCCTCCGAAACCTGAACGGTGATTCAAACTAGCGCGCGGCGGCGTCGTGCGCAAGTTCCGCCGGGTCGACGCCGAGCTCGGCGGCGAGCTCGGTCGCGACCAACTCGCGGGCGCGCTCGAGGCTCATCTCGGGGTCCTGGAGCAGGGCGCGCAGCCCGGCGCCGTCAAGCAGGGCCATCGCGTGGTCGGCCACCCGCTCGGGGTCGACCGGCTCGAACTCGCCGGTCTCGACGCCGGCGCGGATCGCGCTCGCAAGCCAATCGCGGTAGCGCCGGTAGAGGCGCGCGGCGAGCGCGCGCAGCTCCGGGTCGCGAACCGCGCGCAGCCAGAGCTCGACCCAGAGCACCCACTCGCGCTCCTGGCGGCCCGGCATCGGCAGGCAATCGCGGATCGCGCGCGCCAGGCCCTCGGTCGCGGTCGCGGCCTCGGGCTCGGCGCGGAAGCGCTCGTCGCCGGCCGCCTCGAAGGAGTGAATCAGCGCCTGCTCGAGCAGCTCCTCCCGGGTCGAGAAATAGTGATGCACGAGCGCGGTCGAGGCACCGGCCCGAGTTGCAACGCGGGCGATGCGAACGTCGTCGATGCCGTCGCTCGCGATCAGGTCGCAGGCTGCCTCGAGGATCCGTTCGCGGGCGTCGGTGGCCATCCGCCGACCGTTCAGGCGGGGACCTCGACGGCTTGCTCGCTCAGCGCCCGCATGTACCGCTCGGCCACCATCAGGTCGAAGCCGTGGACGTCGACCTCCTCGGCCGAGTAGCGCCCTGCGCTGTAGCCACGTGTGCGCACCCCCTTCTGCGTGAGCTCGCACACGTACCAGTCCTGCCGGTTGACGGTGTCCCAGAAGTCCACCGCGTCTGAGGGGTCGAAGTCGTCTGCGGCGATCGTCTGCGGCTCGAAGAACCACTCGCAGATCACCTCCGTCCGGTCCGCCGCGGTCGGCCAGAGGGTGTGCAGCATCAGGTAATCCGGGTGAAAGGAGACGAGCGCGTTCGGGAAGAGGACGAGGTAGACCACCTTGTCGAGGTCCTCCGCTGACAGGCCCGCGATCGGGTGGCGCTGGGTGTGGCCGCCCTCGGTGCCCATCGTCGTCGATCCCTCGCGCAGGGTCATCGTGCCGCCGCACCAGGCGCCATCGCCCTCAACCGCCTCGCCGCTCATGTAGTCGCTGATCGCGTTGAGCTCCGGGTGGACGCCGGGGCAGTGCAGGCACTCGTTGTAGTTCTCGGCGATCCCCTTCCAGTTGGCCTCGACCACGTACTCGCGCCGGGCGCCGAAGTCCAGCGACTCGACCTGGTAGTGATCGAGATGGGCGCGCAGCGCGCCGACGTGCTCGTCGGCCTCGGTGGCCTCGCCGGATAGATCGACGAGCACGAGACCCCCGACCACCGCGAGCCGCACCGGGATCAGGCCCCAGCACGTGAAGTCGAAGTCCTCGACGCCGTCCATGTGCGGCGCCGCGCGCAGCGAGCCGTCGAGGCCATAGGACCACCCGTGATAGGGACAGCGCAGGCGCCGGCGGACCTGGCCCTCGCGCTCCTGCACGATCCGCGAGCCGCGGTGGCGGCAGACGTTGAGGAAGGCATGCGGCCGGCCGTCCTCGGCGGCGATCACGACCACGCTGTCGGGCCCGAGCTCGCGCCTCACGAACTTGCCCGGCTCGTCGATCGCCGAGACGTGCCCCACGCAGACCCACCCGCGGAAGATCGAGTCCAGCTCCCAGTCGAGCACCGACTGGTCGGCAAACGCGCGCGGCGGCAGCATCGAGGCCCGCTCGACCGGGGCGAGCGTGCGCGCGACCTCGTCGGGGTCGAGCGGCAGCGGCCTGGAGCCGTTTGCCGGCCAGCTTGTGCGGCTGAAGTCCATACGCACGCGGCCTCCCGTGCCTGTTGACCTTGTAGTCAATCGCATGATACCGTGGAACCTGGATGGAGGTCAAGTTGAGTCCGCCGGCTGACCCGTCCGCCCCCGGACGCGAAGCGGAGGAGGCGGACGGAACGTTGGTTGTTCGAGCTCGACGTTTCGTCGAGGACGTGCTCATGCCCTTGGAGGACGAAGCCGAGGCTCGCGGGGGCCGGTTGCCTGCTGAGACGATCGACGCGGTCAAGCGGGCAGGGATCGAAGCCGGCCTGAACGGCGGCATGCACGCCACAGAGCACGGCGGGCAGGGCTGGACTCGCCTGGAGTGGGCGCTGGTCGAGGAGCAGTACGGCCGCACGACTAACGCGATCCACTGGCACGTCCCGAACGCCTACAACGTCTGGGCGCACGCGTCGCCCGAGCAGATCGACCGCTACCTGCGCCCGGCCCTGCGGGGCGAGCTCAAGGACGCCTACGCGGTCACCGAGGCCGAGGCCGGCTCGGATCCCTCGGCGATCAAGGCGACCGCGGAGCGTGCCGCCGACGGCTTCCGGCTCAACGCAGAGAAATGGTTCGTCACCTCCGGCGACCACGCCGCCGTCTACGTCGTGATGGCGAACGTCGTCGACGGCGGCGAGCGGCTGCCGACCCTGTTCGTCGTCGACGCCGGCCTGCCCGGGATCGAGGTGATCGACGACCCGAGCTTCACCCACAACTATCCCGATGGCCACCCGACGATCGGCTTTCGCGACGTCGAGCTGACCGAGTCCGACGTGATCGGGGGCGTCGGCGGCGGCGGCGAGCTGCAGCGCTCGTGGTTCATGGAGGAGCGGCTGGGGATCGCCGCCCGCTGCTGTGGCGCGATGTGGAGGCTGCTCGACGAGACCGTCGCCTGGACCACCGCCCGCGAGCAGGGCGGCGCCCGGGTCTATGACCACCAGGGCGTCTCGTTCCCGCTTGCCGACTCGGCGGCCGACGCCACCGCCGGCCGGCTGCTGACGATCGCCGTCGCCGAGCTCGCCGACGCCGGCGCCGACCCCAAGCTCGTCCACCACAAAGCCTCGATGGCGAAGCTGTTTGCGAGCGAGGCCGCGTGGCGCTGCGCCGACCGTTGCGTGCAGGCATTCGGCGGGCGCGGCTACACCCGTTCGAACGTCGCCGAACGCCTGCTGCGAGAGCTGCGCGTCGACCGGATCTGGGAGGGCACGAGCGAGATCCAGCGGCTGATCGTCGCCCGCGGCTTGGAGCGGCGCGGCGTCGAGCGCATCCTTCACTGACATGGACTTGACCCCCCTGCTCGCGCCGCGGTCGGTGGCGGTGGTGGGGGCCACCGACCGGGCCGACTCGTACGCGGGCAACGTGCTGCGAAACCTCGACCGCGCCGGCTACCCGGGGGAGGTCTGGGGGGTCAACCCGAAGCGCGAGCAGGTGCTCGGCCGCCCGTGCGTGCCGTCGGTCGCCGAGCTGCCGGGGCCCGTCGACGCGCTCGTCGTCGCGATCCCGGCCGCCGAGGTCTCCGAGGCGGTGCGCGCCGGGGCCGAGCGAGGCTGCGGCGGAGCCGTGGTCCTCTCGGCCGGCTTCGGGGAGGTCGCGTCAGGCCGGTCGCACGAAGCCGCGCTGCGCGAGGTCGCCCGTGAGCACGAGCTGCCGGTGTGCGGGCCGAACGGCAACGGGATCGTGGCCGTCGAGGGCCGGGCGATGCTCTGGGGAGACCGGCTGCCCGAGCTCGAGCCGGGGCCCGTCGCGATGATCACCCAGAGCGGCAACGCCGGCGTCAACGCGCTCGGCTCGCGCCGCGGAATCCGCTGGCACACGGTGATCTCGACCGGCAACCAGGCGGTCTGCGCGGCGAGCGATTGGCTTCAGGCGCTGGCCGAGCGAGACGGGGTGCGGTCGGTGGCGCTGTTCCTCGAATCCGACGACGACGGTCCCGCGCTCGCCGAGGCGCTGGCGGGCTGTGCCGAACAGGGGGTCGGCGTCGCGGTGCTCAAGGTCGGCGCCTCGGCGGCGGGCGCGCACGCCGCGCAGGCCCACACCGGCGCCCTCGCCGGCGACCAGCGCGTGTTCCGGGC
>DAIRGH010000075.1:0-14593 GCA_036794585.1 Solirubrobacterales bacterium | reverse complement strand
CGAGCGGGATGTTGAAGGCGTCGCAGAGGTTGACGAAGCGCGCCGCCTTGTCGGCCGAGTCGTTCTCGAGGATGCCGCCCAGCTGCTTGGGCTGGTTGGCAACGATCCCCACCGGTATCCCGCCGAAGCGGGCGAGGCAGGTGATGATCGTCTTCGCGAACTTCGGCTTGATGTCGAAGTACTCGCCGTCGTCGACGATCTCGGCGATCAGCTCGTACATGTCGTACGGGTGCCGTGACGACTCGGGGACGATGTCGAGCAGCTTCTCCGACATCCGGTCGTCGGGGTCCTTGGTCTCGCGCGCGGGCGGGCGCTGCTCGCAGTTTGAGGGAAAGAACGAGAGGTACGTCTTGACCGCGTCGATGCACTCGCGGTCGTCGGCCACCTCCAGGTCGCCGACGCCCGACTTGCGGCAATGCACCTTGGCGCCGCCGAGGTCCTCCATCGAGATGTCCTCGCCTGTGACCGCCTTGGTCAGGTGCGGTCCGGCGAGCGCCATTGCCCCCTGCCCGACGACCATCGGCACGAAGTCCGAGAGACCCGGGATGTAGGCGGTGCCGGCCGCACACGGACCAAGCATCGCCGCCACCATCGGGACCACGCCCGACATCACCACCTCCTCGCGGAACAGGTGCCCGGAGCCGGCGAACATCGAGCCGGCAGCCTCCTGGATCCGGGCGCCCGCCGAGTCGAGCAGCCAGATCATCGGCATCCTCTTGCCCAGCGCCATCTCGCGCAGGCGCCCGACCTTGAACTCGCCGGTCATCCCCATCGAGCCGGCCATCACGGTGAAGTCGTAGGCGGCAATCGCGCAGGGGCGGCCATCGACGTCGCCCCAGCCGGTGATCACGCCGTCGGCGGGCGCCTCCTTGCCCTCCATCGAGCGCTGCGAGGAGTGCGGACCGGCGTGGATGCCGAGCTCGACGAAGGTGCCCGGATCGACCAGCAAGTCGATGCGCTCGCGCGCGGTCAGCTTGCCGGCCGCGTGCTGCTTGGCGATCTTCTCCTCGCCGCCGCCGAGCTTCGCCTTGTCGCGGCGGTCGTGCAGGTCCTGGACGAGGCCCTTGAGCCCGGTCTCCTCGCCGGCCTCGACCTCGGCCGGCGCCTCCGCCGCCTCGCCGGTGTGATCGGTGCTCGGCTTTTCCTCAGTCGCCATTCATCGTCCCTTCCACTGCGGGTCGCGCTTCTCGAAGAACGCGGTGACGCCCTCGATCGCGTCCTCGGTCGAGAGCTCGATCGTCAGCTGCGAGCGCAGGTAGTCGAGCGCGTCGGCGAGCGGCATGTCCATCTGGCGCCACATCGCGTCCTTGCCGAGCCGCATGATCAGCGGCGACTTCGAGGCAAGCTTGGTGGCCCACTCGGCGACCGCGGCGTCGAACTCCGCCGCCGGCACGACCTTGTTGACGATGCCCGCCTCGCGCGCCTCCTCGGCGGTCAGCCGCTCGCCGAGCAGCAGCAGCTCATTCGTCTTCTTGCGCGGGACGTTGCGGTAGATGAGCGCCATGATCATGAACGGGAACAGGCCGACGTTGATCTCGGGGGTGCCGAAGCCCGCGGTGTCCTTGGCGACGATGAGATCGCAGGCGAGCGCGATCCCGAGCGCGCCCGCGAGCACGTGGCCGTTGGCGGCGAGGATCGAGGGCTTGCCGAGCTCGCCGAGCTCCCGGAACACGGTCGGGAAGGCCGCCGTGCCCATGTACTTGTGCGCGGTCGGCGCGTCGGCGGCAAAGCCGCCCAGGTTCGCGCCCGACGAGAACACCTTCTCGTGCGTCGAGGTCAAGACCACCACCCTCACCGCCTCGTCGCCCTTCGCCGCCCGCAGCGCTTCCAGCAGCTCGTCGAGCAACTCGGTCGAGAGCGCATTGCGGGTCTCGGGGTCGTCCAGCGAGATGGTCGCGACGCCCGTGTCGGCGGCGACGTCGTAGCGGATCTTCTCGAATGCGGTCAAGAGTAGGAAGTATTACTCTACGCTGACTACTTCCGTCGAGCAAGGAGTCGTCTTGGCAACTGCAGCCCCATCCACCGTGATCAAGCCCGAGCACGACGGCTCGCGCAAGCATTTCATCTTCACCGACGAGCACCTCGACCTGCGCGAGTCGATGAGCGCCTGGGTCAAGAAGGAGCTTCGTCCGCACCGCAACGAGTGGGAGGAGACCTACTGGCCGACCGAGGCAATGCGCCGGGCCGGCGAGCTGGGATACCTCGGCCTCTGCTTCCCCGAGGAGTACGGCGGCCAGGGCGGCGACTACTTCTACTCGCTGGTCCGCGCCGAGTGCATGAGCTACTCCGGCTCGGGCGGCACCAACATGGGCTTCGCGGTGCAGACCGACATGGTCCTGCCCCCCGTTCACCTGCTCGGCACCGAGGAGCAGAAGCAGCGCTACCTGGTGCCCGGGATCAAGGGCGAGAAGGTCGGGTGCCTCGGGATCACCGAGCCCGGCGCCGGCTCGGACGTCGCGTCGATCCGCACCACCGCGATCCGCGACGGCGACGAGTACGTGATCAACGGCGCCAAGACGTTCATCACCAACGGGCCTCGCGCCGACTTCGGCGTGCTGGTGTGCAAGACCGACCCGGAGGCCAAGCACGAGGGCATCACCCTGTTCGTCGTCGACCTGCGCGACGAGAACGGCGAACGCATCCCAGGCTTCCACGTCTCGCGCGAGCTGGAGAAGATGGGCATGCACGCCTCCGACACCGGCGAGCTCGCCTTCGAGGACATGCGCGTGCCCGCAGATGCCGTGCTCGGCGAGGTCGGCAAGGGCTTCTACCACATCTCCTGGGAGCTTCAGGGAGAGCGGCTGGTCGCCGCGGCGGGGTGCTACGCGTCGTGTGAGCGGATGTTCGAGAAGACGCTCGAGTACGCCCAGGAGCGCCAGGCGTTCGGCCGGCCGATCGGCCGCTTTCAGGCGATCCGCCACAAGTTCGCCGACATGGCAACCAAGATCGAGGCGGCGAAGCAGATGGTCCACGCGACCGCGTGGCGCTTCGCCAACGGCGAGTACCCGGTGCGCGAGATCACGATGGCGAAGCTGTTCGCGACGCGCGTCTGCCACGAGGTCGCCGACGAGTGCGTGCAGATCCACGGCGGCTACGGCTACATGAAGGAATACGAGATCGAGCGCGCCTACCGCGACCAGCGCCTCAACCGGATCGGCGCCGGCACCGACGAGATCATGCTCGAGGTGATCGGGCGTAGCTACGGCCTCTAGCGATATCGCGGCGCTGTCTCTCGTTGCCTCCGACGAGGAGCGCGAAATCCGCGATGCCGTGCGCGGGATCTGCGCGCAGGTCGGCGGGCCCGAGTACCACCGCCGGATCGTCGAGGCGGGCGAGCCGCCGCGCGAGCTCTGGGACGCGCTCGCCGGCAAGGGCTACCTCGGCGTCAACCTGCCCGAGCGCTACGGCGGCGGTGGACTCGGCATGTACGCGCTGCAGGCCGTCGGCGAGGAGATCTCGCGGGCCGGCTGCTCGCTGCTGCTGATCGTCGTGTCGCCGGCGATCGTCGGCTCGATCCTGACCCGGCACGGCACCGAGGAGCAGCGCGAGCACTGGCTGCCGGGAATCGCCGCCGGGACGACCCGGGTCGCGTTCGCGATCACCGAGCCCGACGCGGGCACCAACTCGCACAACCTCTCCACCGCAGCGACCCGCGACAACGGCGCCTACCGCGTGCGCGGCACCAAGACCTACATCTCGGGCGTCGAGGACGCCCAGGCGATCCTGGTCGTGGCGCGCAAGCGCGAGGCCGACGGCACGCTCGGGCTGCCGCTGCTGATGCTCGTCGACACCGACTCGCCCGGTCTCGAGAAGCAGCACATCCCGGTGGCCGTGCGCGCCTCCGACAAGCAGTGGCAGCTGTACTTCGACGACGTCGAGGTGCCCGCCGACCGGGTGATCGGCGAATCCGAGACGGCCGGCCTGGCGGCCGCCTTCGACGGGCTCAACCCGGAGCGGATCATGGGCGCCGCTGTCGCCGCCGGCGCCGGGCTCCGCGCCCTCGAGCTCGCCGCCGCGTATGCGCGCGAGCGGGTCGTCTGGTCACAGCCGATCGGCGCCCACCAGGGTCTCTCGCACCCGCTCGCCCAGGCCAAGATCGAGCTCGAGCTGGCGCGGCTGATGACCCAGAAGGCCGCGGCGCTCTACGACGTCGGCGCCCCTGCCGGCGAGGCGGCCAACATGGCCAAGTACGCCGCCGCCGAGGCCGCGATCCACTGCGTCGATCAGGCGATCCAGACTCACGGCGGCAACGGCTTCGCGCTCGAGTACGGGCTCACCGACCTGTACTGGGGCGTGCGCCTGGCCCGCACCGCGCCGGTCTCGCGCGAGATGATCCTCAACTACGTCGCCGAGCACTCACTCGGCCTCCCCCGCTCGTACTGACTCGGCCAGGCGGCGCTCGAGGAAGGCGCGCTCCACCGGGTTCGGCGCCAGCTCCAGGGCCCGCTCGTATGCAGCCGCAGCCTCGCGGTCGCGCCCGGCTCGCCGCAGCAGGTCGGCGCGGGCGACGTGGTACGGGCCGTAGTCGTCAAGCCCCTCGATCGAGTCGATCAGGGCGAGACCGTCCTCCGGCGCCTCGGCCATCGCAACGGCGACGGCTCGGTTGAGGTCGACGACGGGCGAGGGGTTCACGGCCGCAAGCCAGGCATACAGCCGGGCGATCCGCTTCCAATCGGTGCCGGAGGCAACGACCTGGCGCGAGTGCTCGGCCGCGATCAGCGCCTGCAGCACGTACGGCTGCGGCCCCCACCTCGCCGCCGCCTGCGCCAGCTCCAACCCCTCGGCGATCTGCCGGCGGTTCCAGAGCGA
Organism: Solirubrobacterales bacterium; assembly: GCA_036794585.1. Lineage (GTDB taxonomy): Bacteria > Actinomycetota > Thermoleophilia > Solirubrobacterales > 70-9 > WHSW01. The sequence goes on along the minus strand of DAIRGH010000075.1, from coordinate 9,784 downwards.
GCGGTCCTGGTCGTCGAGCAGGACCAGGTCGCCGCGCTCATTGGTGCGAGCGTCGCGGCGCGCATCGTGAAGGAGCATCAGCGCCAGCAACGCCGTCGCGTCCGGCTCCCTCGGCATGAGCTCACGCAGTACACGCGCGAGCCGGATCGCCTCGGCGCAGAGCTCAGCACGGACAAGCGTCTCGCTTCCCGAGGCCATGTAGCCCTCGTTGAAGATCAGGTACAGCGTCGCCAGCACCGACGGCAGGCGCTCGGCCAATCGGTCCCCCTCCGGGACCTCGTAAGGAATGCGGGCCTCGCGGATCTTGCGCTTCGCTCGTACCAGCCGCTGCGCCATCGTCGGCTCGGCGACCAGGAAGGCGCGGGCGATCTCGGGCGTCGTCAGCCCGCCGAGCGTGCGCAGCGTCAGCGCCACCCGCGCCTCCGGCGCCAGCGCCGGGTGACAGCAGGTGAAGATCAGGCGCAAGCGGTCGTCGCGAAACGCCTCGGGTTCCTGCGGCGCGTCGTCGCGCAGACGCTCGAGGGTCTCCAGCTCGGGGCGCTTGGACTCCAAGGTCTGCGCCCGGCGCAGGCGGTCGATCGCCTTGTTGCGCGCGACGCGGGTGATCCACGCGCCGGGATTGTCGGGAACTCCGTCCCGCGGCCAGCGCTCGAGCGCGACCGCGAACGCCTCCTGGACCGCCTCCTCGGCGGCGTCGAAGTCGCCGAGCACGCGGATCAGGGTCGCGACCGCCCTCCCGGACTCGTGCCGGAAGGTGCGGTCGACGGCCCCGGGCGCCGCGTCTAAGAGGAGGCCTCCGCGGCGCTCGGCTCCTCGTAGCCGTACTGGGTGTAGTCCATCACCGGCCGGACCTCGACCCCGCCGGCCTGAAGCGGAACCTTCTTCGCCCAATCGAGGGCCTCGTCGAGGTTCTCGCACTCGATCAGGTAGAAGCCGCCGACCTGCTCCTTCGTCTCGGCGAACGGCCCGTCGGTAACGATCCGCTCGCCGTCCTCGGAGATCCGTACGGTGGTCGCGGTGGCGCTCTCCTGCAGGCCCTCGCCGGCGAGGAAGGCGTTCGCCTTGACCAGCGACTCGCCGAACTCCTGCCAGCGGTCCATCTCGGCCTTCATCTGCTCCGGGGTGACGTCCTCCCAGCCCCCCTCCGGACCGGCGAGGATCAGCATGTACTTCATCTGTGCCTCCTTGGCATCTCGCGCTGCCCCAAATGGCGTCGCGTCACCCTAACGACGAACGGCCGGCGCCCGAATCGACACCGCGCTGGGAGAATCCAGGGATCGACCCGCTCGATCACATCCGCAGTTACTACGAGGCGCTCAACGGCGGCGACGTCGATCTGATCGCCTCGCACTTCACCGACGACGCGGTCCACTACTACACCCGGCTCGGCCCGCACGAGGGCGCCCGGGCGATCGCCGAGAACGCCCGCTGGGGCATCGACAACATGGACGGCCAGTGGTGGATGGAGCGCGGGATCGCCGACGGCGACGAGGCGGTGATCGAGTGGACGATGACCTGGCGCGATCCCAAGTCCGGCGAGAAGCGGTTGAACCGCGGCACCGAGTGGTTCCGGCTCGAGGACGGGCGGATCGCCGAGATCCGCGCCTATCACCACGGCGATGCCCGCAACCCTCGCGGCGACCTGCTCGGCTTCGACTTCGGCGCCCGCGGCTACACGACGATCGACGACTGGCGAGGGCCGGATGGAGACTGAGCGCAGCGACAACAGCGGCCGCCTCGACGCGGCGCCCGGGCTCGCCAGGATCGCCGCCGGGGCGTGGGTGCGCAGCGTGGGCTGGACCGCCGGCAACGCGCTGCGGCTCGGACGCCGGATGACGCGGGTTGCAATCGGTCGCGAGTCGGCGGCAGATTTGATCCGCGACGCGCGTGCCGAGGTCGTCGCGGGGGCAGAGCGTCTGCTGAAGCCCGGCGTCGATCAGGCCGCGGTCGCGGCGCGCAGCAACGACCGCGAGCAGACCCTGCGCGATCGCGGCACCGCGCTGCTCGAGCGCTCCTCGGAGCTCGGCGAGGATGGTGACCCTCACCCCGCCTACGCCCGCATCCTCACCGAGCTCTCGCCCGACGAGGCGCGGATCCTGCGCCTCCTGGCGATCGAGGGGCCGCAGGCGGCGGTCGACATCCGCACGTGGCGGCCGCTCGACATGGGCTCGGCGGTTGTCTCGCCCGGGCTGACGATGATCGCCCGGCACGCGGGGCTGATGCATCCCGATCGCGTTCCGGCCTACCTGTCGAACCTCTACCGGCTGGGGCTGATCTGGTTCTCGCGCGAGAGCCTGTCTGAGCCCGAGCCCTACCAGGTGCTCGAGGCCCAACCCGACGTGGTCGACGCCGTGCGCGAGGCGGGCCGGGCCCGGATCGTGCGCCGCAGCATCCACCTCACCCCGTTCGGGGGGCACTTCTGCAAGCTGGCGCTTCCGCTGGACACGGTCGAGATCGAAGCTCTGCCGGCGATCGAGTGACCGTCGTAAAGGACACCGGTGCGCGGGCGCTGCTGCCTCCGTTCACCGACGAGCACGAGGAGCTGCGGGCGACGATCGGCCGCTGGGTGAGCAGCGAGATCGCGCCGCACGTCGACGAGTGGGAGGCAGCGCGCGAGTTCCCGCGCGAGCTCTACCTGCGCGCGGGCGAGCTCGGCTTCCTTGGCCTCAAGTACCCAGAGGAGCTCGGCGGGCAGGGCGGCGATTACGTCCACGACGCGGTCTGGGCCGAGGAGCTCGCCGCCGCGGGCGCCTCGGGAGGCGTCGGCGCCGGCCTCGGCGCCCACACCGGGATCGCGACGCCGCCCGTATACCGGTTCGGCACACCGGATCAGCACGAGCGCTTCCTGCGCCCGGCGATCAAGGGCGAGCGCATCGCGGCGCTGGGGATCACCGAGCCCGGCGCCGGCTCGGACGTGGCCTCGATCCGGACCGAGGCGCGCAAGGTCCCCGGCGGCTACGTCGTCAGCGGCGCGAAGACGTTCATCACCAACGGCGTCCGCGCCGACTTCCTGGTGTGCGCGGTCAAGACTCAGCCCGACGGCGGCCATCAGGGACTGTCGTTCCTGATCCTCGAGCGCGAGATGCCCGGCTACGAGGTCACGCGCAAGCTCGAGAAGATGGGCTGGCACTCCTCCGACACCGGTGAGCTCTCGTTCACCGACGTCGAGGTACCCGACGAGAACCTGCTCGGCGAGGAGAACCGCGGCTTCTACCTGATCATGGAGAACTTCGCCTGGGAGCGGCTGCTGATGTCGCTGGGCGCGTGCGGCGCGATGCGCCGGCTGCTCGAGGTCGCGATCTCCTATGCCGGCGAGCGCGAGGCCTTCGGCCGTCCGATCGGCCGCTTTCAGACGATCCGCCACAAGATCGCCGAGATCGGGATCAAGGCCGAGGTCGGCCGCGCGCTCACCTACCACGCCCTGCGCCGCTACGTGAACGGCGAGGACACGATTGCTGATGTCACGAAGGCGAAGCTGTTCACCCAGCGCGCCTGCGTCGAGGTCGCCGACGACGTGGTCCAGATCCTCGGCGGCTACGGCTACATGCGCGAGTACGGCGTCGAGCGGGCGCTGCGCGACGCCCGGCTGGGGCCGATCGGCGGCGGCACCGACGAGGTGATGAAGGAGATCCTCGGGCGCCAGCTGGGCCTCTGACGCCCGGGTCTCTCAAGACGGTGGCCTACGAAGCGGCCCCCGCCATCTGCTCGCTCACCTTCTCGATGTAGGCGTCGAAGCGGTCGAACGCCGCGTCGGCCTCGACCAGCGCCGTGACGTCGTACTGCACGAACGGTGAGAGCGGATAGTCCATCAGCTGGTCCATCAGGTCCTCGTGCGAGTCGACCTCGCCGATGCTGCAGCCGCCCCCTTGTGGGAACGCGTACACGGCCTCGAATGTGCCGTCGTCCCGCCTCTCCTCGATCCACTCGCGCGCGGCCTTGACCAGCTCCGGCGTTGGGGGCATCGGCCCCGGCGTCACCGTGATCAGAAACTTCATCCGGACCTCCTCCGGTGGGGAATGGTGGGGAGTCCCGAGTATCCACCCGCAGATGGGGCGGCGCAAGGGGTCTGGCAGATACCCTCAAGCGCGATGACGACGGTGGCCGGCGACGCCGCTCCCTACTCGATCCCGCAGGAGTTCGAGGACTTCCGCGAGACGATCCGCAAGATGGTGGTCGAGCGGGTCGCGCCGCGCGCAGCCGAGATCGACTCGAACGCCGAGTACCCGCGCGACATCCGCGAGCTGTTCGCCGAGCACGACCTGATGGGGCTGCCGTTCGACACCGAGCACGGCGGCACCGGGACCGGCACGCTGATGCTCAACATGGCGGTCGAGGAGGTCGCCAAGGCGTGCGCCTCGAGCGCCCTGATCCTGATGATCCAGGAGCTGGGCACGCTGCCGATCAAGCTCTTCGGCACCGACGAGCAGAAGGAGCGCTTCCTGCCGCGGTGCGCCTCGGGCGAGTGGAGCCCGGCGTTCGCGCTGTCGGAGCCCGACGCCGGCTCAGACCCGGGCGGGATGCGCACGCGCGCGGTCCGCGACGGCTCGGACTGGGTGATCGAGGGGACCAAGAACTGGATCACCAACCTCGGCATCGCCGACTTCTACATCTGCTTCGCGGTCACCGATCCCGAGGCCGGGCATTCGCGGGGCATCTCGGCGTTCATCGTCGAGGCCGACCGGCCGGGCTTCTCCGTCGGCAAGGTCGAGCACAAGATGGGCATCCGCGGCTCGCCCACCGGCCAGCCGATCTTCGACGGCTGCCGGGTGCCCGCCGAGAACCTGATCGGCGAGGAGAACGAGGGCTTCAAGGTCGCGATGGCGACCCTGGACCGCTCGCGGCTCGGGGTCGCCGCGCAGGCGGTCGGGATCGCGCAGGGCGCGACCGACTACGCCGCCGCCTACGCCCAGGAGCGGCGCCAGTTCGGCAAGCCGATCGCCGCCTTTCAGGGGATCCAGTTCAAGTTCGCCGACATGGAGTCGCGCACGGCCGCTGCGCGCGAGCTGCTCTACAGCGCCTGCTCGAAGGTCGACGCAGGCTCACCGGCGATGGGCAAGTACTCCGCGATGGCGAAGCTGATCGCCTCCGATACCGCGATGTGGGTGACCACCGAGGCGGTCCAGGTGCTCGGCGGCTACGGCTACGTCAACGAGTATCCCGTCGAGCGGATGATGCGCGACGCGAAGATCACCCAGATCTACGAGGGCACGAACGAGATCCAGCGACTGGTGATCGCGCGGACGCTGCGTTAGCTAGCGGCGCGCCAACGCGCCGACGACCCCGCCCGGCCAGATGCAGTCTGGGGCACGGGCGAGCGTGATCGCAAACGGCATCGGCACGCCCCGCAGTTTGCAGCCGTCGCGGGTGATGATCGTCACCGCCCCGGGGCCGTCCCCGCTCAGCGTGCGTCCGCTGCGGCTCAGCGTCTCGACCGTCTCCGGCGGGGTGAGGAACCGAAACCGCACGCCCCACGCAACGCCACGGCTGGCCACGGTCTTGTAGGTCCACTGCTTGCGCGGCCGCGCGGCCGCCTCGAACAGCCCCCACTGGATCGCGTTGGCGAGGTCGGCGCGCCAGTAGGGCCAGTCGTGGATGCCCTGATGCGGCACGTAGGTGACGTCGACGCCGGCGCCCCGCGCCGCCTCGACGAACTCCGCCGCCTGCTGGCCGAGCTCTGCCTCGGCGAGCTGGCCGAACGTGTTGCCGACCTCATCCGGATCATTGGGGCTCGGCACGCCGTCGCCGGCAGCGACGTAGAGCCGCGTGTGGCGCAGGTTCTTCACCAGCTTTGCCGGGTTGTGTCCGGCCCAGTAGAACTCCTGCTCCTCCGGGTCGCCGAAGAGCGCCTCGCGGTCCTGCCCGGTGCCGGCCTCGAACGCCTCCTGGTAGGTCGACCGCTGGATCTGAAGCGGGCCCGAGAACGACGCCGCCGAGCCGAAGTAGTCAGGCCGCTGTGAGGCGTAGTACATCGCCCCTTCGCCGCCCATCGAAAGCCCGGCGATCGCATGCCATCGCCGGCCGTGCTTGATCGGCAGCCGGCGCTCGGCGAGCGAGATCAGCTCCTCGAGGTGGTAGCGCTCCCACGACGGCGAGCCGCGCAGGCCACCGTTCCACCAGTTCGCGTAGAAGCCGCGGTCGCCCTCGGGCATCACGATCAGGCCCGGGAACCCGGCCGCGGTCTGAAGCAGGTCACCGTTCTCCGGGTTCGCCCACGAGTCGTAGGCATCGCCCTGGCCGTGCAGGAGGTAGAGCACCGGGTAGCGCTGCTTGCCCGACGCGTCGTAGCCGTCGGGCAGGTAGACGTTGACCCGCAGCGCGTTAGGGCGCTCGGCCACCCCGGGCGGCTCGTTGTATGAGCCCTCGGGAGCCGCTCCAGGATCGACGAACCGGCTCGTCGCGACCTTCGGGTCGTCCCAGGTGACAATCTCGGCCGCCGCCGCGGGGTGCGCGAGCAGCACGAACAAGAGCAGGGCCAGTCCCCCAATGGCACGCCGCATGGTGCTCAGCAGTTGCGGGCGCGATCCCGCGGGCCGCCGCAGTGGTCCTTGCCACCGCCGCCGTTGAGATTGTCGCGACCGCCGCCCCCTATCAGGCGATCGTTGCCGGCACCGCCGGAGATCCTGTCTGTACGGGCGCCGCCCTTGAGCTTGTCGCGCCCGCCGCCGCCGCTGAGGCGGTCGCGCCCGCCGCCGCCGCCGAGCGTGTCGTCGCCGCCGCCGCCGATCACGCGGTCGTCGCCGCCCTTGGCGCAGATCAGGTCGTTGCCGCCGCGGCCCTTGATCTTATCCCTGCCCCCGAGGCCGATGAGCACGTCGCGCCCGTTGGTGCCGACCATCTTGTCATCGCCCCTCGAACCGACCAGCGTCGCCTTGGCGCCCTGGCAGCGACCGGCGCGGCTCGGGTCGCCTCCGGGCAGGCCGCAGGCGCTGAGGTCGAGCTTGTCGCGCTCACCGCGGGCGATGAGGATCTCCTGGGTAATCCGCTTCTCGCCGGCGTAGGTGCAGCTGAACGTCCAGGTCTCGGTGCGCGCCTTGGTCGGCGGTTCGGGGCCGCCGAACTCGACCCCGGCGCTGTACGGCTCGGCGGCGGCGAAGTTGACCACCCGCGCCACGTACGGGCCGGGCAACAGGCGGGAGTCGCCGAGCCCCTCCTGCGGGCGGACGAAGGTCGTCGACTCATCGGTGGTCGGCCCGGCGGCCGAGGTGCCGACCAGCTTGTCCTCGATGTCCTGCGAGTCGCCGTCGTCGTTTTCGTCGCGGTAGACGAACAGGTCCCAGTCGGTCGTGGGGGTGATCCACGAGAGCGCCACCGTCGCGCGGTCGTTGTCCTCGTTGGGGCCGTTGGTGATGTCGAACGGATGCTCGTTGAAGCACGCCGGGTCGTCAGTCGTCGCGTCGCCGCACGGATGGGCGTCGGGGCCCGGAGCGCACGCGTCGCCGCCCGTGGCACATAGGTCGATTGGAGCGGCGGTCGGGCCGAGTGGGATCCGGCCGCGGTCCTGCGCGACCAGCGGCCGGGTCGACGGGTTGATGTGGAAGTCGTAGTTGCCCGAGTCGGGGACCTTCATCTCGCTGTCGAGGTTGTCCTCGAACGTCCCCGAGTCGAAGGTCGGCGTCTCGAAGCTCTTCTCCACCTTCAGCACAGCCCCCGGGGGCGCCTTGCCCTCGAGGATCGAGTGCTTGCTGGGATCGGCGGCCGCCTCCTGGGCGATGAAGTACGCCTCGCGGTTGCCCTCGCCGCCGATCGCCACGGCCTGCGGTGAGGTGCCCTCCCACTCGGCGATCACCTTCGGGAACGTCGGGTGGAAGTTGCCCGTGCACTCGTAGCCGTCCGCGGGGGTCGGATCGGTGTCGTTGCAACCGATCTCGAACGTGTACCCGAAGCCGCCGGTGCTGTTGTAGCTCCAGTCCTCGGTCGTGCCCGTGGTGTCGTAGAGCTCGAAGCCGTGCAGGCTGAGGTAGTTGTTCTCGGCCGCCATCGCGTCGCCGAGCGCCTTGAGCTGCGGCTCGTCGATGGGGTCGGGCTCCGAGGCGAGGCCCGGCGGGCGCAGGACGAGGTCGGAGAAGGTGTGGTTGGTGATCAGCATCGTCACCTGGCGGGCCGAGATCAGCTCGCGGACGTTCTGGGTCTCGGGCTCGGAGAACGGCCCCGGGCCGAAATAGGTCTCGTTGGTCGGATCGCTGCTCGCGCCCGGTCCGCCCCAGAAGGCGCCGTAGTTGCGGTTCGGATCGACGCCCGGCGAAGCCAGCCCGAACGCGGGCTGGAGGCAGCTCCCGCCCTCGCTGTCGTCGGCGAAGCGGCAATTCTTGCGCCGGAACTCGTTCGGCCCGGCGGCGGCGAAGTTGACCGTGTCGTTGCCGTCGCGGCCGTTGCCGGCACCCTGCTGCTGCCCGGCCTCCCGCGAGGCGTTGAAGCCGTCGGGGTTGACCACGGGGATCACGATCGTCCTCGTCTTCTGCACCAGCCGGGTGACGCGCTCGTTGCCGTTGCTGTAGCCCTTGACCAGCTGGTAGGCCCATTCGATCGCGTGTTCGCCCGAGGGCCACTCGCGGGCGTGGTGGAGGCCCATCTGCAGGAACACCGGCTTGCCGTCGCGGAGGTTGTCGACGTCGGTGGTGATCTCGACGCCCTCGACCGTGCGGCCCTCGTAGGTCTCGTGCTTGAGCTCGATCGGGCGCACGATCTCCGGATACGTATCCACGAGGTCCTTGAGCTCCTGCTGGTAGTTCATCAGCCGCCGGTAGCTGTCGCGGCCGCTGGGCAGCGCGCTGCGCTGCGTCTCGGCCGCGTACTCGGCCTCGGCGGTGCGCTGGCGGTCGCTCTGCTTCGCCAGGTTCGAGACCTGCACCTCGTAGTCGAGGCCGGCCTTCTCGAGCGCCAGCTTGTCGTCGGGGCCATGGAGGATCACCGCGAGGTAGTCGTCGCCGCCGTGCTCGGTCAGGTCGAGACCGAGCTTCTGCACCGTCTCCTCGTCGGTCTTGCGCGGGGTCTCGACGAACGCGAGCGATGCCTTCTCGACCTCGCTGTGCGCGACCGGAACCGTCTCGACGCTCAGCTCACCGGCCGTTCCCGCACCCGAGACGCGGCACGCCTGGACGGTCAGCGGACCCGGATCGAGAACATAGCCCGAGGCGACCTCATCAGACTCGGACGAGGATGAGCCGGCGACCACGTTGCCGGCCTGGTCGAAGACGGCGAGATCCCAGTCCCCCCCCGCGGGCCCGGCTAGACGCGCATCGAGGGTGAGGAACGAGGCGTCGCCGAACTCCGGCGTGACGGTCAACGTCCCGGCGCCGGCGACGCTGCCCACCGGCTCGTCGAAGCAGGTGCGGTCGACGGCCTGCGGGATCGAGACCACGGTCGAAAGCGGGCCGCCGGTCGCCGGTCGCGCCGTGCCCGGGTCGATCGCGCCGGCTGCGAGCGCGCCGAGCAGCGCCAAGCCCGCGGCAGCTACGCCAGCCCGGATTCGGTGCCGCTCCCCCGCTGCGTGAAGTTGCGATCCCATTCGCGCCTGAAAAACGCTACAGGCGCCGGCGGCCGGGTGCGCCGGTTGTCAGCCCAGCTTCAGCTTCTCGCAACGTCGTGCCCTGTCCTTGCGCTCGTTGATGAACGCGACGTCGTGACCGGGGCCGCAGTCGACCCGATCCCTGCCGCCGAGCGCGGCGCGGATCTTGTCCTCGCCCTTTCCTCCGCGCAGGCGGTCACGGCCGCGGCCGCCGCGCAGCTCGTCGCCGCCGGCTCCGCCCCAGAGCCGGTCGCGGCCGGCGCCGCCGCGCACGCAGTC
>DAIRGH010000074.1:0-14695 GCA_036794585.1 Solirubrobacterales bacterium | reverse complement strand
GACCCTGCGCGCCTGGCTCGACCACCAGGGGGAGGTGGGGCGGGTGGCCGCCGAGCTCCACGTGCACCCGCAGACCGTGCGCTACAGGTTGAGCCGGCTGCGCGAGCGCTTCGGCCAGGCGCTCGACCATCCCGACGGGCGCTTCGAGCTCGAGCTCGCGCTGCGCAGCCCGGTTTTGGGCGTGGTCGAAGCGGGGAACAACGAGGTGAGAGACCGAAGGAGGAAGAATTGAGCACCGAGACGCAGACCACAGACATCCTGGCGAGCGAGAACACGGAGCAGCGCGAGCACGTCATCGAGCTGCTGAAGAAGGCGTACTGGATGGAGATCGAGACGGTGATGAGCTACATCGCCAACGCGGTCAACCCCGACGGCGTTCGCGCCCAGGAGATCAAGGAGTCGCTGGAGGAGGACATCCAGGAGGAGCTCGGCCACGCGCAGCAGTTCGCCGCGCGGATCAAGGAGCTCTACGGGGTGGTGCCGGGCTCGCTCGAGTTCTCAGCCGAGCAGTCGTACCTGCAGCCGGCCGACAACCAGGTCGACGTCGTGCACGTGATCAAGGGCGTGATCGAGGCAGAGCAAGGAGCGATCGAGCACTACAGCCGGATCGTCGAGGAGACCGACGGCATCGACCCCGTGACCCAGGACATGGTCATCGACATCCTGCACGACGAGCAGGGCCACAAGCGCCTCTTCGAGGGCTTTCTGCGCGAGTACGAGGCCGAGGGTCTCGCCTAGCCGCTAGGAGCGCGCGGCCAGCGCCGAGCAGCGCTCGGCGTCGACCGGGCGGCCGAGCGCCAGCCACGCCTCTCGCGCCTCGCCGAGCAGCCGCGCGCGCTCCTCGGGATCAACGGCGACGGCGCCTCGGGCCTCGAGGCTGGCGGCTTGGCCGACCGGGTAACGGAGCCGCTCGGCGAGGCCGGCGGCCTCCTCTGCGAGCTCGGCGGCGGCTTCCGTCTTGCCCCAGAGGGCGGCGTTGATCGCGCGGTCGGCAGTCGCCTCGACCGACTGCGCGACGAGGCCGGCGCGCTCGCATAGGTCGAGCGCCCGGGCGAGCGTCTGGTCGGCATCGGCGTGGTCGCCGCGGGCCTCGAGCGTGTTCGCAAGCCAGGACAGAGATTCGTAGGCGACCTCTGAGCGGCCGACCTGGTCGGCGATCTCAAACGCGCGCTCGAGCATCTCCACCGACTCATCGAGCTGACCGCTGTGCCACAGGAGCACCCCGCGCATGGAGTACGGAAAGCAGAGCTTGCCCGCCAGCCCCTCGCGCTCGGCGAGCGCCTGTGAGGCGTCGGTCTCGCGTTCGGCCGCCTCCCAGTCACCGCGATAGATCTCGATCTGCGCGAGCGCGGCGTGGACCTCGACCTGCGTCGGCAGGTCGCCGGTCTGCAGCGCCAGGTCGAGGGCGGCGGAGTAGGTCTCGCGCGCGGCCTGGTAGTCGGCCTCGGAGACCTCGAGGTGATAGCCGAGCGCGAACAGCGCGCGTACCGCCTCGGCCGGATCGGTCTCGCGGGCGAGCTCGACCGAGCGCTCGAGGTTCTCTCTCGCGCGCTCGGAGTCGCCGATGCGGCCGAAGACGCGACCGAAGATCCCGTGGGCGCGACTGGCGGCCGCCGCCTCACCGAGTCGCTCGGCGAGGCGCAGCGCCTTCTCGGAGGCGTAGATCGCGAGCATGTTGTCGCCGGTGTGCATGTAGAGCGACGCGGCCTCCTCGTAGAGGCGCACGAGCTCGATGCACGGCTGGCCGTCCTTGAGCAGGTCGATCCCGCTCTGGTAGTGCTCGATCGAGCCTTCGCGATCGCCCTTCTGCCAGAGGCCGGCGCCGATCTTGCGGTGCAGGTCGCCGACCCGGCAGAGATCCTCCTCGCCACGGTAGTACTCGAGGCAGCCCTCCCAGGCGCCGACGGCGCGGTCGACCCGCCCGAGCCGCAGGGCCACGTCGCCGAGCTTCTCGGCGATCCGCGCCCGCGACGCCGGGTCGAGCGCCGCCTCGAGCTCGAGTGCGGTCTCATAGCTCGCCTGCGCCTCGCGGTTGGAGTAGATCGCCGCCGACGCGTCACCCGCGGCCTCGACCGACTCCAGCGCCCGTGCCGAGATGCGCTCGATCTCGCCCGGCTCGAGGTCGGCCGCGGCGCCGAGCGACGCCGCTCGCGCGTAATGCTCGGCGACCATCGCGACGACGCCCTCGGAGCGATCTGCCGCCCGCGCCGAGATGAACTCGCCGACCTTGAGATGGCGGCGCGCGCGCACCGCCTTCGGCAGCGTCGCATAGGCGACGTCGCGAATCAGCACGTGCTTGAACGCGTACTCGCGCTCGCCCGCGAGGCGGCTGCCGGCGGTGGCCACGATCAGGTCCTTCTCCTGCAGGCTCGCGAGGGCGGCGGCGATGTCGATGCGCTCATCGCCCTCGTCGACCGACCCCTGCCAGAAGGTCTGCCCGACGACGGCGGCCGCCTGCAGCACGCGACGCTCGGCGCGTGACAGCGAGTCGAGCCGGGCGGCGAGCACGGAGTGCACTGTCTCGGGTAGGGCCTCGGTGTCGGCGCCGCCCCCCTCGAGGATCCGATTGACCATCTCCTCGGCGAACAGGGGATTGCCCCCCGAGCGCTCGGCGACCTGATCGACCAGGTCCGCGCCGGCCATGCTGTCGCCCGGCCCAGGCATCAGCGACGTCACCAGTTGGCGCGCCTGCTCGCGGGCCAGCGGCTCGAGCGTGATCGTGGTCGCGTTCAGCCTGCCGCCACCCCACCCGGGGCGGCGGTCGAGCAGCTCGTCTCGGGCCAGGCACAGCATCAGCACGGGGCCCTGGGCCCAGCGGGCCAGATACTCGATCAGGTCGAGCATCCCCTCGTCGGCCCAGTGGATGTCCTCGACCGCGAAGACCATCGGCTGGTTGCGCGCCGCGGCGTCGAGCAGGATGCGGACGGCCGAGAAGAGCCGGTCGCGCGTCTGTTGGGGGTCCTCCGACTCTGCGTCGGAACCCCCGTCGGGGGGGTCGATCGCAAGCGGGCGGCCGAGCGCGGCCGCCAGGCGGTCGGGCGGCTCGTCGGTGTCCATGGTCTCGACGAGCGCCTCGATCCCTCCGCGCAGCTTCCGCCATGCGGTCTCGGCGGCGTCCGTGTCGACGATCTCGAACGTGCCGCGGACGATCTCGCCGAGGGCCCAGTACGCGAGACCGGAGCCGTACGCCGGACAGCTGCCGAGCCGCACGGCGGGCCGAGGTTCGAGCCCGCTGACCCTGAGGGTGAACTCGCGCAGCAGGCGCGACTTGCCCACCCCGGCCTGACCGATCACGGTCACCAGGTGGGGCCGCCCCTCGCGCACCACGCGCTCATACGCCGAGAGCAGCGACCCCGCCTCGGTATTGCGGCCGACCAGGGGAGTGGAGCTGCGCGGACCGCGGGTGGCGCGACCGCGTACGACGGCGCGCACCGCCTCCCACGCGGGGACCGGCTCGGACTTGCCCTTGAGCTCGAGCGGCTCGAGCTCGACATACTCGATCGCCGATCGGGTGAGCCGGTGGGTGAGCTCGCCGACGATCACGGTGCCCGGTTCGGCCGCGGCCTGGAGGCGAGCGGCGACGTTCACCGGATCGCCCATCACGGTGTAGCCGTCGCCCACCTGGCCGGCGAGCACGTCGCCCGAGTTGATCCCCACCCGCAGGGCGAAGCTGGCACCGACGTCGGCGGTGATCCGCTGGTTGATCTCGTCCATCGCGGCCTGCATCGCGAGCCCGGTGCGGACCGCGCGCTCGGGATCGTCCTCGTGCGCGACCGGGGCGCCGAACACGCCCATGACGTTGTCGCCGATGTACTTGTCGATCGTGCCGCCGTAGCGCTCGACTTCGTCGCCGAGCCGGCGCAGGGCGCGGTCGACCAGCGACTTGATCCGCTCCGCATCGAGGCGCTCCGCCACGGCCGTATACCCCGAGAGGTCGGCGAACAGCACCGTCACCTGGCGTCGCTCCTCCGGCGGCTGCTCTCCCGGCGTCGCGGCCGGGCCTGGCGCGGGCGCCAGACCAGTCAGTGCGGTTCCGCAGGCGGTGCAGAACTTTGCCCCGGGCGGGTTCTCGGTGCCGCAGTTCGGGCAGGTGACGGCCAGCGCCGACCCGCACGACATGCAGAAGCGAGCGCCCTCGGGGTTCTCGGTGCCGCAGTTGGCGCAGGTCACGGCCCCCAGGATACGGCGGCCGCCCTACTCGATCGGGATCTCCTCGACCCGTGGGGCGCTGCTGTCGGCGGCGCCGTCGAGGCGTTCGAGGTAGTGGTCGATCATCGTCCGCATCGTCAGCAGCGCCTCGCGCTGGACCGACTGCCAGCCGTCGCGGACGTCGGACGAGGCCGTCGCTCGCAGCACGTCGGCGCCGCGGCAGATCGGGCAGAGGTCAACGCACTGCGGCTGGTGTTCGGGCGCGTTCGTCGCTTCCATCGGCGGAGCTTTCGAAGCTGACCTCGAGCGCTCCGTGCTCGAGCTTGGCGCCCGCCGGGCGCCGTCGGGCGAGGCCGGCGGGCAGGATGATAGTTCGCTTGCGGGGGCCGACCGAGACGATCAGCTCGGCGCCCACCTTCTTCAGCGAGACCTCGCCCTTCTCGCCGAACGGGACCGGGATCCTGAGCGTCGCGCGTCCGTTGATCGACTCGAGCTCCTGCGCGAGCTCGTTATGCAGGACGTCGGCGGCGGGGGTGGCGCCGGCCGCGCCCGGCTCGCCGAAGAGCTCGGCCGCGAGCCGGTCGAGCATCCGCGGCCCGATCACCTCCTCCTCGAAGTAACGCGCGGTGAGCACAGGCACGGGGGCGAAGCCCTCGCCGACCTCGGCGAGCCGCGCCGCCTGATGCTCGCGCCACTCGCCGAAGTAGCCGCCGGCGACCTCCTCCGGAAAGACCCGGTTGACGATCACGGCGTCGGTGAGATAGCCGTAGAGGTTGAGATAGGTGAAGGTGCGCTGCGCCTCCTTGATCACCATCCGGTCGGGGTTCATCACCAGCCGGACCGTCGCCCGCTCGCGGTCGCGGAGGATCTCGTTCATCGCAATGAGGTTTCGGACCAGCCGCTGCACCTCCCCGAACACGTCCTCGCCCGGCAGCTGGACGTCCAGCAAAGTGCGCGCGAGCGGCCTCGCCGCGGCGACCACCCGCCGCTCCCAGGGAAACACCTTCTCCAGCCACCAGCGGGCGATATCGGGAAACGAGAGCAGCCGCAGCGTCTCGCCGGTCGGCGCGCAGTCGACGATCACCGCGTCGAACTCGCCCGACTCGTGGTGGCGCTTGATCTGCAGCAGGCTGAAGAGCTCGTCCGTGCCGGGCGGGACGGACAGCTCCTCGGCGGCGATATCCATCACCCCGCGGTCGGCGAGCAGGCCGCCGAGCCAGCGCTGAACCGCGCCCCAGTGAAGCTCCATCTCGCGCTCGGCCTGGACCTCCTGGGCCCAGAGCCGATCGCCGACGGGGGTCGGATCGGGGCCGAGCTCTGCCTCGAGCGAGTCCGACAGGCTGTGCGCCGGATCGGTCGACAGCACCACCGTGCGCAGGCCGGCGGCCGCGCAGCGGCGAGCGGTGGCGGCGGCGACGCTGGTCTTGCCGACGCCCCCCTTGCCCGTGTAGAGGATCGTGCGTGGAGCACCCATGACAGGGCGACCAGGGTAGTCGGCGCGAGCCGTGGGTCGTTCTGCGGTTCGCTACGCTGGCCGCCGTTCAAAACCGATGCCAAGGAGAACCAGAGCTTTGAGATTCCGCAACCTGCTCGCCATCTGCGCGCTCGCACTGCCGATTCCGGCGGCGATCGCCGGCTGCGGCGGCGACGACGGCGGCGACGTCGACCCCCAGACGGTCCTCGACGAGACCTTCAACAACGACGAGCGGGTCAGCAGCGGCGACATCTCGCTCAGCCTCAGCGGGTCGGCCGAGGGCGACCAGGGCGGCAGCTTCGAGGTCAGCCTCGACGGGCCGTTCCAGGGCGATCCGGACAACCCGAACGCGATCCCGCAGCTCGACTGGACGGGCTCGCTGAGCTTCGAGGGCGCCGGGCAGAGCGCCAGCTTCGAGGGCGGCCTGATCGTCACCGAGGACAACGCCTTCGTGGAGTACGGCGGCAGCACGTACGAAGTCGGCACCGACACTTTCAGCCAGTTCAAGCAGCTCGCCGACCAGGCCGCCGCACAGCAGCCCGAGACGGAGGGGCTTTCGATCGGCGAGGCGTTCAAGCAGAGCTGTGAGGCACAGCTCGGGGCCGCCGGCGCCGACACCGCTGCCTGCGATGTCGACTTCGAGAGCTGGCTCACCGACCTGTCCAGCGAGGGCACCGAGGACATCGAGGGCGCCCCGACCGACCACATCTCGGGCAGCCTCGACGTCGAGACGATGCTCGGAGACCTGATCGAGCTGGGCAGCTCGGTTCCGGGGGCCACCGGCGTCCCGACCGAGGAACAGCTTCAGCAGGTCACCGACGCCGTCGACGAGGCCAGCTTCGACCTGTACTCGGGCACCGACGACCGCATCCTGCGCGGGCTCGACTTCAACCTCGCGCTGGACCCGAGCGCGATTCCGGAGGCCGAGGCCTCCGGCGTCGAGAGCGTCGACGCGAGCTTCTCGCTGCGTCTGGGCGGCGTCAACGACGATCAGACGATCGAGGCTCCCAGCGACGCCCAGCCGCTGGAGGAGCTGTTCTCGCAGTTCGGGATCGACCCCGGCGCGCTCGGTGACCTCGGAGGCCTCGGTGGGCTCGGCGGGGCCGGACTCGATGGCGGTGGCGCCGGTGGCGCCGGTGGTGCCGGGGGTGGCGCCGGCGACGCAGAGGCGTACTTCGAGTGCATCCAGCAGGCTCAGACGAGCGCTGAGATCGAAGCGTGCTCGAGCGAACTGTAGGTCCCGTCGCGAGTCGATGAGGACCCGAGGGGCCCCGGCGGACGCCGGGGCCCTTCGTCTTCTGCGACCCCTAGGCTTGAGCGATAGATGACCTCCGAGGGAAAGCGGCGGGGCGGGGTCTTCGGTTTCCTGTTCAGCGCGCAGGGCTGGCCGTACCTGCTGGTGCCGTTCATTCCCGCCGCCGTGGCGCTCGAGGTCGGCCATGCCCCGGCGGAGGTGATCTTCGCCGTCGCGGCGCTCGGGATCATCCCGACGGCGGCGCTGATGGGCCTCGCCACCGAGGAGCTGGCCGCCAGGTCGGGGCCCGGGATCGGTGGATTGCTGAACGTCACCTTCGGCAACGCGCCGGAGCTCATCATCGCCCTCTTCGCGCTCGCGGAAGGCCTGCACGAGGTCGTCAAGGCCTCGATCGTCGGCTCGATCATCGGCAACGTCCTGCTGGTCCTCGGCGCCTCGATGCTGGTGGGCGGGCTGGGTCGCGATCGCCAGACGTTCAATCCGATCGCGGCGACGACTCAGGCGACGATGCTCTTCCTTGCCGCCGGAGCGCTGATGATGCCGGCGATCTTCGAGCTCGTCGAGGGCAAGGGCCTGCCGGCGCCCAGCGCGGAGCTCGTCGACTACGGCTCGACCGTGGAGAACCTCTCGCTCGCCGTCGCAATCGTGCTGATGGGGACCTATGTCGCAGGGCTGGTGTTCTCGCTGCGCACCCACAGGGACCTCTTCAACCCGCCGTATGCCGAGGAGCACGAGGAGGGCTTCGGTTGGAGCGTTCGCCGCTCGGTGATCATGCTCTTCGTCGCCGGCCTTGCCGTCGGGCTGATGTCGGAGATCCTCGTCGGCTCGATCGCCGAGGCGTCGGAGTCGGTCGGGCTCTCGGAGTTCTTCATCGGCGTGATCGTCGTCGCGATCGTCGGCAACGCCGCTGAGCACTGGGTCGCGGTGCTGGTCGCGTTCAAGAACAAGATGGACCTGGCGGTGAACATCGCGATCGGGTCCGGGGCGCAGATCGCCTTGTTCGTCGCTCCCGTGCTGGTGATCGCGTCCTTTTTCCTCGGACCCGGGCCGATGCCGCTCGTCTTCAACGGCTTCGAGCTCGGGGCGGTGTTGATCGCGATCTTGGTCGCCCAGGTAGTCACCGGCGACGGCGAGTCGAACTGGTTCGAGGGCGTGCAGCTGCTCGCCCTGTACGCGATCCTCGGGATCGCGTTCTTCTACGCGTAGCCAGCGGGTAGGAACATCGCCGATGGACGTCGTCCTCCTCGCGGCCAGTTTCATGGTGATCCTCGCCGGCGCGCTGCTGTTCACGAACGCGATCGAGTGGGCGGGTAACCGGCTCGAGCTCGGCGAGGGCGCGACCGGCAGCCTGCTGGCCGCCGTCGGCACCGCGATGCCGGAGACGCTGATCCCGATCGTGGCGATCCTCGAGGGCGCCGAGGGCTCGGAAGGCGTCGCGATCGGCGCGATCATCGGCGCTCCGTTTCTGCTGGCGACGGTCGCAATGGCGCTGGTTGGCACGTCGGCGCTGATCTTCAGGCACCGTCGCGACCAAGGGACGCGGCTGGCGGCCGACGTCGCGATCCTCGACCGCGACCTGATCTTCTTCCTCGTCTTCTTCGCGGCCGGGGCCCTGCTCGGGCTCGGCGTCCCGGAAGCGCTGCAGGTCCCGATCGCGATTGCGTTCGTCGCGGCGTACGGCGTGTATGTCCGCATGACCTTGCGAGGTGGCGGTGCGGTCGAGGAGGCCGAGGCGATCGGGCCGCTGTACCTCGATCGCACACCGGGCGATCAGCCACCGGGCCAAACCATCGTGCTGCAACTGATCATCGGGCTCGGCGCGATCGTCGGGGGAGCGCACCTCTTCGTGGAGGAGTTGATCACCGTCGCAAGCGACATCGGCGTCGAGCCGCTGGTCCTCTCCCTGGTGCTCGCGCCGTTGGCCACGGAGCTGCCGGAGAAGGCGAACAGCTTCTTCTGGATCCGCGAGGGCAAGGACAGCCTCGCGCTCGGCAACATCACGGGGGCGATGGTGTTCCAGTCGACGATTCCGATCGCCTTCGGCCTCGCATTTACCGAGTGGAACCTTGACCACTACGCGTTGCTCTCAGCAGGCCTCGGGCTTGCCGGTGGCGCGCTCGCCTACTGGGCGCTGCGCCTGCGCGGCCGCTTCGAGCCGCTGCCGATCGTGCTCTGGTCGGCGCTCTTCGCCGCGTTCATCGTCTACGTCGTCGTCACCTGATTGCGCCGCCGCCGGTAGAGCGCGTGGGGGAGGCCGGCGCGGATGAAGTCGCGCTCGTAACGCATCTCCAGCTTCTCCATCACCCGGCGCGAGCGGACGTTGTCGAGCAGCGCGAAGGCGACGATCACCTCGAGCCCGGCGTGCTCGAATCCCCAGGCGAGCGAGGCTCGCGCCGCCTCGGTCGCCAGGCCCTCCCCCCAGCGCGAGGGAGTGATCGACCAACCGACCTCGACCGCCGGCTCGCCATCGACCTCGTCGCGGTTGAGCCCGGCGTAGCCGACCAGCTCAGCGCCGACGCGGTCGCGCCACCACCAGAGGCAGTAGCCCGTCTCCCTCGCCTGAGCCGCCTGGGCGACGAGCATGCTCTCGACCCGCTCCCGCGGGCGCGGCCCGCCGTGCCACGGCGCGACCACCGGGTCGTTCAGCTGCCGGTCGGCGAAGTCGAGATGCGTTTCGAGGTCCGGCAGCTCGGCATCGAGCCGTTCGCTGCGCGGGGCCTCTAGCTCGGCCAGAAGTCTTCCTGCTGCTCTGCCTGCGCGTTCGGATCCCGGGTCGAGAAGATCAGCAGCTCGGCATTGCCGTCGGTGTCGTTGTGGACCGAGTAGAACTCCGCGCCCGTCATCCGCACTGCCGTCTGCGAGCCGGCCTCGAAGACGTCGTCGCCGACCTTGAAGGTGAGGGTTCCGGAGATCACGAAGTAGATCTCCTCCTGGCCCGGGTGGCGGTGGCCGTAGCTGCCGCGGCCTCCGGTCCCGGGCGGCATCAGCCGCCAGGAAAACGAGACCTGCTCGGTGCCGAGCGCATCCGAGTACCAACGCATCTCGCCGAAGCCCGGATACTGCTCCATCCAATCGGTGGCCTGCTCGCGTGTGGCGACCGTGTACCCCATCGCTATTCCCCCTCGTCCTCGTCGAGGCCGTCCTCGTCCTCGTCCTCGTCGTTGTCGTCGTCCTCGTCGAGGTCCTCCTCGAACTTCGTCTCGGTCAGCGCTTCGACGTCGACGTGATCGGTCTGAAACCGCTCCAGCGTCGTGTCCAGATCGTCGCCGTCAACGGGAACGTCGTCGGAGATCCGGACCCAGTCGGCGCCCTCGTAGCGCTCCATGTTGAAGATCTCCTGGTCGATCGAGACGTCGTCGACGACGACCACCACGACCTCGGTCTGCGGGTTGAAGTAAGTGCCGGGGCGGACGAGCAGGTCGTCCAGCTCGATCACGTGGTTCTCGGTCTCTCTCTGGGCCACCCCAGAAATCTATACCTGCGCCGGGCCTGCGCCGAGCGTGCCCGGCGGCTACTGCCCTAGGTTCTCGAGCTCGCGAAGCTGGCGCTCGACCTCGGTGTCGACGTCGAGCGGCTCCTTGCCCTGGCGAGCGCGGCGCTCGTTGCGGGCGACGACCAGCTGGCGCACTTCGGCCCGGAGCTGCGGATCGTCGCCCGGCGATCCGGCCGGCGCTTCGCTCATCAGGCGCTCGAGCTCGGATTCGACGTCGAGCGGCGACTCGCCGCGCGAGCTCTGCCGGTACGCCTTCGCCTCGAGCAGCTGGCGGATTTCCGCCTCGCGCATCTCCGGCGAGGTCTCCTCGGCGCCGGAGTCGCGCATCGGTCGCGGGGCGTCGCTTTCGAAATCGACCGAGAACTGGCCCTTGCCGACCTGCTTGAGCGCGTTGCCGGCGCCGGCGATGAAGACGATCGCGGCGATGGGAATCGCGGCGAAGACGACGATCAGGATCACCTCGCCGTTGGAGACTGCGAGGAGGGGCGGGAGGAGGCCAAACGGCACTCCGACAGGGTAGATGAGCTACCCTTTTCGGCGGTTGACTGACCAGTCAATCAGACTCTTGACAAGCAGCCAAAGGAGCACCTGAACCGTGGACTTCACGCTGACTGACGAGCAGAAGGATCTGCGCGAGCTGGCGCACAACTTCGCCGAGAAGGAGATCCGGCCGGTCGCCTGGGACTACGACCGCGATGGCACGTGGCCGCAGGAGATCATCGAGAAGGCGTGGGAGGTGGGGCTGATGAACACCCACGTCTCGGAGGAATACGGCGGGCCGGGGCTCGACTTCCTCTCGGGCTGCCTGATCGAGGAGGAGTTCGGCTGGGGCTGCTCCGGGATCGGCACCTCGCTGGCCGCAAACGGCCTGGCGATGACTCCCGTCGCGATCGGCGGCTCGGACGAGATCAAGCAGCGCTATCTCGGCATGCTCACCGAGGAGCCGAAGCTCGCGTCGTTCTGTCTCACCGAGCCCGACGCCGGCTCGGACGTCTCGGGGATGAAGACGACCGCGACCAAGCAGGGCGACAAGTACGTGCTCAACGGCTCCAAGTGCTTCATCACCAACGGCCAGTACGCCGACTGGTACAGCGTCTACGCGAAGACCGACAAGGACGCCGGACACCGCGGGATCTCGGCCTTCGTCGTTCCACGCGACGAGACCGTGGTGATCGACAAGAAGGAGGACAAGCTCGGACAGCGCGCCTCCAACACGGCCACGGTCACCTTCAACGAGACCGAGATCCCCGCCGACCACCTGCTCGGCGAGGAGAACCACGGCTTCAAGCTCGCGATGATGACCCTCGACCGCACCCGCCCGGGAGTCGCGGCGATGGCCGTCGGCATCGGACGGGCGGCCTTCGAGTTCGCCGCCGAGTACTCCAAGGAGCGGGTCCAGTTCGGCGTCCCGATCGCGATGCACCAGGCGGTCGCGTTCATGATCGCCGACATGGCGACCAAGGTTGAAGCGGGCCGGCTGCTCACCTGGCAGTCGGCGGCGCTGCTCGACCAGGGGGTCCGCAACACGCTCGCGTGCTCGCACGCAAAGCGCTTCGCCGCCGACTCGGCGATGGAGATCACCGTCGACGCCGTGCAGGTCTACGGCGGCTACGGCTTCATCAAGGAGTACCCGGTCGAGAAGCTGATGCGCGACGCGAAGATCATGCAGCTCTACGAGGGCACCTCACAGATCCAGCGCCTGGTCATCGCCAAGGAAGTGCTGATGGGTCGCGACGTCAACGAGCCGCTCCCCGAGTCGGTCAAGACCCAGTCAGACGCCGCGGCCAAGGAGTCCGAGACCGCCGCGGCGGCGGTCTAGCGGCGAGCCGCCCCTACTCCCGCTCGAACGTCACGAGCTGCGTGGCGGAGTCGGGCGAGGGAATCGCGGCCGCCCTGGCCCTGAAGTCGATGCTCACCTGCTCGCCCGGGGTCCATTGGTCGCCCACCCCGAGCGACGCCAAGCACTGGGTGAGGTTCAGCGTGTAGGTGAGCCGGTTGTCCGGGTGGGCGGGCCCATCGGCAGCCAAATCTGTGAACGCGAAGGGTTCGGCAGCCCCGGGGGGCGCCAGCACCAGATCCGGATCCGAGCTCGCGAGGGCGCTCGGTGGGCACGGCTGCCCGACAAACGTCTCTCCTGGAAAGTTGCCGATGACGAACACCCACGCCGAGTGACTCAGGCCGCCGATGTCGATCCATTGCGTCGGGGCGCACGGCGGGCCATTTGGCGGCGGGCACAGCTCGCCCTCGATCGGCGTGCGCTGTGGTCGCCAGAGCTCCAGCGTGAGCTCCACGTCCTGGTCAGCGTCCTGGGCACTGTCGCCGAGCGGGAATCCGTTGTCTGGCGTCCCCGGGTCGCCCGGATCGGCAGGGTAGACCACGGGCACTGGACCTCCGGTCTCGTCGTCGTAAGAGACAAGCGCCGGCGTGGTGGAGAAGACGAACGGCACCGCTGCGGGTACCTCGATCTCGGCGCCGCCACTGGTGATCAGCTCGATCGGTAGATCGCCGGTGGCGATCTGGGCCGGCGTGGCCCCGTGCGCAAGGGGCAGGCCGCCCTGCCCGGAAAGCGCGCCGAACCCGTCGCCGTCGGGGTCACAGCATTCTGGGAACTCCTGACCCACTGTGGGTGGGGCCTGGCCCGGAGGAAGCAGCGTGCCGGTGCCGCCCGGCCGGCAGTAGACGAGGCCCTCGGGCTGGGGGGTTTGCGGATCGTCCACGCCGCAGTCGAGCTCGGGCGGAGATTCGCTCGGCAGGATTCCGACGCGAAGCACTCCGAACGCCCTGACGGCCGCGTCGACGTCCTGCGGGGAAAAGGCCGCTGCGTTGACGTTCACCGTATCGCTCAGGCCCATGCTGAGCTGGGAGTCGAAGTTGAAGGTCGGCCCGGGCGCTGACGGCGCCGGGCCCGCGCGCGCAGCCGTGGGCGCGGCCGCCCGGGCATCGAGATTGTCGAGCACCAGGTCCCCGTCGTCGTCGACGTCGAGCGCGCCGGGGATCCCGTCGCGGTCGAGGTCCTGGCCCGGGCCCGGGGGGCCGGTTGGCGCCGCGGCCACGCGCCCGAAATTACCGGCGCCGATCGGCACACCCTTCTTCGCCTTCGCCTTTCGCGTGCGGTCGGTGTCTTCGCGCTCGAGCTCTTGCTTCAGCTTCGCAAAGCCGGCTCGGACCTTGACCTTGCCGAGCTCGGCGCCGGCGTCGACGCCGAGGATCGCCTTCTTGCCGCGCTTGCCGGCCTTCTCGATCACGATCGGACCTGCGTAGGTCCCGTCTGCGGCGCGCAGGTGGAGGCTGACCTTCTTCGCCGGCGGGCGCAGCTTGAACTTGCCGTTGTCCTTCACCGGCTTGGAGGCCGCTTCGCCGTCTCCGTCGAGGGCGAGCACCGTGAACCCGGGCTGGCTCAGCTTGCCGGTGATCTTCTTCGCCGCAGTGGCCGGTGTGGCGGCGAGGAAAAAGGCGCACGCCACGGCTCCTGCCACGGAGATACGTGTCGATCCGATTGTCGTCGTTGCCGCTCCCTTTCCGTAGGGCGACTGCTTGCTGACCCTACCCCCCGGCGGGGTGATCGACAAGCCCGCGGGGGCTAGGCGCGGCGGTTCGGGCTGAGGGCGATCATCGCGCCGATCGTCGTCAGCACGATCACGCCGAGCACGACGCCCTTGGCCCAGCCGTCGATGGCGACGACGGTCGCGTAGGCGAGCGCGCCGAGGATCGCCAACGCGATCACGTTGAAGATGATGAGCCGGCGGCGATTGCGCACCTGCGTGCCGGTGGTGGGGGCGCTGAGGTCCTGCCGCTCGTACTGGGTGCGCTGATTGACGGTCATGTTTGCCATCGGGTCTGCCTCTCGTCGGCTTAGGGAGCTTTGACCAACCCTACGCCCTTCGGGCTCCGCGATCGTTACGCCCGTCGATTCGGGCTCAGCGCGATCATCGCGCCGATCGTCGTCAGCACGATCACGCCGAGCACGACGCCCTTGGCCCAGCCGTCGATGGCGACGGCGGTCGCGTAGGCGAGCGCACCGAAGACGGCGAGCGCGATCACGTTGAAGATGATCAGCCGGCGGCGGTTGCGCACCTGCGTGCCCGTGATCGGCTCGCTCAGGTCGACGCGCTCGAACTGGGTGCGCTGGTTGACGGTCATGTGCGACATGCAGCCCTCCTCGTGACGAACGGAACAAAGCCACGGTAGGCGCGCGAACCGCGGGCGTGAGTGAGGGTGGTCACGCAGCCCTGGCATCGAGACGGGCGGCTATCGTCGCCCCATGGCGCGTAGGACGACGAAGCGCGGCGCCGACCCGGTCGCACAGGCGGCGCGGACCGCGCGC
>DAIRGH010000165.1:0-3945 GCA_036794585.1 Solirubrobacterales bacterium | reverse complement strand
ACTTGCATGTGTTAGGCACGCCGCCAGCGTTCGTCCTGAGCCAGGATCAAACTCTCCATGAAAAGTGACTCGAGGGTTTCAATCCGACACCGGAGTCAACCGGCACCGGTTCCTCTGTCAAAACACAGAAAGTCGTCATGCCTCGTGTCCGTCGAAGTACACAAGTTGACGGACGACATGACGGGGTTTGGCTGCCTGCCGCAGGCACATGCCGGCGGCAGGTCGGACCTCACGAATCGGGGGACGAACCCCGGATTCGCGCGCTGCTCAGTTTTCAAAGACCGCTCTCGGCGCACGAGGGGATTCCTCGGACGCGCGACGCCGTTTCAGGCGCGACCAGCCAGTATATCCGAGCCGGCTTGCCTGCCACAAGCCTGGTGGCTCGTTGGGGCCACCGAGGATAGCAGCGCTATCCGATGCGGACGAAGCGCCGCTTGCCCACCTGGAGCACCCGCCCGCTGAGCCGCTCGAGTGGAACGTCCAGGTCCTCGCCGTTGAGGGGCTCGCCGTCGACCTTTACGCCCCCCTGGCCCAACAGTCGCCGCGCCTCGCTGGTCGAGATCTCGAACTCGGAGGCGAGCAACGCCGGCAGGTGAACGCTGCCGTCGGCTGCAGGGGTCACCGGCACCGTCCGGATCTCGTCGGGCAGCTCGCCGCGCACGTGCACCTGGTCGAAGCGCGACTCGGCCTCCGGCCCCGCATCCGGCCCGTGGTAGCGCTCCACCAACCGCCGGGCCAGCTCGCGTTTCGCCTCGCCGGGGTGGCGATCGCGGTCGAGCTCCTCGCCCAGGAGCAGCAGGTAGTACTCGTCCATGACCGAGTCGGGGATGCTCATCAGCTTGCCGAACATCTCCTCGGGCGGATCGGTGACGCCGACGTAGTTGCCGTAGGACTTGCTCATCTTGCGTACGCCGTCGGTGCCCGGAAGGATCGGCACCGTGAGGATTGACTGCGGCGCCTGGCCGTGCGCCTCCTGGACGTCGCGGCCGAACAGCAGGTTGAACGTCTGATCCGTTGCCCCGAGCTCGACGTCGGCCTCCACCGCGACCGAGTCATAGCCCTGCAGCACCGGGTAGAGCAGCTCGAGCACCGAAATCGGCTGGGCGTCGGCGATCCGGCGGCTGAAGTCGTCGCGCTCGAGCAGGCGGGCGACGGTGAACCTGCGGATCAGCTCGAAGAGCTCGGCGCTCTCCATCGCCAGCCAGTCGCTGTTGCGCCGAAGCTCGGTGCGCTCGCGATCGAGCACCGCGAACGCCTGGTCCTGGTACGTGCTCGCGTTGGCCTCGATCTCGTCGTCGCTGAGCACGGGCCGGGTGGCGTCGCGACCGCTCGGGTCGCCGACTCGCGCGGTGTAGTCGCCGATGATCAGCACCACCGTGTGGCCGGCGTCTTGAAAGGCGCGCAGCTTGTTGAGCACGACGGTGTGGCCAAGGTGGATGTCGGGGCTGGTCGGGTCGACGCCGAACTTCACCCGCAGCGGACGGCCGCCGGCGAGCTGCTCGGCGAGCCGGCCCTCCGGCAGCACGTCGACGGCGCCGCGCGCAAGGAGCGCGAGCAGCTCCTCCGGCTCTCCTTGCGCCGCTGGGAACTGCTGTGGCGACATCGAGGCCAATGCTAGCCTCGCTGGCCGAGCAGGTCGCGTGCGCGTGAGCCGGACGCGCCCGTATCGACCGTGGCGCCACGCCCGTCGGATCGCTCGCAACCGCCCGATATGGAGTCCGGACCCGAACACGAACCCACGAACGCCAACGGCGGCCGTAGAGGACGCAGGTTCGGCTTGCCCAAGCCCCCCGACCCGCCTCAGAACGGGCAGCGCGACAAGCCGCGACTGCGCAAGCTGCGCTTTGCCCTCGTGCTGCTCGGCCTCGCCGTGCTCGCCTTCGTCTCCTGGATCTTCGGGATCATGATGGCCGTCGCGCAGGACCTGCCCTCGCTGGAAAACCGCGAGCAGTACAAGCGCGCGGAGAACTCGGTCGTCTACGACATCAATGGCGACAGGATCGCCACCCTGACCAACAACCAGGGCCGCATCTTGGTCACCTCAGAGCAGATCTCGCCGGTGGTGAAGGAGGCGGTGGTCGCGATCGAGGACCAGCGCTTCTATGACCATCGCGGGGTCGACTTTCAGGGCATCGCGCGCGCCGTTGTCCAGGACATCACCTCCGGCTCGGCCAGTCAGGGGGCCTCGACGATCACCCAGCAGTTCGTCAAGAACGCCCTTGCGGCCCAGGAGAGCCGGACCGTGTTTCAGAAGCTGCGTGAGGCGGCGTTCGCTTACCACCTCGAGCGCCAGTGGTCGAAGGACAAGATCCTCACCGAGTACCTGAACGAGATCTACTTCGGCGAGGGCGCAACCGGGATCGAAGCCGCCGCCCGCACCTACTTCGGCTACAACCATCGCGGCTGCGGAGCCAGCGACGACGCGCCCACCTGCGCCTCCGAGCTCTATCCGTGGGAGGCCGCCCTGCTCGCGGGGATCATCTCCTCGCCCAGCGCCTACTCGCCGCGAAGCTTTCCCGAGGCCGCGACCGCACGCCGCAACCAGGTGCTCCAGAACATGGTCGATCAGGGCTACGTGACGCCAGAGGAGTATCAGGACTGGACCACCGAGTACGCGGTCCCCACAGGCGACGACATCGCCCTTCCGGAGGAGAACTCACAGGTGCCGTACTTCACCTCGTGGCTGCGCCAACAGCTCGTCGATCGCTACGGCGCCGGCCAGGCGTTCGGCGGCGGCCTGCAGATCACCTCGACGATCGACCTCGACCTCCAGAACGCGGTCGAGAACGCAGTCGCCAACCGGCTGGGCGCGATCGAGCCCACCGGATCGGTGGTCGTCCTGGACAACGACACCGCGGCGGTGCGGGCGATGGTCGGCGGCCCCGACTTCCAGAAGGCACCGTTCAACATCGCCACCAACGGCCATCGCCAGCCGGGATCGGCGTTCAAGCCGTTCACGCTGATCACCGCGCTCGAGCAGGGTCATACGACCGGCGAGGTCTACACCTCCGCCCCCCAGGAGATCCCGTTCCGCCAGCGGTTCGAGGACAAGAACGGCGACGAGAAGGTCGTCAACGAGCTGTTCGAGGTCCACAACTACGAGGACCAGTACCTCGGCTCGGCGTCGGTGCTGAGCGCGACCACCTACTCCGACAACGCGGTCTACTCGCAGCTCGGCACCCAGGCCGGCCCCGCCAGCGTCGCCGCTACGGCGGAGAAGATGGGGATCGAGACCGACCTGTCGACCGACACCGAGTACTCGATCGCCGACGGCCCGTTCGAGCCCTACAACCCGGCGCTCATCCTCGGCGGCCTCGAGACGGGCGTCAACACCCTGGAGATGGCGCACGCCTACAGCACCCTCGCCGCCGACGGCAAGCGGCTGTCGGGGACGATGGCCGCGGGCGCCGGTGGCCCGGTCGCGATCTACGAGGTCCGCGACGGCGGCGATGAAGACGACCCCGACTTCAACGACGGCGACCTGGTCCCCGACCAGACAGGCGCCAGCGGCGAGAACGAGACGATCGCCAAGCAGGTGATCGACCCGACGGTCGCGTCGACCGCCAAGGACGTGCTCTACACCGTCGTCAGCTCGGGCACCGGCGAGAACGCGCAGACCGGCGAGTCGACCTGGGGCAAGACCGGAACGACGGACGACAACGGCGACGCCTGGTTCTGCGGCGCGACCGAGGAGATCACCGTCTGCGTATGGGTCGGTCACCCCGACACCGTGGAACCGATGAAGACCGAGTTCGGCGGCAACCCCGTCGACGGCGGCACCTTCCCGGCCCTGATCTTCGCCGACGTCATCAACGCCTACGTGACGCTCGACGAAGCGCGCAAGGCCGGCGAGGACCCCGAGGTCGACGACGCGGTGATCCCGCCGGCTTCCGGCGAGACCGCGCCGGCGACCGGTGGCGGCGAGACGGGCGGCCAGACAGGTGA
>DAIRGH010000015.1:0-41943 GCA_036794585.1 Solirubrobacterales bacterium | reverse complement strand
CGAGCAGCCGCCGCAGGTTGGCCGCGCTCGCCGCCTGGCCGGGCTGCGGCCGCAGCGCGATCAGGTCCTCGGCGAAGGCGCGATCGGTGCCGAGCAGCGCCTCGACCGACATCGCCGCGCTCACGTCGGCGATCCGGACCAGCCGCTCGAGGTCGGCCAGGGCGAGGGAGAGCATTCCCAGGATGCCGTCGGTGCCGTTGATCAGTGCGAGGCCCTCCTTGGCGACCAGCGTCAGCGGCTCGATCCCGGCCGCTGCCAGGGCCTCGCTGGCGGGGAGCGCGTCGCCGTCGCGGTTGCGGGCCTCGCCCTCGCCGATCAGCGCCAAACCGCAGTGGGCGAGCGGGGCGAGGTCGCCGCTGGCGCCGAGCGAGCCATGCTCAGGGACCACTGGCGTGATGCCGGCATTGAGCAGGGCGAGGATCTGATCGGCCACCTCGGGCCTTGCGCCCGAGTAGCCGCGCGAGAGCGTCGCCGCGCGCAGCAGCATCATCGCCCGCACCACCTCGTCCTCCACCGGCGGCCCCATCCCGGCGGCGTGCGAGCGCAAGAGCGCCCGCTGCAGCTCCTCGCGCCGCTCGGCGGGGATCCGCGTGTCGACCAGCGACCCGAAGCCCGTCGAGACGCCGTAGACCGGCTCGCCGGACTCCGCCAGCCGCTCGACCACCGCCGCGCTCTTCGCCATCGCCTCTCGCCCGGCGTCGGCCAGGCCGACCGTCTCGCCGCCACGCGCTACCGCGACGACCTCGTCGATCCCCAGGGCACGGCCGTCGATCTCGATCGTCATCCCGCACAGCCAATCGAATCCGCGGCACGGGGCGCGCTGCGGTCGGCAGTTCTTCGCGCGCCGTCAGCGGCGGTCGAGCACCACGACCGGTATCTGACGCTCGGTGCGCGCCTGATAGTCGGCGTACTGGGGCCAGAGCTCGACCGCGCGATCCCAGAAGCGCTGGCGCTCCTCGCCCTCCGCGACCCGGGCGTGCACCGGCCGGTGCTCGCGGCCGATCTGCACCTCGGTGTCGGGATGGGCGCGCAGGTTGTGAAACCACGCGGGGTGCTTGGGAAAGCCTCCCTTGGAGGCGATGATCGCGATGGTGTCGCCGTCGGGGATGTAGAGCAGGGGAGCGGTGCGCTTGACCCCGCTCTTGGCGCCGACGTGATCGAGCAGCAGCATCGGCGCCTTGATGCCGGGGATGCGGTGGCCGACCAGGCCGCCGCTCGCCTTGTAGGCGAGGGCGTGCACACCCATCAGCCGGCGCAGCACCGGCCAGGTGCGATCGGCGAGATCGAGGTAGCTCACCGCTGCGAGTGTTCCACAGCCGACCTGCGCGTTCGCCGGTTCGAACGGGCAGAATGCCCGCGATGCTGAAGCGCGCACTGCTCGTATTCGCCACCGCTGCCCTGCTTGCGGCGCTGCCCGGCGCCGCCCAGGCGGGGACGACCACGCCCGAGCCCGGCACGGTGATCGAGAAGAGAGTGAAGTCGGTGGCGCCGCATCACCGCCAGGTGCGCGAGTCGTTCGTGCGCATCTATGACCCGCTGGGAGAGGAGGTCGGCGAGCACCCGCCCGCCTGTGACTGGATCCAATACCTGCGCTTTCGCAACGCCGGCGGACCGAAGGAGGCGCGCGACGCCGACGCGGTCTACGTGATCATCCCCGGCTTTCTCGGCGGCGCGGGCTCCTTCGACCAGGTCGCGCGCAACACCGTCCGCCGTGCCGACGAGGCCGACAGGGACGTGGAGTACTGGTCGCTGGACCGGCGCGCCAACTGCGTCGAGGACCACCGCGGGGTAAAGGCCGCCGCGAGGGCGCAGGACGCGACGATCGCCTGGGACTACTACTGGGGCGGCCAGCCGGTCAACGGCCAGACGTTCGCCGGCTTCGTCGCGCCCGAGGACGCCGAGTACCTCAACCACTTCGGGATCCAGCGCACCATGGAGGACTGGTACACGGTGCTAACCACGGGGATCCCGGGCCAGGCGCGGCGGGCGCGCAAGGTGATCTGCGGCGGGCACTCGCTCGGCGGCCCGCTGACCGCGATCTTCGCGAGCTGGGACTTCGACGGCGATCCGGAAACCACGCAGGACGCCGGCTACAAGCAGTGCGCCGGCCTGGTCGGCCTCGACACCGACTTCTCGCTCGGCGGCGCCACCAGCGGCGCCGGCGGAGGCGGCGAGATCGGCGACTTCCTCGCCGCCAGCGGCGCCGCGCCCTACGTCAACGCCCCGCCGCTGGCGCCCGAGACGATCCAGGTCCCGGCGGTGTTCGGGGTCGGCGCTTTCTTCGACCCGGCGGGGACCGACCTGCTCAAGGAGCTGCCGCACACCGACGCGATCGATCTCTCCCAGCGCCTCCTGTTCTCCAAGGATGCCGCCCACTTCGCCAGCAACAGCCCGAGCATCCGCGACTTCACGCTCACCAACCAGGTCACGCTCGCCGGGGTCTTCGACGACAACTCCAACCCGGTCTCGATCCTGCGCGCAGGCCTGGGCCAGGTGGTCGGCGGCCCGCTCGCCGACAAGAACTTCCCCACCCCCGGCGGCGGCACGCTCGCGCTGCCCGAGGAGCCCGCGACGCCGCTGTACGCGTGGGAGAGCTACCGGACCACGGGTCTGGAGGGCCATCCGGTCGAGCCCAACGACTCCGGCGAGCCCTACACCACCCGCGAGTCAGAGACCTCGGACCTGCGCCAGTTCGCCCGCGCCCTGTTCGAGCCGCCGGCGGACTTCACTGAGCAGTACTTCCCGACCCGGATTCTCACCGACCTCGGTCAGGCGGCGAGCGGCGGCTTCGAGCAGATGATCTACGACGGCCCGAACCTGCGCCCGGGGCTGCTCGTCCAGGCCGGCGACAGCGACGACAACTCGAGCGCCGACAAAGGCCCGCCCACCAAGGGCACCGCGCCTAACGACCTCAAGCTGAGCCGCGAGATCATCATCCCCGGCTACAACCACCTCGACGTCGCCACCGCCGCCTGGCGGCAGAACGACGGCAACCCCGAGTCGACGAGCAAGGCGCTGGTGTCCTTCGGGCTGCGCGCCGTGCGGGCGGCGCTTAAGGAGCAGGGTAAGTAGCTACTGCGGCTAGCGCGCGACTCGCGGCGGCTCGAGGATGAAGGTGTCGGTGGTGGTGTCGGTCTTCTTGTCGTGCTTGGGGATGAAGGCGTTCACCTTCCGGCCCATGATCTTGCTGACCGCGTGGATCGCCTCGTTGCGGTAGCCCGCGGTCTCGGGTGACTGGCCATCGGCCTTCTCGATCGCGCACTTGACGACGTCGCCGTCAACCTTGGCGTTCACGGCTCCGGGCCGCTCGCCGGTGTGGTTCTGCCAGACGTTGCCCAAGGAACGGCTCAACCTCGTCTGCACGCTTTCGGGCGAGTCGCCCTCCGGGTCGCTCATCGCAACCCCTTTCCCTTCTCCTCAATGAAAACCGGGGTGATGCAAGAGGGCAGAGGAGTAGGTGGAGAGCCCAAACCGGTCTGAAACATGCAGTCTAGCGGGGAGATCCGGGTCGACCTGCTACCGTCGTCGGCGTCGGGTGCACCGAATGCGCCCGAGGAGTTCCGTTTCTTCCGTGCACTCAGAGTGCGTCCGGGTCACAGGATTCCCACCACTCACAAGGAGTGCACACCATGTCTTCGTTCGCCGATCTCGGCGTTTCGCGTCCTGTCCTGGACGCGCTCAGAAAGCGCGGGATCACCGCGCCGTTCGCGGTCCAGAAGCTCGTCGTCGACGACGTCTTCGAGGGCCACGACGTCCTCGTCCAATCGCCGACCGGGTCGGGCAAGACGCTCGCCTTCGGCATCCCCCTGGTCGACTGCATCCGTCCCGACGACGACTGTCCTGCGGCGCTGATCCTCGCGCCCACGCGCGAGCTGGCGCTGCAGATCGTCGACGAGCTCGACGGGATCGCGGCCGCCCGCTCGCTGCGGGTCGCGCCCGTCTACGGCGGCGCCGGCCTGGAGGCTCAGGCCAAGCGCGCCCGCCGCGCCCACATCATCGTCGCCACCCCCGGCCGCCTGGAGGATCTGCTGCAGCGCGGGACCTTCAGCCTCGACGAGATCCGGATCCTCGTCATCGACGAGGCCGACCGGATGCTCGACATGGGCTTCAAGCCCGCCGTCGACCGGATCGTCGCGCAGACGCCGGAGGGTCGCCAGACGCTGTTCTTCTCGGCGACGCTGGAAGCGGCCGCGGGCAAGGTCGCCCGCGCCTACACCTATGAGCCGCGCCGCCACGTCCACGAGCCCGCGGTTGAGGATCGTGGCGAGGTCGAGCATCGCTTCGTCCACCTCGAACACGGCGACAAGGTCGGTGCCCTGGTCGGCGAGCTGCGCGACCGCGATCGCGGCCGCACGCTGGTCTTCGTCCGCACCAAGCGCGGCGCCGACCGGCTGGTCAAGCGGCTCGGCCAGAAGGGCGTCCAGGCCGTGGCGATGCATGGCGACAAGTCCCAGAACCAGCGCGAGCGAGCGCTGGCGAACTTCGCCTCGGGCAAGGTCGACACGCTCGTCGCCACCGACGTCGCCGCACGCGGGATCGACGTCGAGGAGATCACCCACGTGATCAACTACGACGCCCCCGGCGATCGCGACGCTTACGTCCATCGCGTCGGCCGCTCAGGCCGCGCGGGTCGCGACGGCGCCGGGATCAGCTTCGTGATCCCCGACCAGGACGGCGAGATGCGAAAGATCGCCGCCGGCCTCGGGCTCCAGGCCGAGTACGAAAGCGGCCGCCGCCACGGAGGCCGCGGCCACCGCCCCAAGCGCCGGCGTTAGGGCACAATCCCCGGGGTGCCGTCCGGGCCCCGCTCCGACATGTTCGTGCGCGAAGCGGGCGACGGCCCGCCGCTCGTGTTGCTGCACGGCTGGCCCCAGCACGGCGCGCTGTGGGAGCCGCTGATCGACGATCTTGCGGCCGACCACCGCGTGCTGGTTCCGGACCTGCGCGGGTGTGGCCGCTCCGCGGCGCCGTCGGGTCGCTACGACAAGCACACCCTCATGGCGGACGTGCTGGCGCTGCTCGACGCCGAGGGGATCGAGAAGGCGACGATCATCGGCCACGACTGGGGTGGCTGGGTTGCGTGGCTGCTCGCGCTCGAGCACCCCGAGCGGGTCGAGCGCTTCGCCGACCTCGACGTGCCGCCGCCGTGGAGCCACGACAACGAGCTCTCGCTGCGCAAGCTGCCCAAGCAGCTCCTATTCAGCACCTACCAGTGGCTGATCGCCGCGCCGGGTCTCGGCCAGCGGCTCGTGAGCTCGCCGGGGTGGGTCGAGCGCTTCATGCTCGGTGGCAGCAGGCGGCGAGACGTCTGGACGCCCGAGCGGGTCGCGCTCTACACCGAGCCGCTCAGAGACCCGGCGCGGGCGCGCGCCTCGGTCCTGCTCTACCGCACCTTCCTGCTGCTCGAGGTGCCGAAGATCGCCCGCGGCACCTACACCCGCAACCATCTCGAGGTTCCCGGGTTGGTGCTGATGGGTGCGGAGAGCCCGATCGCGAAGCTACTCGGAGTCCCGAGGGAGCGTGAGAATCTCGAGGTCGAGGTGCTGCAGGGAGTAGGGCACTACGTGGTGGACGAGGCACCCGCCGAGGTGCTCGAGAGGTTGAGGAGGTTCATCGATGGCTAGGGCGATGACGGGGGTCGTGGCGGCGCTGTTCGTGGCGGCGGTCATTCCGGCGGCGGCGGGCGCGGCGACGGTGCGGGTGGACCAGCAGACGACGACCCCCCAGAGCGCGACGCTCGTCTTCGAGGCCGCGGCGGGTGAGGCGAACGACGTCCTCGTCAAGCTCGAGGCGCAGCAGGCGGACGGCTACAACAGGTACTCGATTCGCGACGCGGGCGCCACGGTGACCCCGGCCACCGGGTGTAGCGGCGGTGGCGCGCCCGGTGCAGACACAACCTGCCTCGTTCCTCGCTCGGTCCGGCCCAACTGCCCCAGCCTGTGTATCAACCCCGGGCTGGCGGTGACGCTCTCGTTCGCGCTCGGTGACGGCACCAACAAGCTCGACACCCAAAGCCTGCCCGCCGACGACGGGGGCGGAGGGCCGTTCGAGCTCGAAACATCGAGCGGTGCGGGCGCCGACACCTTCGTCACCGGTCCGATGCCGGACACCATCGACCCTGGCGCCGGCACCGACAGCGTGAGCGCGGGCGGTGGGAACGACGACGTCAACGCAGGCGCGGCGCCTGACGGGGGCGACACCTACGACATGGCCGGCGGGTTCGATTCGCTCACCTACGGGGCAAGGACCACCTCGGTCTTCGTCAGCCTCGATGACGCCCGCAATGACGGTGCGACGGGCGAGAACGACCTGCTCCTCGACGTCGAGGGCGTCACCGGCAGCGCCGCGGCGGACCTGTTGGTCGGCAGCGACCAGAAAGCGCTCGGGCCGCAAGGGGTCGCCGAGGAGTTCGTCGGCGCCGGTGGTGGCGACACCCTGGTCGGCAACGGCGGCTCCGATGGGCTGACCGCGAGCGGGCCCAACCCGCTCGGTACGCCGGGAGATCCCTCGTTCGATGCTGGCGCGGTGCTCCGCGGGGGCAAGGGAAATGACCGCGTGAGCGGCGCCAACGGCGACGACCGCGCCAGCGGTGGTGCAGGCGACGACGGGATGCAGATGTTCGCCGGCAGCGACCGCGCCCGCGGAGGACCCGGCCGTGACTCGATCGACGGCGGCCGGGACGGCGACCGGCTCGCGGGCAACCGCGGCCGTGACCGGCTCGACGCCGGCTTTGGCTTGACGGGCGACCCCGGCGACGGCGCTGTGGACCGGCTCAACTGCGGGCCGTCGAAGCGCGACCACGCCTTCGAGGTCGAGCCGGACGATGTCGCGCGCAAATGCGAGCAGGTCAGCCGCCAGGACGTTCGGCCGGCTCGAACACCGCCTCGATAGCCGAGTGGTCGGAGAGGCCGGCTTCGCGCCAGCCGTGGTGGTAGTCGCAGAGCACCGGGTGCAGGCTGTCTGAGGCGAGCACGTGGTCGAGCCGGTGGCCGGACTTGCGCCGGGCGCGGGTGTGAAAGACCCAGCTCACGTCCTGGCGGTCGTAGCCGTGAAGCAGGCGAAAGCAGTCGCGCAGGTCCCATTCGGCGAGCCCCTCGAGCAGCGAGCGCTCGGCCGCATCCCAGCGCTCCAGATGCTCGGGATGGTGCTCGGCGAACGTGATCAGCTCGCCCTCGGTGGTCTCGAGCTTGGGGATGTTGAGGTCGCCGCAGAGGATCCGGTGGCGGTCGCTCGGGCGTGCGAGCCGGTCGAAGATCGCCTCGCAGGTCTCGACCTTCGTGAATCCCTTGCTCTGCGCCGGCGGCACGTGGGCGTTGTGAAGCTCGAGCTGGCCGGCCGGCGTCTCGATCACCAGCGACAGCACCCGCTCGGGATGCGGCGCCGGGATCGCGGGGAGCTCGATCTGCTCCCAGCGGCTCGCGGTGAGACAGAAGAAGCGGCGCTCGCCGATGAAGGCGCTGGAGTCTGAGAACTGCGTGAAGCCGAGCCGCTCGAGCGCCGTCCGCCAGCGCGGCAGCGTCGTCGCCCTGACCTCCTGCAGGCAGACGATGTCGGCGTCCTGGCGCCCCAGCGCCGCCGCCTGGTCTTCGAGCTTGACGCTGCGCCCGGCGACGTTCCAGCTGATCAGCTTGAGCGTCACCGCGGCGGCAGTCTTGCAAAGCCATCCGCGCGAACCGGCGCGTCCCGTAGCCTGCCCGGCGATGACACGGTCGCTCTCCGTCCTGGCCGCGCTTGCGGTCGCACTCGCCCTCGCCTCCTGCGGCGAGCGCGACGAGCCCGAGATCACCGCGGCCGCCGAGCCGCCGTTCGAGATCACCGGTTCCTGGCGCGGCGAGCTCACCCAGCGGGGGATGAAGCCGTTCAGCGTGCGGGCGACGATCGCCTCGCTGGAGCGATTCAAGGACAACACCGTCCGCTACAGCGGCATCGACTGCTCGGGCACCTGGGAATACCTGGGCGCGAGCGAGACCGCCTATCGCTTCCAGGAGGTGATCGAGCGCGGAAAGAGCGCGAAATGCAAGGGCTCGGGGACCGTCTCGCTGACGCCTGTCTCAGCCGATCAGGTTGAGTACGAGTTTCGCGGCGGTGGGGTGGTCAGCACGGGCGATTTGCAGCGTGTTTCGCCTGCAAAAGGCGGATAACCGGTCAACTTGATATCCTTCCCCAGTCGGGTTGCCCGCGTTGGCGCCCGAGGAGTTCCGTTCCGTTACGCGCCTTTGCGTGCGCTACCGGGGTCCAGGGATCTCTCGATGCAAGCGCTTTCATAAGGAGTCCGCACACACACATGTCGCCAACCGCCACCATGACCCGCAACGACGCCCGAGGCTGGGCGTGTGATCGCTGCGAGATGACGATTCGCTGGATGCCCGGCCACGAGCGCAAGGGCCCGCCGGCGGGTTGGACGCGCAGGGGCGGCAAGGCCCACTGCCTCGCCTGCCGCCGCGCGCTGGCGGCCGAGGCGGCCAACGAGACCGCACCCGAGGGCGCAAGCCGCGAGGTGCGTGCGAAGCTGCGCGCGCAGGCGCTGATCGAGTTCGAGATCCGTCGCGATCCCGACCGGCCCAACGGCGAGATCGCCAAGGTCGTGCGCTGCTCGGTGCCCGCGGTGCTCAAGGCGCGCGAGCGCCTCACCGGCAAGACGACCGCCTAACCGGCGAGGGACCCTCCAAACAAGACCGCCCGGCGAGAACCGGGCGGCTATCCGTGTGCGTCTTGGAGCCTGTCAGCTCGAGAGGCGCTCCTTGAGGAGGTTCTTGCCCTCCTCGGCGCCCTTGCGGCTCGCGCCCTGGGCGCGGCGGAAGAACTCCGCGAGATCGCTGTCGCCATCCCGCTCGGCGTCCTGGATGTACTGCTCGAGGCGCAGCGCATTGCTCAGGCACTGCTCGGTGAACCAGATGACGTTGTAGTCCTTGTCCTTGGTCCCGGTGATCTGCCCGGCTTCCTGGGTGCTTGCTTCCATCGTCTCTCATCCTCCTTTGTCGTTCCCCCATGACTTACCCACCCGCGCGGGTGGATAACTGCCTCACTCCTCTTCGTCGGTGAGCCGCACAAAACGCGGCCTCCACACTCGAAATGTGCGGCTCACCAACCGTGGGGATCGTCGACCCGTACGAATCCGTTGCCCCACAACGGAAATGTGCGGCTCGGCGATCCGGGCGGGTGGAGGCTCGGGCTAGAGGCCGAGCGTCGCCCGCAGCCGCTCGACCGCGGTCTGCTCTTCGCCGCTCACGCGCTCGCCACCGATCCCGAGCACGCCGCCGGACTTGGTCCGCTCGGCGACGCGCTGGGCGATCTCCAGGCAGAGCCGCTTGTAGGCGTCGACCTCCTCGGGCGTGGCCTTGGCCTCGAGGATGTCCAGCGCCTCGCGCAACGCCTCCTCGGGGTTCGCGCCCTCGCCCTTCAGCGTCTCGGCGTTGGGCCGCTCGCCCAGCAGCTCCTTGATCAGCTCGGGGTTGTCGCCCGCCTGCTGCTGCTCGGAGAACACCTTCGCCATCGCCACCGTCTCACGGATGCTGCCGCCGCGATCGGCGGCGATCACCACGAGGCCGGCGACGAACGGGCCCACGACGACCTTCGACCACTCCTCGGCGTTGAACTCGGCCTTCGCGGTCAACGGGTCAGCGCACGAAGAGGATCTCGGAGTACTTCGGCAGCGGCCAGAGGTCGTCGGCGACGACCTTCTCGAGCGCGTCGGCGGCCTCGCGGACCGACGCCATCGCCGCGAGCTGGTGGTCGCGCGCGTGCTTGGCGAGCTCCATGCCCTCGATCCCGTCGGGATAGGCGTTGGCCTCGTCGAGCTTGCTGATCTGCGTGATCAGGTCGTCGACCAGCGGCCGTACTGACCGCTCGAGCTGGCCGAGCTCGGCCGAGTCGATCAGGGCCAGATGGCGCAGGGCCGCCGGCAGGATCATCGTCTTGGCGATGTCGGCGGCCGTCTCGGACTCGATATTGGCGCGGACGATGTACTGCTCCAGCCACACCTCGTAGCGCGACTCGAGCTCGCGCTCGGACAGCACGCCGTAGGCGCCGAACGCCTCGACCGTCTGCGGCGAGAGGATCTCGGGGAGAGCCTCGGGCGACGTGCGCAGGTTCTTCAGCCCGCGCTGCTCGGCCTCGGCATGCCACGCCTCGTCGTAGTTGTCGCCGGAGAACAGGATCTGCTTGTTGGCCGCGAACGAGTCCTTGACCACGGCGCTCACCGCCTCGGGCAGGTCCTTGCCGCCGTCGAGCTCCTGCTCGAGCTTGTCGGCGAGCTCGTCGACCGCCTCGGCGACGATCGTGTTGAGGACGGTGTTCGGGAAGGCGAGCGACTCGCTCGAGCCGACCGCGCGGAACTCGAACTTGTTGCCGGTGAAGGCGAACGGCGAGGTCCGGTTGCGGTCGCCGCCGTGCATCGGCAGCGGCGGCAGCACCGGGGTGCCGAGGCCGAGGAACGAGCCCGGGGTGTGCGGATCGCCCTTGCCGGACTCGATCGCCTCGAAGACCTTCTCCAGCTCGGCGCCGAGGAAGATCGAGATGATCGCCGGCGGCGCCTCATTGGCGCCCAGGCGGTGGTCCTGGCCGATGTTGGCGACCGAGGCGCGCAGCAGGCCCTGATGCTTGTTGACCGCCTGGATCACCGCGGCGCAGAAGAACAGGAAGCTCGTGTTCTCGGCCGGGGTCTCGCCCGGGTCCATCAGGTTGGTGCCGGTGTCGGTGCTCATCGACCAGTTGTTGTGCTTGCCCGAGCCGTTGACGCCGGCGAAGGGCTTTTCGTGCAGCAGGCAGACGAGTCCGTACTTGCGGGCGGTGTTGCGCATGATCTGCATCGTCAGCTGCTGATGGTCGGAGCCGACGTTGGAGTTCTCGAAGATCGGCGCGATCTCGTACTGGCCCGGGGCGACCTCGTTGTGGCGGGTCTTGACCGGGACGCCGAGCTTGCGCAGCACCAGCTCGGTCTCGAGCATGCAGGCGAGGATCCGCTCGGGGATCGAGCCGAAGTAGTGGTCGTCGAGCTCGTGGCCCTTGGCCGGCTGGGCGCCGAACAGGGTGCGGCCCGTGATCACCAGGTCGGGGCGCTCGAAGAAGTAGTGCTCGTCGATCAGGAAGTACTCCTGCTCGGGGCCGACTGTGGTGAAGACGCGCTTCGAGTCCTTGTCGCCGAGCAGGCCCAGGGCCCGGATTGCCGACTTCGAGAGCGCGTCCATCGAGCGCAGCAGAGGGATCTTGGCGTCCAGCGCCTCGCCGGTCCAGGACGCAAAC
This sequence comes from Solirubrobacterales bacterium, assembly GCA_036794585.1. Lineage (GTDB taxonomy): Bacteria > Actinomycetota > Thermoleophilia > Solirubrobacterales > 70-9 > WHSW01. Next base: position 30,702 of record DAIRGH010000015.1, on the reverse strand, counting down.
GCGGTGGGGATGCAGAGCAGCGCCCCGTTCGGGTTCTCGAGGATGAACGCGGGGCTGGTCGGATCCCAGGCCGTGTAGCCGCGCGCCTCGAAGGTCGCGCGCACGCCGCCGGTGGGGAAGGAGGACGCGTCGGGCTCGCCCTGGATCAGCTCCTTGCCTGAGAAGTCGGCGATCGCGCCGCCGGAGCCATCGGGCTCGAAGAACGAGTCGTGCTTCTCGGCGGTCAGCCCGGTGAGCGGCTGGAACATGTGCGTGTAGTGGGTCGCACCGCGCTCGAGCGCCCACTCCTTCATCGCCTCGGCGACCTCGTCGGCGAGCGCGGGATCGAGCGCCTCGCCGTGCTCGAGGGTGGACTGCAGCTGGTTGAAGGTGTCGCGCGAGAGCCGGTCCTGCTGCACGGCGGCGGAGAACACGTTCTGCCCGAACGGGTTGTTGTCGGGTTCGGTCAGGTCGATGGCGCCCAGCGCCTGGCCGTTGCTGCTCCACCTCGCCGCGATCACGTTCTGCTGACGGACTCTCGTCATCTGTGCTGTTTCCTCCTCGAAAAGCACGGGCCGCTCCGCGGCACCGTGCAGGGACGCTCAACAGGTTGGTTTATCTCCGCGCAATGTAGGGGTTTACGCGGGTTATGAATTGGCCGGCAGTACAAAACTCGCGCAGATTGGGTTCGACCTTTGGAGGATCCGGGCTAGGCCCTGGACACCGGGCGGCCGTGGCCGAAGGCGATCGTCGCCGCGGACTCCCCCTCGAGGCGGGCGCGCGAGCGAACGGCGGCGTCCAGGTCCTCGTTGAACGGGAGCACCTGAACGCCCTCCTGGCGGGTGAAGAAGTTGACGTTGGCGAGCGCGTCGCCGGTGAAGAGAACGCCGCGATCGTCTGCCGCGAGCGCCGAGTGCCCGCCGGTGTGCCCTGGGGTCGCGATCGCGCGCAGGGGCAGCGGAAGGTCGAGGACGTCACCGTCGCCGTAGGGCGTCAACTCGCCGATGCGGACGCGCCTCATCCCGCCCGAGACGATGATGTGCGCGGCGTATCGCGCCATCGCGGGCCGCCACAGGCTCGCCAGCAGGCCGCCCGGCACCGGGACCTTGCCGGTGCGCAGGCCGTCCGCGTCGCCCACGGGCGCGTACACGGTCGCACCCGTCAGCACGCGGAGCCACTCCGCCGAACCGGCGTGATCGGGGTGATAGTGGGTGAGCACGACGGCGGCAACATCCTCGGCGGACCGGCCCAGGTGCCCCAGAGCGGCCGGCAGTTCTCGCCCATACGAGCGAAACCCGGTGTCCACGATCACGAGCCCGCCCTCGGCGTCGCACAGGTACCAGTTGACCCAGTCGGTACCGAGCCGATAGATCCGCTCGGCGATCTCCTCGGGCTTGCTCACGGCCGTACGCTGAAGCTTGCCCTCCCGCGACGACAGCCGGCCTTCGAGGCGGTGACCCTGCGCGGGCCGGGACGCCTGAACGCGGCTCGAAGCGCCACGCGTCCGGCGCGATTCGTGCGCAGCGGCGGTCGCTTGCCGATGCGAACGGTCGCGTTCGACGCGCATCCGTACTTCGACCTCAGCGTCACCCGCACCCTCGCCTGTTCGCCGGAACGAACGTCGTTCGGGCGGACCCGGGTGTGGATTCGAGCTCTGCGTCGCTTGCACGGCGTCTCGTCACTTACGGCCTCCGTGCTCCCGTCGCCGAACGTGTACCTCGCGGTCGTCAGCCAGTGTCTGTCGCGGGGACAGACGGGCGGGGTGGTCACGTATCGGGTCCCGGCCGGGAAACCGAGATCGACGGTCGAGACGGCGCTTTGAAAGTCGGGCGGCCCGCCCGGGCTGGCGCCGATCTTGCCGGCGATCCGGTTGCCGTCGACCGCCAGCCGCGTCACCGCAATCGTCGCCGAGGACGAGGGATCCTGCGAGACCTCGAGCCAGCCGTTGCCGTCGCTGAACACCGGTGTCGGCGAGGCGAACGGATCGAACGGCGGGCCGAATCCGGTCGTGACGACGATCGTGCCGCCGCCGATCCGGCTCTCCTGCGGACACGCGCTCGCGCCGGAGGCCATCAGCTCGGCGTCCGACGCCTCGCACACCGGGACCGCGGCGGCGTCGAACCCCGTGCCTGCGGGCGCGTCGATCACGAGCTCGCGGATCGGCGGTGGCTTGGCACTCGGGTCGTCGGGATTCGTGTAGGCGATGTGGAGCTCCATCGCGGTCTGGCTGCCGGGGCGCTGGGAGCCGAACTCGAGCGCGATGCTGCTCGCAACGCCTTCAGCGGGGGACAGGACGAGCAGCAGCAGTGCCGCCGCGAGCACGATCCACCCCGGCCGGGATGGGCGGTTCTGACAGTCACCGTTCATACGATCCCTCCTTCCGTCGGCACCATGCCGTACGCTGTACTAGTACACCGTACTATCGCCGTCGCGGCGGCGCAAGGAGGAACCGGAGTGCCATCGACAGTCCGACAGCGGCGGCGGCCGGAGCGAAGCCCGCTCACCCGTGAGCGCATCGCGCAGGCGGCGCTCGAGCTCGCCGACCGCGAGGGGCTCGGGGCGCTCAGCATGCGTCGGCTCGCCGCCGAGCTCGGCGCCGGGACGATGACCCTCTACGGCCACTTCGGCGACAAGCAGGAGCTGCTCAACGCGGTCGTGGCGGCTGCCGCCGCCGATACCCCGCTGCCGCCGTTCGCCGGCTCGTGGCGCGAGCAGGTTCACCAAATCGCCGCGTATTCGCGGCAGATCTTCGCCCGTCACCCGAGCGTCGTCGATATCTGGGCCCGCCAGCCGGTTGTCGGTGCCGGGGCGCTGCGCGGGCCCGAGGAAGGGATGCGGATCCTGGAGCAGGCCGGCTTCGACGCCGAGGAGGCGACAAAGGCCTTCCGTCTGCTGGTCACCTACATCTTCGGCTTCGCGCTGTTCAGCGCGCCGCGCTCGCGGCCGGATGCGCGCGAGAGCACGCGGGCGGCGCTCGAAGGGCTGTCACCGGCAACCCATCCGCACCTCTCAGAGGCCGCCGGGGCCTTTTCGGAGGCCATGGGCAGCGACGAGGCATTCACCTACGGCCTCGACCGCATCCTCGACGGCCTCGAGGGACGGCTGAGGGGCTGAACGCGCCTAGCTCGGGCCGTCGCCGTTGTGCTCGGCCGTCGCGTGCTGCAGCCAGCGACCGACGACACGAGCGCAGCGCCGGCCCTCGGCAATCGCGGTGACGATCAGCGACTGACCGACGCGGGCGTCGCCGGCGGCGAAGACGCCGGGCGTAGAGGTCATGAACTCGTTGGCGCGCACGTTGCCGCGCCCGTCGAGCTCGAGCCCGAGCTCGCCGACGACGTCGTCGTGGGCGGGATGGGTGAAGCCGATCGCGATCAGCACCAGCTCGGCCGGGAGCTCGAAGTCTGAGCCCTCGACCGGGACGAGGTCGCGCGAGGAGGTGCCGGTGACCCGCCGCGCGCGCACCACCTGCGCCCTGCCGCCACCCTCGATCGCGATCACCTGGTGGCCGAAGCGCCGCTCGCCGCCCTCGTCGAGCGCGTAAGTGGTGAGCGAGCGCTTCGGCGGCAGCGGCCACGGGGTCTCGGGGTAGCGGCCGTCGTCGGGGATCTCCGGGTAGACGTCGAGCAGGGTCGCGCTCACCGCGCCCTCGCGGTTGGCGTTGGAGACGCAGTCCATGCCGGTGTCACCGCCGCCGATCACGACCACGTGCTTGCCCTTGGCCGTGATCTCGTGCTCGGGCTCTGGGGCGGGGTGGCCGCCAGACCGGGCGACGAAGCGGTTGCGCTGGTAGAGGTAGTCCATCGCGAAGTGCACGCCCGGCAGCTCGCGGCCGGGCGCCTCGAGGTCGCGCTCGACCCGGGAGCCGATCGCGATCACGACAGCGTCGTTTGCCTCGCGCAGATCGTCGGCCGAGAGGTCGTCGCCGATCGACACCCCGCACTCGAAGCGGATGCCCTCGGCCTCCAGCAGCTTGACCCTGCGGTCGATCATCCACTTCTCGAGCTTTGCGTCGGGGACGCCGAAGCGCATCAGCCCGCCGACCGCCTCGTCGCGCTCATAGACGGTGACCGTGTGGCCGACGCTGTTGAGCTCGGCCGCGACCGCCATCCCGGCGGGGCCGGAGCCGACGACGGCGACGGTGCAGCCGGTGCGCCTGGCGGGCGGCTTGGGGACGATCCAGCCTTCCTCGAAGGCGCGGTGAACGATCGCGTACTCGATCTGCTTGATCATCACCGGGTCGTCGTCGATGTCGAGCACGCAGGCCGACTCGCACGGCGCTGGGCAGATCAGCCCGGTGAACTCGGGGAAGTTGTTGGTTGCGTGGAGCTGCTCGATCGCGTCGCGCCAGTCGCCGCGGCGGACCAGGTCGTTCCAGTCGGGGATCAGGTTGCCCAGCGGGCAGCCCGCGTTGCAGAACGGAACCCCGCAGTCCATGCACCGCGCCGCCTGCAGGCGCAGCTCGTCGGCCGGCAGGACGCCGAAGATCTCGTCGTAGTCGCCGACCCGCTCGGCCGGATCGCGCTCGGGATCGGCGACGCGTCCGATCTCCATGAAGGCTCGCGCGTTGCGGCTCATGCGGCCAGCGTCCTGAACTCGGAGGTCTGCGGCTCGCCCTCCGCCTCGCGGCGGGCGAGCGCCAGCGCGTACTCGCGCGGGATCACCCGCACGAACTCCTCCAGCGCCGCCGGCCAGCGGTCGAGCAGCCGCTCGGCGACCGCCGAGCCGGTGCGTGCGAGGTGCTCGACGACGAGCGCGTGCAGCTCGTGCGCCTCCTCGTCCTCGACCGGCTCGAGGTCGACCAGCTCGGTGTTGGCGCGGATCGGCATGTGGCCGTCGGGGTCGTGGACCCAGGCGATCCCGCCGCTCATCCCGGCGGCGAAGTTGTGCCCGGTGGGGCCGAGGATCGCCACCCGGCCACCGGTCATGTACTCACAGCCGTGCTCGCCGACTCCCTCGACCACCGCCAGCGCGCCCGAGTTGCGCACCGCGAAGCGCTCGCCGGCAAGGCCGGAAAAGAACGCGCGCCCGCTCGTGGCGCCGTAGAGCGCGACGTTGCCGGCGATCACGTTCTCCTCGGCCCTAAACGGAGCCGCGGCGGGTGGATGGACCGAGAGCACGCCGCCGGAAAGCCCCTTGCCGACGTAGTCGTTGGTCTCGCCCTCGAGCTCGAGCGTGATCCCGGGCGCGAGCCAGGCGCCGAAGCTCTGCCCGGCAGAGCCGACCAGGCGCGCCTGGATCGTGTCGTCGGCCAGGCCGTGGGGCCCATGCTTGGCGACCAGGGCGTGGGAGAGCCGGCCGCCGACGGCGCGGTCGACGTTGGTGATCCGGCGCTCGATCCGCAGCGGCTCTCCCGCCTCGACCGCGGCCAGCGCCTCGCCCAGCTGGCGCACGTCGTAGTGCTCGTCGGGCGGCACCGGCCCGCGGGTTTGGTGGCGCGGCGCGCCGGCCTCGACGTTGTCGGGGACCACGAGCAGCTTCGAGAGGTCGAGCAAGCGGCGCTTGTGGCCGTCGTCGTCGCCGTTCTGGGTCAGCATCTCGACCCGGCCGATGATCTCCTCGATCGACGTGACTCCGAGCCGCGCCAGGTGGGCGCGCACGTCCTCGGCGACCAGGTAGAGATAGTTGACGACTTGCTCGGGGCGGCCGGCGAAGCGGGCGCGCAGCTCCGGGTCCTGGGTCGCGACCCCGACCGGGCAGGTGTTGAGGTGACAGACGCGCATCATGATGCAGCCGGTCGCGATCAACGGCGCGGTCGAGAAGCCGAACTCGTCGGCGCCGAGCATCGCGCCGACGATCACGTCGCGGCCCGTGCGCATGCCGCCGTCGACCTGGACGACGATCCGCGTCCGCAGGTCATTTGAAAGCAGGGTCTGCTGGGTCTCGGCGAGGCCGATCTCCCAGGGCACGCCGGCCTGCTGGATCGAAGAGAGGGGTGAGGCGCCGGTGCCGCCGTCGTGGCCGGCGATCACCACGTGGTCGGCGCCCGCCTTGGCGACCCCGGCGGCGACGGTGCCGACCCCGGCCTCGGCGGCGAGCTTGACCGAGACGGTCGCCCTCGGGTTGGCGGCGCGGAGGTCGTAGATCAGCTGTTTTAAGTCCTCGATCGAGTAGATGTCGTGGTGGGGCGGGGGAGAGATCAGCCCGACCCGCGGGGTGGCGAAGCGAAGCTGGGCGATGTAGGGGTCGATCTTGTGGCCGGGAAGCTGGCCGCCCTCGCCGGGCTTTGCCCCCTGGGAGATCTTGATCTGGATCTGCTCGGCTGAGCCGAGGTAGTGGGCGGTGACGCCGAAGCGCCCCGAGGCGACCTGCTTGATCTTCGAGCGGCGCTCGTCGCCGTTGGGGTCGGGCTGATAGCGGCGGATGTCCTCACCGCCCTCGCCCGAGTTCGACATGCCCCCGATCCGGTTCATCGCCACCGCCAGCGTCTCGTGGGCCTCGGGCCCGAGCGCGCCAAGGCTCATACCGCCGGTGGTGAAGCGCTTGAGGATCTCGGTCACCGACTCGACCTCGTCGATCGGGATCGGATCGCCGGCCGACTCCAGCTCGAGCAGCCCGCGCAGCATTGCCAGCGCCCCGTTCTCCTCGTCGACGCGCTGGGCGAACTCGGTGTAGCTCTCGCCAGCGTTGCCGTTGCCGCGCACCGCCTGCTGCAGGGCCGCGATCGTAGGCGGGTCCCAGGCGTGGCGCTCGCCGTCTCGGCGCCAGGCGTAGACGCCGCCCTGCGGCAGCAGCGAGGCGTGAGCGGCCGCCAGCAGCGAGTCCTCGACGTGTTCCGGCAGGCTGCGGTGGTGGCGCTCGGGGTACGCGCGGGCGTGGCGCTCGAGCGCCTCGCGGGCGAGCTCGGCCAGGCCGACGCCGCCGACCGCCGAGGGCGTGCCGGCGAAGTAGCGATCGACGACGTCCTGATCGAGGCCGACGGCCTCGTGGATCTGGGCGCCGTTGTAGGACTGGATCGTCGCGATCCCCATCTTCGAGATCACCTTCAGGAGGCCCTTGCGATACGCAATCAGCAGCCGCTCGCGGGCCTCCTCCTGGGAGAGGTCGGCGGGCAGCTCGGCGCGGCCGTGCAGGTCCTCGAGCGAGTCGAACAGCAGGTACGGGTTGACGGCGGCGGCGCCGTAGCTGATCAGCGCGGCGACGTGGTGGACCTCCCGCGGCTCGCCCGACTCGACCACGAGGCTGGTCTGCAGCCGCGTTCCCTCGCGGACGAGGTGCTGGTGTACGGCGCCCAGCGCGAGCAGCGACGGGATCGGCACCCGGTCGGCTGCCAGCGCGCGGTCTGAGATCACGATCAGGTTGGTCCCCTCGGCGAGCGCGGCGCTCGCCTCCTCGCTGATCCGTCTCAGGGCCGACTCGAGTCCCTCCTCGCCGGCGCGCAGCGGCCAGGTGGCGTCGATCGTGGTCGGCTGGATGCCACGGCGCGAGGCCCGGGCCATCCGCTCGAGCTCGTCGTTGGTGAGCACGGGGTGGTCGAGGACGAGCTGGACAGCGTGCTCGGGGCCTTCGGCGAGCAGGTTTCCCTCCGAGCCGAGCCGGCTCTCGAGGCTCATCACGATCGACTCGCGCACCGAGTCGATCGGCGGGTTGGTGACCTGGGCGAACTGCTGCTTGAAGTAGGAGAACAGGCACGGCTCGTGCTCCGACATCGCCGCTAGTGCCAGGTCGTTGCCCATCGAGCCGGTCGGCTCCAGCCCCTCCTGGACAGTGGGCGAGATCAGCACCCGCAGGTCCTCCTGGGTGTAGCCGAAGGCGAGCTGGCGGGTGCGCAGCGACTCGTGGGTGCGCATCGGCGTGCGCTCGGCGAGGTCGGCGAGGCGGATCTCTCCGTCGGCACACCAGCGCGCGTACGGCTTGCGGCGCGCGACCTCGAGCTCGGCCTCGCCGTCGGCCTGCAGGATGCCGCGCTCGAGGTCGGCGATCACCAGGCGCGCCGGCTGCAGGCGCCCGCGGCGCACGACCTTCGCCGGGTCGACCGGCAGCACGCCGGCCTCGGAGCCGACGATCACGAGCCCGTCGTCGGTGACCAGCCAGCGGCCGGGCCGCAGCCCGTTGCGGTCCAGGCAGGCACCGAGCACGCGCCCGTCCGAGAAGGCCATCGCCGCCGGGCCGTCCCAGGGCTCGATCACCGAGGCGCTGTAGCGGTAGAAGCCGTCGAGCTCGGGCGCCAGGTCGTCGCGCTTTTCGTGCGCGGCCGGGATCATCATCATCATCGCCTGCGCCACGGGGCGGCCGGCGAGCACGAGCAGCTCGAGCACGCGGTCGAAGGCGGCGGAGTCGGAGCTGCCGTCGGGGATCAGCGGCAGGCAGCGCTCGAGGTCGGCGCCGAAGGCGTTCGAGCGCAGGGCCGCCTCGCGGGCGCGCATCCAGTTGACGTTGCCCCGCACGGTGTTGATCTCGCCGTTGTGGGCCAGCATCCGCAGCGGCTGGGCGAGCTCCCAGCTCGGGAAGGTGTTGGTCGAGAAGCGCGAGTGGACGATCGCAAGCGCGCTCTTCAGCTCGGGGTCGTTGAGGTCCTCGAAGACGCGCGCGAGCTGCGGCGCGGTGAGCATCCCCTTGTAGACGAGCGTGCGCGAGGACATGCTCGGGATCGACAGCGCACCCTCGGATTCGAGCTCGGCGATCCGTCGGGCGACGAACAGGCGGCGCTCGAACTCGTCCTGGTCTGCCACCTGCTCGCCGGCGCCGATCAGCAGCTGGCGGAACGCGGGCGCGGCCTCGGTCGCGGTCCGGCCGGCGGCGGAGAGGTCGACGGGCACATCGCGCCAGCCCAGCGGCCGCTGGCCCGCGTCGGTGACGGCGCGCTCGATCAGGTGCTCCTGGTTGCTTCGCTCGTCCGCGTCGGCGGCGAGGAAGCACATGGCGACGGCGAGCTGGCCGATGCCGGGCAGCGCTCCGGTTTCGAGCGAGAACTCCGACGCCCGCGAGCGCAGGAAGTCGAGCGGCAGCTGGATCAGGATCCCGGCGCCGTCGCCGGTGCTCTCGTCGGCGCCGGCGGCGCCGCGGTGCTCGAGGTTGTCGAGCGCCTGCAGCGAGAGTTCGACCACGTCGTGGCGCGGCCCGCCGTCGAGGCGGGCTAGGCAGGCAACGCCGCAGCTGTCGTGCTCGTACGCAGCGTCGTAGAGCCCGACAGGACGGGGCGCCCGCGGATGGACACGCGGGCCAGGACCGATCACCAGGCGCAAAAGGGTACGGAAAGCGGCGGCCCGGTCGCGCCGCCGAGCTCAGTGGCGCTCGTCGACCAGGCGCGCGATCGCGGCGGCGATCTCGGTGTCGCCGTTGAGCAGCTCGAACGCGAGCCCTGCCGTGCGGGGCTCGTCGAGCACGGCGACGAGGGTCGCGGCGACATCGTCCCGGGTCACCTGGCCGCGGTCGAGCCCGGTGCCGACCTCTATCCGGCCGGTACCCGGGTCGTCGGTGAGCATGCTCGGACGGACGATGGTGTATTCGAGGGCGGAGGCGATCAACGCCTCGTCGGCCTCGCGCTTGGCGTCGGCGTACGGCTTCATCTCGGACCCGTAGAGGCCGGGTCGGTCGACGCCCAGCGCGCTGACCATCAGATAGCGTGAGACGCCGGTGTGCTGACAGGCGGCGATCAGCTTCACCGCCGCGCCCAAGTCGACCGTGCGCTTTCGCTCCGAGCCGCTGCCGGGGCCGGCGCCGGCGGCGAACACGACTGCGTCTGATCCGGCGACGTGCTCGGAGATGTCGTCGACCGCCTCGACGTCGCAGATCACGGGCTCGGCGCCGATCTGCTCCAGGTCGCCCGCCTGCTCGGACCTGCGGATCATCCCCCGCGCGGTGTCGCCGCGCTCGGCCAGGAGGCGCAGCAAGCGCATCCCGATCTTCCCGTGGCCGCCGAGGACCAGGACGTTCATTCAGTGGTCCTAGTCGAGCTTCGACTCGCGCTCGGCGGCCCGCTCGTCGTGCAAGGCGGCCGCCTCGCCGGCGGTCTTGGTGCGCTGCTCGAGGTCGGCGGCCTGCGAGGCATGCGTGTCGGCCGCGGATGCGTGCTCGTCGGCGAGCGCGGCATGCCGCTCGGCCTCCTGGCGATGCGTGTCAGCCTCGCGTCCCAGGTCCCGCGCCCGGGCGACGTTCGAGTCGGCCTGCTCGCGATGCGCGCTCGCCTCCCGTCCGAGCCGGGCCCGCTCGGCGGCCCTCGCCGCCGCCCGACGCTGCATCCCCAGCGCAAGCACCGCGATGAGCGCGATGGCCGCGATCACGATGAGGATCACAACTCCGGTAGACATACCCGGCTCCAGTACCCGCTGGGCCGCGGCCTAGTCGTGGAGATTGGCCTCGGCGACCTCGTGACCGCTGTCGCTGAGCAGGCGGACCTCGGCGACGTCGCGGTAGGGCATCGGAGTCACCGCCCCCTCGCTTCCCTCTCCACCGCTCACCTCCATCCAGCGCAGCGTCTTGCGCTCGCCGTCGTCGGTCACGAGCCCGAGCCGGTACTCGCCGTCCCGGACCCCGTCATAGACGACCGCCAGCACCCAGGAGGCGCGCCCCTCATAGCCGTAGACGTAGCCGACCTTGGCACCGCCGGGGGCCTCGAGCGCGGCGGCGTCGAAGTACTTGCCGTTGGCGACGGCGAGCGTCTCGCGGTAGGAGTCGGCGAGCTCGCGATCGTCGCCGCCGGCGGCCCAAACCACGACCGCCGCGATCACCGCCGCCATGCCCCCGGCGAGCGCCGGGATCGCGAAGCGGCGCGCGAACGTCGGCCGGCGGGTCGGCGTCGAAGCCGACGCGGCGGCGCGCTCCTCGAAGCCGGGCGGCGGCTCGGCCGAGGGCGCGAGCAGCAGGAGTTCGTCGGCGACCGCCGCCAGGCGCTCGAGGTGGGCGCGGCAACCGTTGCAGTCGGCGAGGTGGTCAAGCGCCCGCGCCCGGTCCTCGCCGTCGGCGATGCCGAGCGCCAGCTCCGGCGCGATCTCGTGCAGCCGCTCGCAGTCGACAGAAGTCATTGGCTGTCCCCCTTACTGCCTTCCTTCGAGGCGCGGTCCGTCTTCGGCTCGCGGTCGAGCTTCAGCATCGCCGAGCGGATCCGGGTCTTCGCGGTGCCCAGTGGGATCTCCTCGATCGCGCCGATCTCGCGCGCGGTGTAGCCGAACAGCGCCGCGAGCAGCAGGGCGCGGCGCTGCTCCTCGGGCAGGCCGGCGAGCGCCTCGCGCAGCTCGACCGTGCCGGCGACAGCGCCGCCCGACTCGCCTCGCGAGCTGGCGGTCCACAGGGCCCGCTCGGCGTCGCGGATCGTCTCGGGATCGAGCGGCTGGGGGCGCTTGGCGCGCAGGTGGTCGATCGCCAGGTTGCGGGCGATCGACAAGAGCCAGGTCGAGACCCGGCCCTTACGCGGGTCGTAGGCGGCGGCATGGCGCCAGGCGCGGGTGAACGTCTCCTGCGCGATCTCCTCGGCGACTGCGGCATCGCCGACCATGGTCACCGCGAGCCCGAAGACGCGAGCCTGAAAGCGGCGCACGAACGCGGTCGCCGCGCCCGCGTCGCCCGTGGCCAACCCGGCCACGAGGGCCTCGTCAGAAACGGACCACATGAGGTTGTACGGACGGCGCCGCAGGCGGGATTGCGGGGCGGCCAATCCGCCGGGCGTGCTCGGCCGTATCCGAGAACAGGGACATAAGCGAAGACGAAAGCTCTCAGAAGGAGGCTACCCGTGGTGCGCAAGCTCCCCGTTCTGCTCGCCGTGATGACGGCGCTGGCATTGGGCCTCGTCGCCTGTGGCGACGACGAGTCCGATGACACCACCGCCGCCGAGGCGACGACCGAAGAGACGACGCCCGAGGAGACGACCGCCGAGGACACGACCGGCGGCGGCGGCGGTGAGACGGTCGCGCTGACCGAGAGCGACTTTGCGATCGATCCGGCCGACCCCACCGTGGCCGCCGGGACGGTGACGTTCGAGATCACCAACGACGGCCAGTCGCCGCACAACATCGAGATCGAGGGCAACGGCGTCGAGGAGCTCTCCGACACGTTCGAGCCCGGGGCGGGAGGCGAGCTCACGGTCGAGCTCGAGCCCGGGACCTACGAGATGTACTGCGCGATCGGCAACCACAGGGAGCTCGGGATGGACGGCGAGGTCACCGTCGAGTAAGCCAGGGAAGGTAGCCAGGGGACACTGCGGCGAGTTGCGCCCACCGTGGCGGGCGCGACTCGCCGCGTGCCGCTAGCGGTCGTCGCGGAGCACCGCCAGCATCAGCGCGTCGAGGCGCCGGCCGCGCTCGAAGTTGCGCTCGCGCATCACTCCCTCGGGGCGGAAGCCGAGCCGCTCGGCGAGGGCGACAACCCGCTCGCAGTGGGGCAGCGCGGTCATGGTGATCATCTCGACGCGGTGCATGCCGAGCTCGGCGAAGGCCCAGTCGACGATGAGTCCGACGGCCTCGGTCGCCAACCCTCGGCCGCGAAACTCGGGCGCCATCCAAAAGCCGACCTCGGCGCGCTCGTGCCGCCAGTCGAACGAGTGCAGGATCACGATGCCGGCGAGGCGGTCGTCGTCACCCTCGGTCACCACCAGCTCGATGAACCGGCCTTCGGCGGCGCCCACCGGCGCGGCCCCGAGGCGCTCTTGCAGGCTCTCCTCGGTCGGGTCCACCTCGCTGCCCGCGGCCGGCCCCAGGTCGGGGTCTCGAGCAAAGGCAGCTGCGTAGGGCGCGAGGTCGCGCTCGGCGAGCGGACGGAGGGTTACCCGCGGGCCGCGGAGCTGGTCGGGAACAGGGATCGCCCGGTTCACCGAGCGTCCGGTGGCACCCAGCCGCCGAAGGCCCTTTCGAGCTCGAGCGCAACGGCGATCGGGAGGTGGTCGTTGCCGCGGGCCGCGGCGACCTGGACTCCGAGCGGCAGGCCGCGGTCGTTGAGGCCGAGCGGGATCTGGGTCGAGGGCAGGCCGAGCAGGTTGAAGACGGCCATCGGGCCGATGATCCACGGCCGCCCGATCGTCATCCCATGCCGCGGCGCGACCCGGGCGAACGGCGGGTGCAGCATCACCCCGTCGCCGATCGCCTCGGCGACCTCCTGCTCGAGTGCCTTGCGGACGCGCTCGGCGCGGCGCTGAAGCGCCTCGGGCAGGTAGTCGTTGGCCTGCTCGGCGAGCTTGGTGATCACCAGCGCCGACGTGTGGACCGACCGCCGGCGGGCGCCGTCGACCATCAGCCGGCGAAGTGGCGGAAACTCATAGCCGTCCTGGTCGAGCTGCTCGGCGATGCTGCCGGACTTCGAGACGGCGGCCAGGAACGGCTCGATCACGCCGCGCAGGCCGCGCAGCGAGACCCGCCGCACGCGCGCCCCTCGCTCGGCGAGGGCGCGGGCGGCGCGGATGCGCGCGTTGCGAAGCTCCAGCGAGACCGGCAGGAAGGTCGCGTCGTCGGAGATCGTCACCTCGAGGCCCTCGATCGAGACCTCAGCGGGGTCGCCGAGCTCGACCTCCTCGACCGTCTCGTCGACGCCGTCGGGACCGGCGATCGCCCGCAGCACCGGCCACAGGTCCTCGGCTCGGCGCGCGAGCGGGCCGACGCCGAGCAGCCGCGAGCCGTCCTCGTTCGGGACCGGGAAGTGCCCGGTGTGGGGCACCAGGCAGCCGGTGGGCTTGTGGCCGAAGACCCCGTTGAAGAACGCCGGGATCCGGATCGAGCCGCCGAAGTCGGTGCCGAGCCCGAACGGGGCGAAGCCGGCGCCGATCGAGGCGCCCTCGCCGCCCGAGGACCCGCCCGCGGTACGGCGGACGTCGTAGGCGTTGGAGGTGCGCCCGTGGACGCGGTTGGTCGCCTCGATCCACAGCGTCAGCTCGGAGACGTTGGTGACCCCGAGCGGGATCGCGCCGGCGTCGACCAGCCGCTGCACCGCGGCCGCGTTCGACTGCGCGCGCACGTCGCGCCGGTGATGCAGGCCCGAGCTGTTCGGCAGGCCAGCCACGGCGAATGACTCCTTGATCGTGCACGGCACCCCGAGCAGCGGCGGCAGCTCGTCGGCACCGGAAGCTTCGGCGACCCGGGCGTCGGCGGCGTCCGCCTCTGCGCGCGCCTCGTCGAAGCGGTCGGCGACGAGCGCGTTGATGCGGCGGTTGGCGCGCTCGATCCGCTCGATGTGCGCCTCGACCGCGTCGCGCGCGCTCAGCTCGCCGGCGCGGATCGAGGCGGCCAGCTCCACGGCCGAGCGCTCCGTGATTGCGATTTGCGGCGCGGTGGTAACCATGCGGGGAGGCTAGTGGGCGAAATAGACTCGGGACCCCGGACGAGGAGGAGAGAGATGAACCTGGCCGAGAACCTTTCGCGCAGCGCGCGCGAACACCCGGACAACGTCGCGATCAAGCTCGACGATGTCGAGCTCACCTACGCGCAGCTCGAGGGTGCCGCGTCCCACGTCGCGGGCATGCTGAAGGCGAAGGGCGTCGAGGCCGGCGACCGCGTCGGCGTGATGCTGCCGAACGTGCCGTACTTCCCGACGGTCTACTACGGGATCCTCAGGCTCGGCGCGGTGGTCGTGCCGATGAACGTGCTGTTGAAGAAGCGTGAGGTCGGCTTCTATCTGAGCGATCCGGAGGCGAAGGCCGTGTTCGCCTGGCACGACTTCGCCGAGGCCGCCGAAGCGGGGGCAGAGGAAGCCGATGCCGAGCTGATCCTGGTCAAGCCGGGCGAGTTCGAGAACCTCGTCGGCGAGGCAGAGCCGATCGCCGAGGTCGCCGAGCGCGACGACGACGACACGGCAGTGATCCTCTACACCTCGGGGACCACTGGCAAGCCGAAGGGCGCCGAGCTAACTCACGCCAACCTGATCCGCAACGTCGAGCTCTCCGGCAGCCTGTTCGACCTCGGGGACGACGCGGTCATCCTCGGGGCGCTGCCGCTGTTTCACTCCTTCGGTCAGACCTGCGGGCTCAACTCGGCCGTCCGCCGCGGCGCGACGCTGACCCTGATCCCGCGCTTCGATCCGGGCAAGGCGCTGGAGATCATCGAGCGCGACGGGGTGACCGTGTTCCAGGGAGTGCCGACGATGTACGCGGCGATGCTCAACCACCCGGATCGCGACCAGTACGACTGCTCGTCGCTGGAGGTCTGCGCTTCGGGCGGCTCGGCGATGCCGGTCGAGGTGATGAAGGCCTTCGAGGATGCCTTCGACGCCAAGGTGCTCGAGGGCTACGGGCTCTCGGAGACCTCGCCCGTGGCCTCGTTCAACCACCCCGACCGCGAGCGCAAGCCGGGCTCGATCGGGACGCCGATCGAGGGGGTGGAGATGAAGGTCGTCGACGACGACGGCAACGAGGTCCCGCAGGGCGAGCCCGGCGAGATCGTGATCCGCGGCCACAACGTGATGAAGGGCTACTGGAACCGGCCCGAGGCCAACGAGGAGGCGATCGACTCCGAGGGCTGGTTCAAGACCGGCGACATGGCGACCATCGACGAGGACGGCTATTTCTTCATCGTCGACCGCAAGAAGGACCTGATCATCCGTGGCGGCTACAACGTCTATCCGCGCGAGATCGAGGAGGTGATCTACGAGCACCCCGCGGTCCGCGAGGCGGCGGTGGTCGGGGTCCCGCACGACGAGCTCGGCGAGGAGGTCGGGGCCGCGGTGGCGCTGAAGGAGGGCGAGGAGCTCTCCGAGGACGAGCTGCGCGACTACGTCAAGGAGAACGTCGCCGCCTACAAGTACCCGCGCCAGGTCTGGTTCGTCGACGAGCTCCCGAAGGGCCCCACCGGCAAGATCCTCAAGCGAGAGATCGAGGTCCCGTCAGAGGTCGCCGAAGCTGGCTGACACCCTCCTGATCTACGGAGACAGCGAGCGCTCCGCCACCCTTCGCCACGAGGTCAAGATCGCGATCATCGACCCGTTCCTGTTCGGGTTGATCGACGGGCGCCCGCACGTCATGGTCAGCACGATCGAGCGCGAGCGGGTCGCCGCGGCGCTGCCCGACGCCGAGCTGCACGACCTCAACGACCTCGGGATCCAGGAGCTGCGCGAGAGCGGAGTGACGCCGCACGAGATGTGGGTCGAGCTGACCAGCCGCGCGGCGGCGGCAATGGGCGTACGCGAGGCGATGGTCGACCCCGACTTCCCCGTCGCGATCGCCGACCGGCTGCGGGCCGACGGCATCGAGCTGACACCCGCCCCGGACCTGTTCATCGCGCGGCGCCGGTCGAAGGCCGACTGGGAGCTGGAGGGGATCCGGCGTGCCCAGGACGCCGCTCACGCCGGGATGGCGGCGGCCGCGGCGACGCTGCGCGAGGCCACGGTCGACGGCGACCGACTCGTCCTCGACGGCGAGCCGCTGCGGGCCGAGCAGGTGCGCGAGGCGCTGCGCGACGCCTGCGCCGAGCGCGGCGCCCCCGCCCCGGCCGACGTGATCGTGGCCTCGGTGTGGCAGGGCTTCGGACACGAATCCGGGTCGGGCCCGCTGCCCGCGAACCTGCCGATCCAGGTCGACCTGTGGCCGCGCGATGAAGAGTCGGGCTGCTGGGCCGACATGACCCGGACCTTCGTCATCGGCGAGATCTCCGAGCCGGTCCGCGCCCAGGAGGAGCTGGTTCGCGAGGCGCTGGAGAAGGTGCGGGAGGCGACCCGGCCCGGGGTCACCGGCCGCGAGCTGCACGCGATCACATGCGACGTGTTCGAGGGCGCGGGGCATCGCACCCAGCGCACCGGCCCCGGCGAGGACCCGACGGAGGGGTTTCAGTTCTCGCTCGGCCACGGGGTCGGGCTCGAGGTGCACGAGGAGCCCAGCCTCGGGCAGGTCGGCCGCGAGCCCCTGGTCGCGGGCGACGTGATCGCGGTCGAGCCCGGGCTCTGGGACCGCGAGCTCGGGGGGGTGCGCTTCGAGGACCTCCTGCTCGTCACCGAAGACGGCTGCGAGACGCTGACGAACTATCCCTACGATCTCGAGCCTTGATTAACCACGCACGGATCGGGAACTTCTAAGGGTTCGTGGGGACCGACCTCTTCCTTATAGCGTCCGGCAGGGTCCTGGGCGAGCGCTACCTGCTCGAGCGGCCGCTCGGGCGCGGCGGGATGGCCGCGGTCTGGCTGGCGACGGACGAAAGGCTTGGCCGCCCGGTGGCGATCAAGATCCTCTCGGACACCCTGGTCACCGACGAGCAGTACCTCACACGCTTTCGCCGCGAGGCCCACACCGCCGCGTCGCTTCAGCACCCCAACCTGGTGACCGTCTACGACTACGACGCAGGCGAACGGCCCTATCTGGTGATGGAGTACATCGAGGGCGGCGACCTCGCCGAGCGCCTGGAGGCCGGCGACGCGCCCGATCCGCATGAGCTCGCCCGCGAGCTGCTCTCGGCGCTGCGCCACATCCACGCCGCGGGCGTACTTCACCGCGACATCAAGCCGCACAACGTGCTGATCGACGCTGCCGGTCGCGCCCGGCTCACCGACTTCGGCATCGCCCAGCCCGCCAACGCCACGGCGCTCACCCGCACGGGCCATCTGATCGGCACCGAGAGCTACATCGCGCCCGAGGTCAAGGATGGTGCGCCGGCCAGCGAGCGCTCGGACCTCTACGCGCTCGGCGTGGTGCTCGCCGATGTCGCCCGCGAGGGCGCCGGCGCGTCGCTGTGGGAGCTGACCGATCGCCTCCGCGACCCCGAGCCTGAGCGTCGCCCGCGCTCGGCCGCCGCGGCGCTCGCCTCGCTCGACCGCGGCGCTCGGACCCCGCTTCCGGGGACTGCCACAGAAACATATGAAGCTCCGCCGCCTCCTGAGCCTCCGGTGGCGCGGACGTTCGAGCCGTCGCTGCCTCCGCCGCGGCCTCGCGGTGGCCTGGTCGGCCTGCTCGCCGTCGCAATCGTCGCCGCCCTGATCGCGGCCGTGCTGCTGCTAGGCGGCGACGACGAGACCGGCGAGCCGTCCAGTTCTCAGACCGGCCAGCAGAGCGAGAACACTGGCGGCGGCGGGTCCGGACAGGCCGCCGCTCAGCAGGATGGCCAGGGCGAGGCTTCCGCGCCGCCCGAGGAGCCGCCGGCCGAAGAGCCGCCGGCTGAGGCGCCGACCGAGACGACCGACCCGTCAGCGCTCAATGACCAGGGCAAGCTGCTCAACGACCAGGGCGAATACGCCGACGCCGTGCCGATCCTCGAGCAGGCCGTCGAGGGGCTGCGCGACTCAGGCGACGAGCTCACCTACAACTACGCGCTCTACAACCTCGGCGTCGCCTACCTCGGCAACGGCCAGCCAGAGGACGCGATCAAGGTCCTCAAGGAGCGGATGAAGTACGACGACCAGCTCGACACGGTGCAGGCGACGCTCAACGACGCATACGAGGCGGCAGGCAAGAAGCCCAAGCCCGTCGACGAAGGCGACGACTAGCGCGCCCGCTCAGGTACCGGTGAACCTGGGCGGCCGCTTTTCTCCGAAGGCGAGCACGCCTTCGAGGAAGTCGGCGGTCTGGCCCTGCTCCCGCTGCGCCTCGGCCTCGGCGTCGAGCTGGTCGCCGAGATTCGCGTAGCGCGTCCGGTTGAGCAACTGCTTGGCGTTCGCGTAGGCGCGGGTCGGCCCCTTGGCGAGGTGGGCGAGCAGCAGGGTGGAGGCAGTCTCGAGGTCGGAGTCGGACACGACGCGGTTGATCAGCCCCCATTCCAGCGCCTTCGCCGCCGGCACGCGCTCGCCGAGCAGGGCCATCTCGGACGCCCGCGCGAAGCCGGCGCGAGCCGGGATCGTGGTCGTCACACCGCCGTCGGGGACCAGGCCGATGTTGACGAAGGCGAGCAGGAAGAAGGCCGACTCGGCGGCGATCACGAGGTCGCATGCGAGCGCCAGCGAGCAGCCGATCCCGGCGGCCGGGCCATTGACGGCCGCGAGCACGGGCTTCGGCATCTCGCGCACTTTGAGGATCGCGGGGTTGTAGAGCTCGCGCAGCCGCTCGCTGAGGTCGACCCCGCCCTCCGGGTTGTCCGAGCGCTGCTCGCGCAGGTCCGCACCCGACGAGAACGCGCGCCCGGCGCCGGTGATCATCACCGCCCGCACCGAGTCGTCGCCCGCGACGAAGTCGAGCGCCACGCCCAAGTCGCGCCCGAACTGCTCGTTCCAGGCATTCAGCGACTCGGGCCGGTTGAGCACGATCCGCGCCGACCCCTCGCGGATCTCGAGCTGGACGGTCTCGGCCATGTCGCAACCCTACGCGTGATTCGCGACGTCTGCGAGTAGGCACGTAGGGGAGAGGGCGCCACCCTCCGCGTCATCCCAGTCGAGCCGTACAAATCCGCTGCCGGGCAACGGAAACGTGCGGCTCGGCGATTCGAGACCGGACCGGAGCTGGCCAGACTGGCGGCAGCGCAACACGGTGTCGTTACTGCCAGGCAGCTTTACGAGCTCGGCATCGGTGAAGGGGCAATCCGACACCGCGTGCGCACGGGCGAGCTGCATCAGCTGCACGCCGGGATCTTCGCCATCGGCCACCGACGCCTGACCCAACGCGGCCGCTGCATGGCCGCGGTGCTTGCTGGGGGAGACGGCGCCGTCCTCAGCCACCGCTATGCGGCAGCCCACTGGGGCTTTCGCGACACGATCGCGACGCGGATCGACATCACCGTCCCGCGGCGGCGCAGGGCGCCCCCCGGCATCGTCTTCCACGAAGCCAAGCTCCACCCAGCCGACCAAACCCTCCACGACGGAATCCCGGTCACCGCCATCCCTCGCACCCTCCTCGACCTGGCGGCCACGCTCTCCCCTACCCAGCAGGACCACGCCTTCTGGGAAGCAGAACGCCTCGGGCTGATCGACCCCCACGAGCTCAGAGCCTTCCTTGCCCGCAGTCACGGCCGGCGCGGCATGGCCCGGCTTCGCCTGCTCGCCGACCGCCTACTCCCGCCCGAGCTCACAGTCCGCTCACCCCTCGAACGCCGGTTCTACGAACTGGTCCGCGACGCGGGCCTTCCCCCACCTGCCCTGAACGTGAAGGTCGAAGGCTTCGAGGTCGACGCGTGCTGGGCGGAACAGCGCCTGGTGGTCGAGCTCGACGGCCACGCCTATCACCGCGGCGTCGATGCCTTCGAGCGCGACCGGCGCCGCGATACGCGCCTGCAGCTCGCCGGGTACCGCGTCCTGCGCATCACCCAGCGTAGGCTCGACTACGAGTCGTCGTCGGTCCTCGACGAGCTGGGGCGCCTGATCATGAGCACGTAGAAGGGCTCGTAGCCCTCGCGCTCGTAGAACCGGAGCGCATCGGCGTTCGTGTGCGCGACGCCGACGGCGATGACGTCCACGCCGGCCTCGCCCGCGACCTCGACCGCGGCATCGGTGAGCGCCTTGCCGACGCCGCTGCCGCGCTCGCCCTCGAGCACCGCGAGCGTCTCGATCTCAGCCGTGCGCTCGCCCAGATCCCAGGTGGCCGCGCCCTCATTGATCGAGATCACCGCATACCCGATGGGCTCGCCCTCGCGCTCGGCGAGGAGCAGGGTGTATCCGTCTTGCACGAGCCAGTTCTCATACTGCGCGCGGCGGTGGGCCCACGAGTCGGCCAGGGGCCGGACCGCAGGCATCCCGTCGAGACTGGAGTGGTGCGCGTAGAGCGCCCGCCACAGCGGCTCGAGCCGGTCGATGTCGTCGACCGTTCCCCGCCGGATCCGAAAGTCCACGACTAGCCTGCGGCCTCGGCGCGTCGCAGGCCGGTCCGCGCCCAGTTGAGCATCACCGCGATCAACCCTCCGGCCACGCCGACGGCGAGGAGGGTCTCGGCGGGTGCGCCGATGATCAGGTTGCGCCCGGCCTCGAGCATCGCCGTCATCGGGTTCCAGTCGGCGACCGCGGCGACCCAGCCCACGATCAGCTCGCGTGGCACGTACACCGGAGCGGTCATGATCAGCAGGAACGCGGGCAGCTGGATCAGCGGCGCCGCCTGCAGGGTGCGGAAGCGCATCGCCAGGCCCGATGCGAACAGCAGGGCGGCGAAGTTGAGCATCAGCGCGATCAGCAGGATGCCGAGGATGTCGATGCCGCTGCCGGTGATGTCGGCGCCGGCAACAACGGCGACGATCGTCACCACGGTGAAGGTCAGCAGGGCCCGGATCAGCGCCGTGATCGCGTAGCCGCCCACGATCGCCGAGCGCCTGCGGTTTGCGAGCAGCATCCGGCGCGCAAAGCCGGTCTCGAAGTCGGCGGCGATCGAAAAGCCGGTGAACACGCCGCCGAAGACGGCCGACTGCATCAGCACGAAGACGAACTGAAACGTCGTGTAGTCGGGGTAGTCGAAGCCGGGCGCCGCGTTGACCGCCGACAGGCCGCCGGCGAACGCGGTGAAGAAGAACAGCGGCATCAGCAGCGACGGCACGATCACCGAGGGCTTGGCGATCATGATCCGCAGCATCCGCCACGCCATCACGCCCGTCCCGCGCGCGAACCTGGTCTGCAGCGGGTTGATCACGTCCGCTCCATCCGCGTCCGCAGCGCCGCCGTCGCCGCCCACATTCCCGCCGCGAGGATCACTACGGCGACGCCGAAGCCGAGCGCCAGCGCCTCGCCGTCCCAGCCGTCGATCAGCAGGCTGCGGAACGCCTCGACCAGGTAGCTCACCGGGTTGTACGTGGTGATCGTCTGAAACCAGTCATTCGCGATCAGGTCGCGCGGCAACACCGCCGAGCTGAGGAACAGGACCACGAACAGCAGCGGGAAGGCACCCTGCACCGACTCGCCGTTGCCAGTCCGCAGCCCGATCGCCAGCCCCAGCGAGCCGAAGGCGATCGCGACCAGCATCGCCAGCGCCACCAGCACGAGCGCCCCGGCGATCCCCGCCTCGAGGTCGGCGCCGAACGAAAGCCCGACGATCAGGTACGTGACCGCCTGGATCCCGCCCTGTACGAGCACCCCGGCGAGCTGGCCGCCGATCAGCGCCGAGCCGCGCAGCGGCGTCAGCTGTAGCCGATTGAAGAACCCGTACTGGATGTCGGAGGCGATCGACTGCCCGGCGCCCATGGTCGCGAACAGCGCCCCCTGCATGAAGGTCAGTCCGAGCGCGAAGGTCAGGTAGGAGTCGGTCGGAAAGCCCGGCAGCGAGGTCGCCGCATCGAGCCCGCTCGAGTTGACCGCGAGCAGGAAGAGCGGGAAGACGAGGCTGGGCACGATCATGATCGGCTGCCTCACGGTGCGCATGATCGAGCGCCGCGCCAGATAGCCGATCTGGGCGAGCATGCCGACGCGTTCGCGTCGGACCGCCCCCGGGGCGGGGATTGCGACCGCGTCGCCCGTCACGCGGTGACGACCTCGTGCTCGCCGGTCGCCTGGGCCTCCTCGTCGCCCGCGCCCTCGAGTCGCCGACCCGTCTTCACCAGGAAGACGTCGTCGAGCGTCGGCGCGTGGATCTCGAGGTTCGCGACCGCGATCCCCTCGCCGTCAAGCGCCCTGACGATGGCGGCCAGCTCGCCGACGCCCTCGTTGAGGCGCACGGCCACCGCTCCGGGACCGGCCGGGGCCTCGTCGCCGAAGCGGCGCAGCACCGCGGCCATGCGCTCGCGCTCTGCCTCCTCGGCCGGCGCCGCCTCGACCGTCGGCCGGCCGATCTCTGCCTTGAGCGCGTCGGGAGTGCCCTCGGCGACGATCGTGCCGGTGTCGATGATCCCCACCCGGTCGGCGAGCGCGTCGGCCTCCTCCAGGTACTGGGTGGTCAGGAACACGGTCACCCCGTGCTGAGAGGCGAGGCGCTGGACCTCGTCCCAGAGCGCCGTGCGGCTCTGCACGTCGAGTCCGGTGGTCGGCTCGTCCAGGAACAGCAGCCGCGGCTCGTGCACGAGCGCGAGCGCCAGGTCGAGCCGTCGCCGCATGCCGCCGGAGTAGCCGCCGACCTTGCGATCCGCCGCCTCCGAGAGCCCGACCCGGGCGATCAGCTCGTCGCCGCGCCGCCGCGCGTCGCGCTTGCCGATCCCGTGCATGCCCGCCTGCAGACGCATGTGCTCGCGCGCGGTCAAGTACGGATCGAGGGCCGCCTCCTGCAGCGCGACGCCGATCGCGTCGCGGACGGCAGGGCCCTCCTCGACGATGTCGTGCCCGGCGACGCGCGCCGTGCCGGAAGTTGGCGGGAGCAGCGTGGTGAGCATGTGGACCGTGGTCGACTTGCCGGCGCCGTTGGGGCCGAGGAAGCCGTAGATCTCGCCGGGCGCGACCGTCAGGTCGATGCCGTCGACCGCCCGCGGCCCCTTCTTGAACTCCTTGACCAGCCCCTCGACCTCGATCCCGTTGTCGCCCGCCATCTCCAAACTCCTAATACTTGACACCTTCAACTGTCTATAGGTTAGAGTATCATCGTCTTCAAATGAATGTAGCGACCTCCAACCGCAGCACCCCCGCCTGGGAAGCGTGGACGCTGATGCGGGAGTTCTTCTTTCAGCACGGACGTCCGAGGGTGCTCGAGTTGTGGCGGGAGTTCGACCTGATGCCCCCGCAGCAGATGGTGCTCGGCCTGCTGACCGAGCCGAAACCGATGGGTGAGCTCGCTCAGCACATGCGCTGCGACAGCTCCAACATCACCGGCATCGTCGACCGGCTCGAGGAGCGCGGACTGGTCTCCCGCGAGGCGGCCGAGGGAGATCGCCGGGTCAAGCTCGTCGCGCTCACCGAGGCCGGGCGAGAGCTGCGTGAGGAGCTCGACCGCAGGCTCGGCGAGCCGCCTGATGTGATCAGCGGGCTCTCGGCCACCGATCAGCGCGAGCTGCGCGACATCCTCCGGCGAGCGCTCGCCGACGAGTTGTCTGCGGCCTCCGGCAGGCCGTAGCGGGCGACGACGCGGTCGTAGTTGAGCCGCAGCAGCGCGATCGCGTCGCGAACGTCGTCTTCGGTCTCCAGGGCGCGGGCAGCTGGGCCGGGCTTGCCGGGGAAGACGGGGTGATCAACGATCCGGCCCTGCTCCTTGAGCTCGGCCCACACCTGCCTGGGAAAACCGGTGTGGAGGGCGTGGTCGCCGTGAAGATGGCCGAGCTCGCGCCGGCCGATCATGAACGCGAGCCCGCCGCGGGCGTTGCGGTCCAGCCGCACCCCGGGCCACGCGGTGACGGTCTCGATGATGTGCTCGCTGAATGTCTGCGTCGTCTGCATGGTTGCTCCTTCCGATCTCGGTAACGCTGCCGACGATACAAGTTCAAGTGAACTTGAAGTCAAGGCCAGAACCTGATTTCCTTGGCAGCCTTGGCCGAGCAGCTGACGATCGGCGAGGTCTCGCGGCGCAGCGGCGTCGCCGCGTCGGCCCTGCGCTTCTACGAGGAGCGCGGGCTGATCACCTCAGAGCGCGCCGGATCGGGCCACCGCCGCTATCCCCGGCCCGTGCTGCGCCGGATCGCGTTCATCGTCTTCGCCCAGCGGATCGGGCTGACGCTGGAGGAGATCGGCGCCGAGCTCGCCAAGCTGCCGCCCGATCGCGCCCCGACGCGGCGCGACTGGTCGCGCCTCTCGAGCGGGTGGACGGCCCGGATCGACGAGCGGATCGCCGAGCTCGAGCGGCTCCGCGCCGGCCTCGACCAGTGCATCGGGTGCGGCTGTCTGTCGCTCGACCGGTGCAAGCTCTCCAATCCGGGCGACCGCGCCGCGCGCCTGGGACCCGGCCCGCGCTACTGGATCGGCGATCGGCGCCCGGCGACGCCGTAGGCTGCGCACCCATGCCAGACGACCTCGGCGCCCCCAGCTCCTTCCTCGTCCTCGCCGAAGGCACGCCCGTCTACTCCAGCGACGGAACCCGGATCGGCGTCGTCGAGCACGTGCTCGCCGACGAGGAGACCAACATCTTCGACGGGATCGTCATCGACCGCAGCGTGCTTCCCGGCGGCCAGCGATTCGTCGACGCGAGCCAGGTCGACGAGATCTACGAGCGCGGCGTCACCGTCACCGTCGACGCAGCCGGCGCCGAGCGCCTGCCCGAACCGAGCGCCAACCCGGCGGCGATGGAGGTGACCGGCGAGGATTTCGTCGAGCGCGAGTGGGACGACGAGCTCGAGGGGAAGCTCAAGCGCGCCTGGGACAGGATCTCGGGCAAGGGCTGAGCCCGTCCCGCTTGCCAGGCCGGCCCGCGGGTAAGGGAGGCTCCGTGGCACAGATCGGCTACACGCTCTCCTCGGAGGAGTTCGGGCCGCGCGAGCTGGTCCGTTTCGCCGCTCGGTGCGAGGAGGTCGGCTTCGACTTCGCCTCGATCTCCGATCACTTCCATCCTTGGGTCGACCGGCAGGGAAACAGCCCCTTCGTCTGGGGCGTGATCGGCGGCGTCGCCGAGGTGACCGAGCGGATCCGGGTCGGCACCGGCGTCACCTGCCCGACCACGCGGATCCATCCAGCGATCGTCGCCCAGGCCGCCGCCACGGCGCAGATCCAGCTCGAGGGCAGGTTCTGGCTCGGGATCGGCAGCGGCGAGAACCTCAACGAGCACATCACCGGCGAGCGCTGGCCCGAGACCGCGGTGCGCCAGCAGCGGATGGTCGAGGCGATCGACGTGATCCGCAAGCTCTGGGAGGGCGGCCTCACCAGCCACCACGGTGAGCACTACACGGTCGAGGGGGCGCGGATCTACACACTGCCCGACGAGCCTCCGCCGATCATGATCGCGACCGCGGGCAAGCGCTCGACCAGGCTCGCCGGCGAGATTGGCGACGGCATGTTCGGCCTCATCCCCGACGGGGACGTGATCGAGGCGTTCGAGCAGGCAGGCGGCAAGGACAAGCCGCGCTTCGGCCAGCTGCATGTGTGCTGGGCCGAGGATGAAGCGCAGGCAAAGAAGACGGCGCTGGAGTGGTGGCCGAACGCCGTGGTCGGCGGCAACTTGCCGTGGGAGCTGGCGTTGCCCTCCCAAATCGAGGCGGCGGCTGAGTGGGCGGACGAGGACGACATCGCCGAGGAGATCATCTGCGGCCCCGACCCGGAGCCGTTCGTCGCGGAGGTCCGCAAGTTCATCGACGCCGGCTACGACAATGTCTACTTCCACCAGGCCGGCCCCGACCAGGAGGGCTTCCTGCAGTTCGCCGAGACCGAACTGCTCCCGCGCCTGAGCGACGTTCGCGACTAGTTCGCGACTAGGCTCCAGGCTGGATGGCGATCCGCGAGGCGACCGAGGCAGATCTGCCGGCGCTGATGCCGCTGCTGCGCGGCTACTGCGACTTCTATGAGTCCAAGCCGCCCGACGAGGGGCTGGAGGCGATGGCGCGCGACGTGATCGCGGCGCCGGAGGAGCTGGCGTTCCTGCTCGTTGCCACCGACGACAGCGGCGAGGTGGTCGGGTTTGCGCTCAACCAGTGGAAGTGGTCGAGCCTGAGCGGCGCACGGGTGGTCTTTCTCGACGACCTGTTCGTCGCCGACGAGGCACGCGGCCAGGGTCACGCGGACGCGCTCATCGAGGCGACTGCGGAGGTCGGCCGCCGTCACGGTGCCGTGGGCGTGACCTGGCTGACCATGCCCGACAACCACCGCGCGCACAAGGTCTACGACCGCGTCGGCGGCGAGTCCGAGGCCCTGCTCGAATACCAACTGCGGATCTAGGGGCGCTAGGCGAGCGCCGGTTCGCGGTCGGCGGCCGTGACCTCGACCGGGATCCCGTTGAGAACGGCGTTGCCGGAGGGCACGTCGACGTCCACCGGCGCGAGCAGGTTGGAGTTCACGCCGGCGTGCTCCGAGGCAACGCCCATGCGGACGCCGGGCACGTCGTGGCCCCAGCCGTGGGGGATCGAGACCACGCCGGGCATGATCTCGTCGGTGATCTCGACCGGCGCGACCAGCTCGCCGGCGGCCGAGCTGACCCGGGCGTAGCCGCCCTCGGCGATGCCGAGACGGTCGGCGTCGGCGGGGTTGATCTGCGCGGTGCAGCGGTCCTTTCCCTTGACCAAGGCCGGCAGGTTGTGCATCCAGGAGTTGTTGGAGCGCAGCTGGCGGCGGCCGATCAGGACCATGTGGCCGTTGGTTGCGGCGAGCTCGGCCTCCAGCCGCGGCACGTCGGCGGTGATCTCGTCGGGCGCCAGCTCGATCTTCCCCGAGGGCGTGCGCAGCGCGTCGGGCAGCCGTGGGCGCATCGGCCCGAGGTCGATCCCGTGCGGGCTGTTTTCGAGCTTCGCCAGCGTCAGCCCGTCGGGGTCGGCGCCGAAGGCGTCGCCGAACGGGCCGACGCGGAGCATGAAGTCCAGGATCCGCTGCGGGCCGCGGCGCTCGCCCAAAGCGGCGGTCAGCTCCTGGGCCGAGCGACCCTCGACCCGCGAGCCCGGTACCGCAAGCTCCCGGCCGATCAGGGTCTGGCAGACGAGGTCGTCCCACGCGTCGAGGTCGGCGTCGGGGCCCTGGCCGGCGGCGATCCCGGCCAGCCGCAGCACGACCTCCCACTCATCGGGCTGATCCGGTGCCCGCGGAAGGACCGGCTCCGAGTAGTTGGCCACGCTGCGTACGGCGAGCTGGTAGAGCGCGAAGTCGTAATGGGCCTTGGCCAGCGGCTCGGGGGCGGGGAGGATGACGTCGGCGTGGCGGGTGGTCTCGTTGACGTAGAGGTCGACCGAGACCATGAAGTCGAGCGTCTCGACCGCGCGTGCCAGCGTCGCCGCGTCGGGCGTCGAGACCAATGGGTTGCCCGCGACCGTGACCAGCGCCCGCACCTGGCCCTCGCCGGGGGTCATGATCTCCTCGGCCAGGCAGACCACCGGCAGCTCGCCGATCACCTCCGGGCGGCCGCTCACTCGGCTCGCCCAGCGGCCCACCGTCATCCCCTTGCCGACCGGCCCCGTGCCGGCCGAGTTTCGCTGCGCGACGGCAGCGAGTGGGAACATGGCGCCGCCTTCGCGGTCGAGGTTGCCGGTGAGGTAGTTGAGGATGTCGACGAGCCAGCTGGCGAGGCTGCCGAAGCGTTGCGTCGTCGTCCCGATCCGGGCATAGACGGCGGCCCGCTCGGCTGCTGCGAGCTCGCGGGCGATGCGGCGGATCTCGCCGGCGTCGATCCCGCACACCGGCGCGACCGCCTCGGGCGTGAACGGCTCGGCGAGCGCGGCGAGCCGATCGGCGCCGTTGGCGTGCTCGGCGAGCCGGCCGGGGTCGGCGAGCTCCTCGTCGAGGAGCACATTCGCGATTGCGAACAGGAGCAGTGCGTCGGTGCCCGGCCTGATGAAGTGATGCTCGGAGGCCTCGCGGGCGGTGCGGCTGCGGCGCGGGTCGAAGACCACGACCTTGCCGCCGCGCTCGCGGATCGCGCGGATCCGCCCGCGCATGTCGGGCGCGGTCAGCAGCGAGCCGTTTGAGACCAGCGGGTTGGCGCCGAGGATCAGCAGATGGTCGGTGCGATCGACGTCGGGAACGGGGATGCTGAGCGCGCCGCCGAACATGAGGCCCGACGACAGGTGCTTGGGCATCTGGTCGACGGTGCTGGCAGAGTGGATGTTCTTGGATCCGAGCGCCTTGAGGAACGCCGGGCCGTAGACCATCGGACCGAGGCTGTGAGCGCTCGGGTTGCCGAGGTAGACCGCGACCGCGTCGCGTCCGCCCTGGTCGAGCACCCGGGTGAGGCCTTCGTCGACGGCGGCAAACGCCTCCTCCCAGGTCGCCTCGACCAGCTCGCCGTCGCGGCGCACCAGCGGGCGGGTCAGCCGATCGGGATCCTCGTGAAGCTGCTTCAGCCCCTGCGACTTCGGGCACAGAAAGCCGCGCGAGAAAACGTCGAGGTCGTCGCCTCTGACCGAGACCACCTCGCCGTCGCGGACCGTGACCGCCATGCCGCAGGTGGCTTCGCAGAAGGGACAGGTGCGGTAGTGGACGGCCTCGGTGGCCACGCGGGCAGCGTAACTAAGCATGCGCCGCTTCGAGCGCGGCACCCCAGAGGATGTCGTGCTCGGAGACCTCGATCTCGTCGAGGCCGAAGGCCCGCATCACCTGAATCAGGATCACGACCCCGGCGACGATCGTCGGCGCCCGTCCCGGGTGCAGGCCCGTGACCTCCAGGCGCTCGGCGAGCGGCATCGCGGAGAGCTCCGAGCACATGCGCTGGATCGAAGCCAGCGAGAGGCGGTAGCCATGCACGAGCTCGGGGTCGTAGGGGTCGAGCTCCTGCTCGATCGCCGCCAGCGAGGTGGGCGTGCCCGCGACGCCGATCCCGGCGTTTGCCTGGCTCAGCGCGGCGCCCCGAAGCGCCTCATCGATCAGCGACCTGACGTCGTTGGCGAGCTCCTCGAGCTCGCCGGGCTCGGGGGGATCGTGGGCCACGTGGCGCTCGGTGTGGCGCACGGTTCCCGCCTGCAGCGAGGCGTAGAAGTCGACCTCGTCGGCGTCGCCGATCACGAGCTCGGTCGAGCCGCCGCCGATGTCGACAACCAGCGTCTTTAAACGCGGCTTGCGCTCCGCGCAGGCGCCCAGGTAGGTGAGCCGCGCCTCCTCGGCGCCGCCCAGGATCGTCGCGTCGAGGGCAAAACGCTCGCGCAGCTCGGCCAGGAACATCTCCGAGTTCGCCGCGTCGCGCACGGCACTGGTGGCGATTGCGCTCACCCGCTCGGCTCCGAGCTCCTCGTAAATGCCGATGTAGCCGGCAACCGCGGTGCAGACGTCCTTGATCGCCTCCAGCGAGAGCTGGCCCGAGGTGTCAACGCCGCGGCCGAGCCTGGTCACGGTCGAGCGCCGGTCGAGCTCGCGCACGCGCCCGTCCTCGACGTCGGCGACCAGCAGCCGCGTCGAGTTCGTGCCCATGTCGACGACGGCAACCCTCAACTCGCGCGGGATCCTAGGCTCCCGCGCTCGCCCCTCAGCCTCTCGTGCGGTAGAGGCGCGCGGTGAGCGGCATGAACACCGCGGTCAGCAGCGCCGCGACGCCGAGCGAGATGAGGACGTCGGTCTCCTGGAGGCCGCCCTGCATCAACCCGCGCGACGCGTCGGAGAGGATCGAGATCGGGTTGACGTTCACGAACGCCTCGAGGCCCGCCGGAAGCGTCTCGGGGTCGACGAACACGTTCGAGAGGAACGTCAGCGGGAAGATCGCCATGAACCCCGTGTTCATGACCGCATTGGGGGAGCGCAGGAGCAAGCCGATCGTCGTGAACACCCACGAGAGCCCGAAGGCGAACACCACGACCAGCGCCAGCGCCGCGACCACGCCGGGGACGCCCTCGTCGGGACGGAAGCCGAGGATCACGCCGAGTACGACGATCACCGTGCCGCCGATCACGTAACGGACGCTGTCGCCGAGCAGCGCGCCGAGCAGCGGCGACGGGCCCCAGATCGGCAGCGACCGGAACCGGTCGACGACCCCCCTGGTCAGGTCGGTGTTGAGCGCGATCCCCGAATAGACCGTGGTGAACAGGACCGACATCACCATGATCCCGGGCAGGATGTAGTCGAGGTACTCACCGGTCGAGCCGGCGACCGCCCCACCGAACAGGTACGTGAACAGGAGCACGAACATCACCGGCGTGACCGTCACGTCGACGAGCTGCTCGGGCACGTGCTTGACCTTCAACATCCCCCGCCAGCCGAAGGCGAGCACGGCGGCGACGGCGCTCGCGCGCGGCGGCCGCTGTGTGGAGGCGAGCGCCTTGCGGACGGCCTCGTCGGCGATCGGCTGTGAAGTGGTGGTGTCGACGGTGCTCATGCCGCTTGCTCCTCCTCGATCGCGGCTTCCTCGTCTTCGCTCGACTCGGCGGGCTTGCCGGTGAGCGCCATGAAGACCTCGTCGAGGCTCGGCTGACCGACGGAGAAGTCGGCGATCCCGATGCCCGCCCTGGTGACCTCGGCGAGCGCCTCGGAGCCGCGTGCCGCGTCGGCGCAGGGCGCCGACAGCGCCGCGGGGTCGGG
>DAIRGH010000073.1:0-14983 GCA_036794585.1 Solirubrobacterales bacterium | reverse complement strand
GCTCGGCTGCCCGGTCACGGGGTCGGGTAGGACCTGTGGACCCTCCGCAATCTGGGCGCCGGCTGCGGACAGGTCGAGGCGCCGCTGTACGCTCGGGCCGCCCCAGCGCGAGAGGTCGCGGTCGATGTAGATTTCGCGGAACGTCTGGTCGTCCTCGAGGTGGGAGCTCCAGCCGACTGCGCTGGGCTGGACGGTGGCGTTCTCGTCGCGGGGGAAGCTGACGGCCCGCCCGTCCCATGCTGTCTCGTTGCCGGGCCCGTAGGCGCGGACGTTGTCGAAGACGGCCTGGTCGGGGTAGACGCGCGACCCGAGGCGGATGAGCGAGCAGGTGAGCGTCTTGTAGCCGCCGGGGATCGAGCTGCCGAACTGGAGGGCGATGGGCACGTCGGCGCTGTCGAGCTCGTCTGGCCCCCATCGCGTCACGCGCCCGTCGGCATGCGTGACCGACAGGGCGAGCCTGTTGGGATCGTGCACGACGCGTTCTCCGGGTCAGCTCGGCAGGACGAGGTATCGCGGCGTGTAGGTCAGGCGCGCGCTGATGTCGTCGGCGGACTGGTCGGGCTGCGCGAAGACGCCGGGCTTCTGTCGGGCGGCCTTGACGATGAAGCGGCCGCCGGCTGGCGGGACGTGCAGGTAGTCGCCTTCGTAGGCGGAGGGCTCCTGCCAGACGGCGCCGGCGGAGTCTTCGCGGATCGTGCGGTCGTGGCGGATCTCCAGCGACTGCGACGCGAATAGCGCCGCGTCGGCGACGAGCGGCCAGGCGATGAAGTTGTCGTAGTTGCGGGTGTTGGCGGCGAGGTCGAGGTTGAAGTCGTAGATGCCGGGCTTGCCGGAGGCCAGCGTCCCGCCCGTGGCGAAGCTCGAGTCGGTGTCGCTGTAGATCACCTCGGCGGCGCCTTGCGCGCCGTGGTAGACGGTCCAGCGGCCGTCCGCGGTGACCGCGGCCGCGATGGTGTACCAGGAGCTTTCGGCGACGGCGGGGATCTCGATCGCCTGGATGGCGAACGCGGTGGCGGCGATGACCTTGTGGACGATCACGAGGTAGTCCTCGCCGCGCTTGCACTGGTAGGCGTAGGCGTGGTTGCTGGCGTCGACGTAGCGGGCCAGGACGCCGCATCCGTTCGCGGGGGCCAGGCCGCCGAAGTCGGTGAACGCCGTGGCCTTGTAGTCGACCGATACATAGGTGTCGGTCATCGCGGTACTGCTCGCGATCTGGATGCGGCCGGTGCCGGTGTCGTTCGTTGAGGTGCGCTGGGCCGTGTGTCCGGTGGTTTCGACCGTGAAGTCGTCGGCGTCGCCGACTCCGGACCAAGTGCCTCCGATCGGGAGGCTCTTGCCGACCAGAGCGCCGGCGCTCTGGTCGAACTCGTCGCGCGCGGTCACGGAGGTGGGCGCGGAGGGAGTCCGGGTGCTGGCGGTGACCTCGCCCGATCCCTCGTCGACGGGAACGAGGACGAAGTGGTCGGTGTAGAAGTCGTCGCCCGCGGCGGTGCTCTTGGCGATGAGGCGGTACTCCCAGCGCTGGGTGCCTTGTGCGACCTTTGGGATCGTCACGAGGCCCAGGTCGATGAGCCGGGGCGGGATGCCGCCGAGCGTGGTGCTCGGGATGTCGGTCGCGGCGTTGCGGGTGTACTGGCGGAAGTCGCCCACGCTCCACTCCAGCGCGACGGAGAGCGTGCCGTCCTGCGCGAAGACGTCAGGCTGAACGCTCGCGAACACGCGGTAGGTGCCGATGTGCGAGAGGTGGCTCCCACCGCCGGTGGCCTGTGAGGAGATGATCGCCTGGTAGGTGGTGGTCAGCGCCCCGCTCTTGACGACGGTGCCGCCGGACGCCGACCCGTTGGCCTGGGTGGTCGCGCCGTTGAGCAGCGTGCGGCTCTCGGCCTGGAAGAACAGCGCGGCGGTGGTCGTGCCATCAGAGCCCTCGTAGCGGGAGCGAAGGCCCCACACCAGCCACAGCTGGTTCTGCGCCTGGTCCTCGTCGATGACGAGACGGCCGAGGCCGGGCACGTCGCCGGCGAGCCCTGTCTCGGTGAAGATCAGGCACGGCAGCGTGGTCTCGGCGTGATCGGCGAGCAGCACTGGCGCGCCGCGGAAGTAGGGGCGGCATTCGAACTGCAGCTTGACCGGGATCACCCGGTTGCGGACGTATCGGCGGTCGAGGGTGAGCTCGTCGAGTGTGACATTGAGCACGTCACCGACAGCTGTCTTGCCCGTCTGTGAGGTGAACTTCAGGGTGCCGCGCTCGCGCCGCAGCTTGTCGATCTTCAGTTGCAGCGCGGTCTGGCTGGCTTCGAGCGCGGCGTCGGTGCTGCCGAGCACGAGGTACTCCAGGCCGACGACACGGTTGCGGTGGCGGTAGCCGACGGGCGGGTCACCTTCGGTGTCCATGGACGTCGCGTACACGCCCTCCACGGGCGGCGCCGAGACGCTCATCGCCGTCATCCGGTAGCGGGGCTCGCCGAGAGCGAGCGGCACGTTCGCGGCGTCCTCTGAGACGGGATCGACTTCCCAGGAGACCGGCATGTCAGTACCTCACGCCGTTTCCGGCGAAGTCCGGGGTCATGAACCCGAGACCGAGGGCGCCGCCGATCCGGCGGTTGGCGATGTCCGCGATCGCCGCGGAGATCGTCTCGTAGTTGCGCTCGCTGACGTTCGCGCGCCGCAGGGCGTCCTGCGTCGCCTGTCGTTGCAGCTCGATGTCGTCGCGCAGCCCGGTGATCGTGTCGTTGAGCCCCGCGATCTCGGCGCTGAGCGTGTCGATCTGCGGGTCTGACCCGGACGCTTCGGCGGCGGGCCCGACGGCGGGTGACCCGCCGCCGCTGACGGCAGGGCTCTTCGGGAAGGGGACGAGGGCGACGCGTCCGCTCTTGTAGGCGTGCCAGGTGCCGCCGCGACTGAGGTCAGCAATCTCCCAGTGATCGCCCGCCCACGACGCCCACGGGCGGACCATGTCGGTGAGCGTGTACTGCTTGCGGCCACCGAAACCCATGCCGTCCGACTTGAGGATCTGACCGCCGGTGAACATCTGCTGCATCGAGCTGGGGATGACGGTCTCGCCCTTGTGCACGAACGCCATCCCGGTCTGGGGGATCGTGCCGCCGTTCTTGTACGCGCCGACGTACGGGCCGAAGATGCCGCCCTTGGCCATGGCGGTGTGGACGTGGTCGCTGTGGCCGCCGATCGCGCCGGCGACGATCTGGCCGTTCTTGACGTACCGGCCGAGCGGGTCGTAGAAGAGCTCGAGCAGCTGGGGTGCGAGGCCGAGCATCTGCTGGGCGTAGGCGAGCATCCGAGCGGCGGGGCCGGCAGCGTCGAACGCGCGGCCCTTGTAGTGCCAGGAGTTCTCGGTGTGATGGCCGCCCGTGGTGGAGGTGATGCCGAGCCCCATCCGCTGCGCCAAGCTCATGGCGGCGCGCAGACCCTTGCTTCCGAGCTCGGGCAGCTTGCCGCCGGCCAGCGCGTTGCCCAGGCCTCCGAGCTGCTCCTTGATCCAGCTGCCCGCCTTGTCCTTGACGAACCCGCCGAGCCCGTGCAGCCAGTCGGGGAGCTCCCCGAGCCCGGGGAGCTTGCCGAGCACGGCGTCCAGGCCGCCAGTGACCAGGCCGCCGATCGTGCCGAGCAGCCCGCCACTACCGCCGCCGCCGTCGAAGTTCTTGTAGGCGCCGTTCGTGTATGCCTCCCAGGCGCCGAGGCCCTGGCTGCGGTACTTCGACACGGCCATGCGGGCGTTGGTCAACGGGTCCCACACGTTGCCGGCGAACGGCAAGCCGAGGATCTGCCACAGTCCCGACGCGCCGGACGGGTTGTGCGCGCGCGGGTTGCCGCCGGACTCGGCGAGCGCGATCGCGGCCATCAGGTTCGCGACGTCCGCCGGTCCACCTGCCTGCGTCCACAGACTCGCCAGCTGCGACTTGCCGAACACGCCGCCCTGCGCGAACCCCAGCGCGCCCGCTGCCTGGCCGAGCAGTCCCCGCGCGCGGTCACGGTAGGCCGGGTTGGTCGGGATGACGAACTCGGGGTGCCGGGGGGCCTCCTCGCCCATCATCACCATCGGGCTGCTGACCAGCCCGCCGGTGAGCCCGAACGCGCCGCCACGCGCCAGCTTGTCGACCGGGATGTTCGAGTTGCCCTTCGGCTTGTCCTTGCCGCCGCCGAGCGCGCTGATCCGGCCGATCTTCTTTGCGCCGATGAACCCGAGGACGACGTTGACCGCGTCGATGATCTTGTTCATGAACGCGATCACCGCGTTCGCCGCGCCCTCGAACGCGCTGACGATCACGCCCTTCAGGTCACCCGCGAAGCTGGAGGCCCCGGTCTTGATGGTGTCCCACGCGGCGACGAGCACGCCGGTGAGGCCCTTGCCCTGGATGAGCGCCTTCACCGCGCTGACCGTGGCCTGGATCGGCAGCGTGATCGCCTTGCCGATCGACACCCAGATCCCGGCGCCAGTCTTGATCGCGGACCACACGCCGCCGAGGAAACCCTTGAAGCTGGTCCAGTGCGTGATCGCGAGGCCGATCGGCCCGAGCAACCCGAGCTCGGCCATTTTCTTGACGATCGGGAACACCGTGGTGGCGGCCGCCTTCACGGCCGTGAAGGCGCCGTTGACGATGTTGCGGAACGTCTCGCTCTTCGTGTAGGCGACGGTGAGCCCGGCGGCGAGCGCGGCGAGCCCGACGATCACTAGGCCGATCGGGTTAGCGGTGAGCGCGGCGTTGAGAAGGGCCTGGGCGGCGGCCCACACGGTGGTCGCGACCGCGGCGACCCTCATGGCGGTGCTGACCGCGTAGATCGCGACGGCGGCGCCGCCGATCGCGGCGAGCCCGGCGACGATCGCTACGGCGCCGGCCTTGCCCTCCCGGAAGTTCGTGACGAGCGTGCGGATCGTGTCGACGATCCCGGCGAGCGTGCTCTTCACCGTCGCGAACGCGCTGACCACGGTCGGGACGAGCGAGAGGACGACGCTCTTGACCTTCTCGAACGCTTCGGTCATGCGGTCGCGGAACCGCCCGCCGGCGCCGGTGCCGGTCGTGATGCCCTGCACGAACTCGGCGACCGCGTTCTTGACCGTCTTGAAGGTGGGGGCAAGCTGGCCGCCGAGCCATTCCTGCAGGTTCTCGACGGCGACGCTGAAGCGGTCGCTGGCCGCGGCGCTCGTCTTGCCGTACTCCTCGGCCTGGCCGGCGAACTTCTTCTGCAGCGCCGCGAGCGCCTCTGTCGCGCTGGCGCCCTTCTCGATCGTGATGCCGTAGCGGGAGAGGATTCCGGTGTTGCCGCCGGCGACCTTCGCGACGATCTCGCCGGCCTTCGCGACATCGATGTGCTTGCCGCGCGCGAAGTCGGCGGCGAGGCCGGTGAGCTTCAGCGACTTGCTGACCGAGCCGGTGGTGCGAACGATGTTGGTGAACGCGTCCTGCAGGTCCTCGTCATCCAGGGCGGCGAGCTTTGAGATCCGCTGGATGACCTGGTCGATCTGCTTGGCGTGCGCCTTGTAGGAGATGCCGCCGGCCTTCAGCTGCGCCTTCAGCCGCGCCTGTGATGCCTCGGCCTCCCCGAACGCTTCGGAGACCTTCTTGACCGCGACGATGAGGCCCGCTCCACCGACGAGCGCAGCGGTCGCAGCGGTCGCGCCGCGCGTGAAGAGACCGAACCCGGCGCCGCCCTTGGACGTCAGGCGGCCCATCAGCGTGACCTGCTTGCCGAACTTGTCGGCGCCGCGGCCCGCCTTGTTGAAGGAGCGGTCCAGGTTGCGGGTGTCCCCGACGAATTCGACTTCGAGCTTGCGGGCCATGGGTCCTCATCTGCTGCGGCGGGGGCGGGTCGCGCGTTTGCTCTTGGCGTCGCGCTGCTCGGCGTTCCACTTGGTGACGAGCAGGTCGATCTCCCAGGCGGGGCGTTCGGTGAACGCCTCGCGGGCGCTGATGCCGAACTCGCGGTTGAGGACGTAGATCAGCGCCTCGTCCGCGTCGCTGAGGTAGGGCGCCGGCGCATCGCGGCCTCCTCCTGAAGCGACTCGGAGAACGCGGTCAGCCAGTCCAGGCCGAGCTGGTCCTTGTCCCACAGGTCGCCGAGCACGTCGGCGGCGTCAGGGGCGTCGTCGCCCTGGGGGTCGAGGATCACGTCGACGACCGCGATCAGTGCCTTGGCGGCATCGTCGGGGCTTGAGTCCTCGTCGAGCTCGTTGGAGGCCTTCTGCGCCTCCTGGAGCTTCTCGCCGACGGACCGGGTGATCTCGCGCAGCTTGTACGCGTTGCCCCACAGGTCGACCTCGAGCGTGTCGAACATGTCGGCGGCGTTCAGCTTGCGTGTCATCAGGTGGGGCTCCCTTGGAACTCGTCGGCGAGGTCATCAAGCAGCCGCTCGGAGGCGGCCACGACGTTGTTGTGCTGCTGCTCGAGCGCGGGCATGAGGCTCGCCCGGGGCCCGTAGACGTCTCCGCCGCGCGCCTCGAACTCCAGGCGCTTGGGGTACGCGAAGCCGCGGTGGATCGCGGTCGACCGGACGCCGGCGCCGCCGGCACGCGCGAACGGACGAATGCCGTCGACGAGGTCACCGGCGTCGCGCAGGCCCTTGGACTCCGCGATCTGCTGGGCGTCGGTCGCTACCGACTTCGCGATCCCGCGCAGCTTGGTGCGCAGGTCGCGGCGCAGGCCCTTGTCGGCCTTGCCCAGCGCGCGGTCGAGGTCCTTCAGGCCCTTGAACCCGACGCGCAGATGATCGCCCGGCACCTACGCGGTGTTGCGGGTCAGGCCGGTCTGCGACGCGTTGCTGATCTCGACGTCGGTGGCGGCCGCGTCCCCGATCGAGCCATCGATCGGGTTGTAGGAGAGCAGCACGCCGGTCATGTCGAACCGGGGGTTCGTCGCCGAGACCGCGGCGTTGGTCGCCTTCACCGTGACGGGGAACGTCGCGCCGGACTGCGACAACGGCCACAGCGTGGCGTCCACCGATCCGGCCGCGAAGTCCTGGAACAGGCTCAGGGTGATCTTCGCGTCACCGAGGCCCTGCAGGATCTGCTTGTAGACCGAACCGAACGCGGTGACGTCGACATCCTCGAACGAGGTCTCGATAGTCGCCTGCGAGCAGTGGTCGGACAGGTCGACGCCGTTCACGGTCACGATCGGCGTCTTTATGACGAACTTCGCCACGGTGGGCTCCTTGGGGTCGCGTGTGGGGCTGCGCAGCGCCGTGCGCGACGCCGTGGGCGGCGTCGTCGAGGTGGTGCGTCTAGGGGGCGGGCGTAGGCCCGCGGGGGTTAGCCCGGCTGGGCTAGGTGGCTGCGGCGTCCTGCTTGGTGAGGTGGCCGCCGTCGAGGTAGAAGCGCTCCTGATCGCGCGCGAGCGTTGTGGTGAACGTCGCGCCGGGAGCGTGGCCGAGCACGGGCTGGGTGCCGCTCACGCGGTAGGTGGCCGCAGGCAGCTCGGTGGGCTCGGGCTCGGGCACGAGCGCAGGGTTGAGCTCGGCCGGCGTGTCGCGGTCGCGCTCCCGAGCCACTGACGGTGCGGCCTGTTGGGGCCGGGCCTGGGGCTTGCGCTGGGTGCTCACGGCTGGCTGAGCTCGAAGACGCCGATCGTCACCGACGTGACGGCGCTGTAGGTGATCGCGGCCTGCCCGCTGAGCGCGGGGTCAGCGAAGTACTCGGGCGGGAACGGGCCGATCATCCGCTCCTGCGCGTTGGTCACCGAGACGGCCAGGTCGGCGACCGCGACGTCGGGCAGCGCCGATCCGGGCGTGACGACGGTGACGGTGATCGGGGCGCCGCCGCCGTTCTTGACGTGCAGAAATGTGCGCGGCCCGGGCGTGAACTGGTCGCCGCCGCCGGCCGCGGCCGCGTACGACGGGGTGACGCCGGTGCGCCTGATGGTCTGCGTCGCGAGAGTGGCCATGCGGCCGTCCTTTCGGGTTGGTGATGCGGCTAGCCGATGGCCAGCACGTCGACGTCCCACTCGGCGCCGAGCACAGAGGCGCGACCTTCCGGGCCGTAGACGCGGTAGCCGCTGGCTCGGATGACCCGCAGGTCGTCGCAGGCCCCGCCGAGCGTCGAGTCGGCCTCCAGCGCCGCCTTCACGCTGTGGGGGCCGGACGTCTCGAGGTAGGAGTCCAGCTTCTTCTGGGCACCCTTGTCGGTGGTGTGCGCGACGAACACGCGCACGGTGAACCGCCAGCGGTCAAGGCCTCGGCTGCCGGCGAGGTCGTACTCCGTCTCGGCGGGCGCGACCTCAGCGGACGGGGGTGTCGGCGCTGCGAGCAGGTAGGGGGACACCTGCAGCGTCGGGATGGCGTCGAGGTTCGCCGCGAGGCCCTCGCGCATGGCGGTCAGCGACGCCATCAGCCGACCAGCACCCGGTTGCGCCTCAGTGGCCCGATGAGGAAGGACACGTCGGGGTCGGTGCGCGCGATGCGCATCGCGGCGGCATCGTCGATGCCAGCGGTGACGATCCCGAACGGCGCCTCGCGGGCGCGGCGCATCAGTTTGGAGGCGAGCACGATGGTCGCCTCCTTGACCTCCGGGGGCACGGCCGCCCACCCGAACTTGCCGGTGACGCGCACGGACCGCGGGACACACGGCAAGCGCCGTGTCCCGTAGGGCTGGACTCGGATCGTGGTCCATGGCCGACCGTCGGCGGCGGCGTTAAGCGGCTCGAGCACGAAGTCGGTGTTGGCCGTCCACGTCGTCTCGAACGTCGCGTCGCCGGTGCTGTCGCTCGCGACCTCGGTGAGCACGACCAGGTCGTCGATCTCGACGGTGCGTCGCCCGCGCGGCGTGTAGTAGCGGACCTGGGTGGCGTCGGGGTCCACCCAGAAGCGGCGGTCGGTGGCGGCGTCGATGCCGCGCGACGCGGCGGTCAACGCGAGCGCGATCTCGTCGTCGGCGAACGTCTCGCCGAGCAGGGTCAGCGCGCTCTTGAGCTCGCTGCTGGTCGCGTACTCGTTGGCCACGGCGTGCCGGTCCTACTTCTGCGGCTCGGCGCCGCGCTTCTCGCCGGGCGCGGCGGTCGCCTGCTCGACGTCGAAGCGACCGAAGCTCTCGACGGCCTCGAAGTGCTCGTCGCGCCCTTCGAGCAGCGGGTGACCAGCGCGGACGATCTCGTGTGCGGCGACCGTGATCTGCTCTCCATCCAGCATGACGCCAAAGGCGTGCTTGGCGCGGTAGTGGGTGACCTTCTTGGCTGGCATGGCTTCTCCCTGGGATCGGGTGGCCGGACGTGGGCGGGGACACGAGGTCCCCGCCCACGCACGACCGCGGTGGATCAGGTGGTGCCGGTGAGGGCGCGGAACGCGACCGGGTCGATGACCTTCGACCCGTTGCGCCAGTAGGCGTAGAAGCCGCGCTGGCCGGTGGGGTAGCGGTTGGTCGCGCCGAACAGGTGCGGCACGACCTCGACCGTCATGCCGACGCGGTCGATGATCTTGAAGTACGAGAAGTCGCCGAGGAGCATGATCTTCGTGGCGTTGACCACGGTCGCGCTCATCGTCGACAGCTCGTTGACCGGGTAGCCCAGCAGCCGCAGCCCGGTGTTGCCGTTGCCGCCGTCGGAGGCCGGGTTGTTCGGGACGCCGTCGCCGATGCGCAGCCACAGCTGCGCGCCGCCTGCGGTGTCCAGCGCCCGGATGATGTTGTACATCGCGCGGTTCGCGACGAACTGCGCGCGCGGACGGAACCTCGCCGCGAGCGCCCCCTCCAGCGAGTACAGGTTGGCGGCGGTGATCGTCAGGCCGGTCGCGGCGGGGGTGGTGCCGGTCGCGCCGGTGAGCACGCCGAACGGGTTCGGCGGCGCGCCGTTGCCGGTCGCGAAGGCCGTGGCCTCCTCGTCGTCCTTGGCGTCGGCGATGAGGCGTGCCATCGCTGCGTCCATGCCCGACCAGTCCTGGCCGGACTCGATCGAGAACGGGACGAAGCAGTGCGCCTTGGACGTGTCGATCGTTGGCTGCGCGAGCGTCGGCGTGTTGTCCGTCGCCTCCGTGCCTTCCGCGACGCGCGACGCGGTCACCGCCGCGGCGGTCAGGCCGCGCCACTGGTTGGCGCCGACGATCTGCTCCACGCTGGAGATCGCGCGCAGCGGGTTGACCACCGAGTTGGAGACCGGCAGGACCGTTGGGTCCAGGGTGTAGGGGATCGGGATGCCGGTCGTGCCCAGCGAGAACGCCCGGATCTCCTCGCCGAGCGCGTAGGCGCGCTGCTCCTCGGCGTTGAGCTGCTGGCCCGCCATGTACTTGCGGAAGGCGCGCCGGTAGGTGGGGGAGCCGGTGGCCATGATCAGCCGACCGAGCTCGCCCTGCTGCGTGTCGCGCTCCAGGAGCCGCTCGATGTGATGCTGGGCGTCCTCGCGACGGATGCGGGTGTCCGGGAACACCGCCAGCTCGATCGCGCGGCGGGCCCGCTCGTGCAGTTCGGTGCGTGCCTCGGCGGGGTTGGAGACCGAGGACCGGATGGTCGTGAGGTCCCAGATGTCGTCGCCACGCGCGACGCCGCTGCGCGGGGTGTGGAACGTGGAGCCGCGCTCCGTGGCGGCCGGGTCAGCCGACAGGGAGCGGACGCGGTCCTGGCGGGCGCGCAGCTCGTCGATGAGCTTGTCGTTGTCCTCGAGCTCCTCGTTGAGCGTGTTCCACTCGCTGCGCTGCTCTTCGGGGAGCGCCTGGCCAACGAACTCGGTGTCGAGCTCCTGCAGCCGAGTGCGGATCTCGGTCTGGCGAGACTCGAGGTCCTCGACGCTGGTCGGGTCGGCGCCGGCGATCGGCGGGAAGGTCCCGTCGGGACGGCGGTACTGGTCGGACGGGCGAGGGCCCGTCGCGGGCTTGGTCGGCACGGTGGCCTTCTCCTTGGGGTCGCGTGTGCTGGTCTGCGCGGCTCCCGTCGTCGGAGTGGCCGTGTGGCCGGCGCCGTGGACTGGGGGTGCGACTTCAGGTGCGGGCGGTCAGCCCGCGGGCGTCAGAGACGCCAGTTGGGCCGGGGCTCGAAGGCCCCGGTCGTGAGGTAGCTGGCGCGCGCAGGTCGCGTCGCCGCGGCGGGTGTCGGCTCCTGCTCGGGCTTCTCAAGCTCGAGCTCGAGCTTGGGCGCGGGCTCGTCGGTGCGCTTGGGAGCGGCGTCGATCAGCTCGCGCATGCGCTGGGGGTCGCGCATGAAGCGCTCGACGGCGAACACATCGGTGAGGGAGCGCACGCCCGCGGTCGCGCCGTCATAGGCGGGGAACGTGACGGGCCCGAACTCCATGACCTGCGCTTCCTTGATCGTGCGTTCCGGCAGCCCGTGCGGGTTGTGCTCCGAGACGGCGGGCTCTTCGACGAGCTCCTCGCGCATGGTGCGGAAGCGGAACGACGCGCCGTACAGGCCGGCCTCCAGGCCGGGCTGCAGGTCGCGGTTGTAGCTGGTGTCCAGCAGCGGCACCTCGTAGTAGGCGCCGGACTTGCCGGTGCGCTCGCCGGTCGAGTCCTCCATGAGCACATCGATCGGCCCGAGCGGCTTGTCGCCGACCTGTGGGTCGAAGCCGTGCTGGAAGAGGACGCGCATCCGGTCGCGCTGCTCGCGGAACGTCTTCTTGAACGAGCCGGGCGCGAAGCGCTCCAGGAAGTTGCCCTCCCACAGGGAGTTGATCTCCGTCCACTCGTTGAAGACGGCGAAGTGCCCGACGAGCGTGCGGCCGTCGCCGTCCTCGTCCTCGGCGTCGCGCAGCTCGATCGCTGGGTAGCGGGCCCGGAAGAGGTTCTCCCGGGGCATGTCGCCGACAGTCAGAGTCATGAAGGGGCGCTCCTTTCCAGCAGCGCTCGGATCGCGCGGCCCGCCTCACCGTCTGAGAGGCCGCCATTGGTGTTCGAGTCCAGCTGGGTGCCGGGGGGCTGTAGCTGGACGGAGTACAGGCCGGTGTGGGTGAGCCGGGCCCAGTCGCCGGCGGTGATCGCGTCGATCACGGAGTTGGGGTCGAAGCCGGCGTCGACGAGCGTCTTGACGGAGATGGCGTCGATCTGCTTGATCTCGGCGGCGTCCTTCTCGTCCTCGCGCAGGAACGCGATGTCGCGGTCGTCGTACCAGAGCTCGGCGTCGTCCGGCACCCGGATCAGCGTCGCCAGCGACCCGGCCGCGTTGCGCCACAGCGGGCGCATGGTGCCGTCGGCGAACCTGCGGCGCGCCTGCGCGTAGTTGCTGTAGGTCGCGGCCTGCAGGCCCTCGGAGAGTCCGACGATCACGGGCGGTACACCGGCCGCCGCGGCGATGCGTGTCTCGCCGGCGCCTTGGGTGACCTTGAAGTCGATCTGCTTGAGGTCGGCGCCGACGCGCTCGACCTTCGCGCCGCCGCCGAGGTACAGCGTCTTGTAGGCGTTGACGACGCCCTTGTGCTCCTCGTCGAAGCGGTCCATGAACTTCTCGAAGTCCTCGAACGTGATGTTCGGGTCCAGCGAGACCGCGAGGTTTGGGGTGGCGCCGTTCTCGAAGAACTTCAGCTTGTGGGTGGTGGCGGCCTGGTCGGCCATCACTTCGCGGATGACTGGGGTCAGCCAGCTCATCCCGCGGTAGCGCGCGCTGGGGTCGGGGATCGGCGCGAAGTGGCAGACCTGCTCGGGCAGTAGGACCACCGGGTCCTTGCCTGAGCGCTGGCCGCCGGGGTGGTAGACGTAGCCGATGACCTTGGCGTCCAGGTCCCCGTACTCGGGGTCGTTTTGGCTGCCCATGACGATCGTCACCCAGTCAGGGCGCATCCGGACGATCCGGTTGCCGGGGCGGCGTGTCGCGTAGAAGTTGCCGGAGAGGTCGGCGTCCTGCAGCATCCGGGTGAGCAGGTCGCCGGTGGTGGCGTTCTCCCACGGGTGCTCGAGCGGATCGAGGTCCGGCGTGCCGAACAGGTCTCCGGGGCGCCCGTTGCGGATCTGGCGGTACTGGAAGCGCGCCTCGCTGAAGAGAGCCAGGCGCGCGAGCATGCAGGCGAAGATCACGCCGTTGGAGCGGTAGGCGCCCTG
The DNA here is from genome assembly GCA_036794585.1 of Solirubrobacterales bacterium. Taxonomy (GTDB): domain Bacteria; phylum Actinomycetota; class Thermoleophilia; order Solirubrobacterales; family 70-9; genus WHSW01. Next base: position 2,029 of record DAIRGH010000073.1, on the reverse strand, counting down.
GACGTAGCCCTCGAAGCTGCCGGCGATCTCCTCCGCGGGCGAGCCGAGCGTCTGGTTGAGTCCGAGCCCGTAGGAGAGGCCCTGGTAGTTGAAGTACTGGTCGAAGGCCTCGGCGAGCGAGATCGTCGGGTTGGAGCGCTTGAACCACCGCCAGGGGCGGCTGCTCTTGGTCACCGCCATGCGATCATCGGCCTCATCTGGGTTGGGGTGGTGGTCGCGCTTCCCCAGAGCGCGAGGGTGATTGCGACCAGCGGCGAGATGTCCACGGCCGAGGACTTGCGCGACCAGGCCCACGACTCGCCGAGCGGTCGCTTCACGGCGCCCTTGATCGCCGCGGCGAGCCGGTCGTCGCCGAGGTGGCGCACGACGTCCTGCTCGCAGCCGTCGAAGAGCATTCCGCAAGCCTGCGCGTGCTCCTTGGCGCTGACCGCGATGACCTCGACGCCGAGCCGTGTCAGGTCCGCCAGCAGGGAGGCGGCGGGCCCGGCGGTGTCGCAGACCACCCCGACGGGCTTGTGGGTGGCGACGAGCTCGGCGAGGCGCTCAGGGACCCAGCCGGTCCCGGGCTTGTGCTCGATGACCTCGACGTGTTTGCGCCCGTCCTCGCGCGGGCCTGCGACACCGATCGCGGCTCGGGAGCGGTCCGGCCGGACGTCGAAGGCGAAGCACACCGGGTCGACCGCGCTCGAGTCGGGGTCCTCGAACGTCACCCACTTCTTGAGGCTGATCGCCTCGCCCTGCACGCCGTCGGTGCGCGGCCAGTCGCCGATGCCGAGGCGCTCGACCGCGAACGTCCGCGGGTCCATGGACCGTCGCTCGCGGCCGATGTGCTCGGCTGAGATGCGGATGCTCAGCGCGGGGTTGGACTGCGCCCAGGCCTGCTCGTCGTCGAGGACCTCGTCGAGCTTGTCCAGCGTCGCGTCGGCTGACCACTCGAGGTAGGCGAGGCTGTCGTCGCCGCCGCGCAGCGCGCGGTCGCGGATGCGGGCGAAGACGATGCCGTTGTCGTGAACCTCCTGGTCGACCGCGGAGCCCGTGTACCAGACCTGCGGGTTGGGCCTGGCGGACAGCGTCGGCAGCAGGGCACCGAGCGCGGACTTGGGGAGGTCCATCGCCTCGTCGAGGATCAGGACGTCGCCGGTGTGGCCGCGGCCGCCGCCCTTGGTGCGAGTGCGGAAGCGGATGCGCTGGCCGCCCTTGAGCTCGATGCCTTCTTCGCCGTGGGCCTTGGAGACGCGCTTGATGCGCCGGTCGAAGTCCGGGGTGTCCTCGATGCGCTGCAGCAGTCGGCGGAACGCCTCCAGCGACGTGTCGAAGAGGTGCGCGGAGTGGATGAGCAGCTGCTCGCCGAGGAGGAACAGTCCGGCGAGCTCGCGCGCCTCGAGGACTGCGCCCTTGCCGTTCTGGCGCGAGACCATGAGGCCGATTTCGAACGCCGCCCACTTGCCGTCGGCGCGCTCGGCCAGGCCGTGGGTGAGGGCGAGCTCCTCCCACGGGTCCAGGACGAGTCCGGCCATCTTGGCCAGCTCGACTGCTTCGGCGCCCGCGGATGATGCGCTGGGCGGGAGCCAGAGGAGCCTAGGCTCCTGAACGCCCTGCAAGGCGGGCGGCGCGACGGTCGCTGAGGTCGTCAAGTGGGTCGGTCTCCGACGGCGGCTCAGCGGGCACCAGCGCGCGCAGCCTGTCCATGGTCTCGCCGAGCGCCCGGGCGCACGTCGCCTTCGACGTCGCCGAGTTGTCGGGGTCGTCGATCTCGCGAGCGAGCGCGGCCGCGGTGGCCTGCGTCGCGTCGCTGACCAGCTCGGCGCCAAGCTCGCCCAGGGCGGCGATGTCGCGCGCCACGGCGCGGCCGACCGGCCCGAGCGGGAGCCCGTCGAGGTCGGCCGCTTGCTTGGGGCCGTGCTGGCGGCAGTAGGGGGAGCCGTCCAGCGCGGTGCGCTTGCAGCGCTTGCCGGCGGCGGTGCGTCCCTCGCACTTCGCGCGCGCGGCGCGGGCGCGGGCCATGCTCACCACCTCCGTGACTGCAGTC
>DAIRGH010000164.1:0-4046 GCA_036794585.1 Solirubrobacterales bacterium | reverse complement strand
TGGTGTGACGACGACGCTGGAGGGTGTCCCGGCGCGTTGAGAGTTGGCTTGGTTTGGTGGCCCCGGGGCGAGTGACCGGGGCTTTGCCGTGTGGTCAGTTGCCTCGGGGGGTGAGGGGAGACTGAAATGCATGATCACCGGAAGCTTGGCCGAGAGTTGGGGCTGTTTGGCACGGATCCGCTGATCGGGGCGGGCCTGCCGTACTGGTTGCCTGATGGTGCGGTGGTGCGGCACACCTTGGAGGAGTACATCCTCGGGGTTGAGCGGCGGGCGGGCTATCAGCACGTGTATTCGCCGGTGTTGGGGAAGCGGGAGCTTGCGGCCCCGCCGCCGCGAGCGCCGCAGACCCGGCTTCAGCAGGCGCCGCGCCGGCTCGTAGTCGATCAGCGCCGGCGCCAGGATGCGGCGGATCAGCGGGTAGAGCGGGATCGCCAGCAGCACGGCGAGCAGGCCCTGGACCACCACTTCGCGGAGGAAGAGGATGCTCACCGAGGCATCGACGCCGAGCATCAGCTGCACGGCGGCAAAGCCGGCGGCGGCGAGCAGCGTGAAGCCGCCCGCGAGCAGCGGCGGGATCCAGGCGCTGGTGATCTCGACCCCCTCGCGGTAGCGACCCGCCAGGTATCCGACGGAGAGCAGCACCAGCGAGGAGACGCCGAGCGTCTGCACCAGGATCGAGTCGAGCAGGAGACCGGCGACAAAGCCGCAGACGGCGCCGACGATGCCGCCGCCGAGCAGTCCGAGCGTGACGATCACGACGGGGACAACGTTCGGGATCGCGCCGAAGAAGTGGAGGTAGGAGAAGAACGAGACCTGGAGGATCACCGCGAGCAGGACGATCAGCGCGATCCGCAGCGCGATTCGCTTGGTGACGATCATCCCGGCACCCCCGGACGATCCTCGCCGCCTGTAAGCACCTGCACGTAGTCGAGTTCGCGCAGGTTTGCGAACGGGGTCACGTGGATGCGCTGAAACTCCTCCAGCTCCCCAGAGCCGGCCTCGCTGACGCGGCCGATCGGGATCTCGGGCGGGTAGGCCGAGGAGATCACGCTGTTCGACCAGCCGGCGGTGACGAGGATGTCGTTCTCGGCGATCTCCTGCTCGTCGTCGATGAAGTCGAGCTGCAGGTCGTCCGGGTCACCGGCGACCGGGGCGAGGATGCCGGTCGGCCCGTCGGGGACCCGCGCGGAGACCGCGCTGTCGGGGTCGGTGATCAGCTCGACCTGGGCGCTGTTGCCGGCGACCTCGCGGATCCGGCCGACCAGCCCGTCGCCGTTGATCACCGCGTCGTTTCGCTCGATTCCAGAGCTCGATCCCTCGTCGATGGTGACGGTGGAAAACCAGACCGTGGGCGAGCGGCCGATCACCCTCGCCGTGACCGGGTCGAAGCCGCCGACCGCCGCCTCACCGTCGATGTCCAGCAGCTTCTCGAACTCCTCGTTCTGCCCCACCGCCGACTCCGCCTCGGCGACCCGGGCGCGCAGCTCGGCGACCTCTTCCTGGAGCGCCTCGTTCTCGCCGCGGGCCTCGAAGGTCTCGTCGAACCAGTTGATCAGGTCGCGGACCGGCTTGAGCGCGCGCTCGGCGCCCTCGCCAATCGGGGTGAGCACCGCCGAGACCCCGCGCTGGATCGTGTGCAGCGGGCCGCTCTCGGCCTCGGAGAAGTGGCTCGTGAGCAGGATCAACGAGAGCACGATCAGCGCCACGAGGACTGCCCTGCGTCTGCGGACCTGCTTGCGGTACACGGCTAGGCGGCCGCGCCGAGCCGGCGCCGGCGGTGGGAGTTGCGGTTCATCCGATGGATCACCTCGAACTCCTCCAACGAGCGTCCCGAGCCGACCGCGACACAGGTGAGCGGCGACTCGGTGAGCTGGCAGGGCATCTGGCACTCCTCGCGCATCCGCTGCTCCATGCCCTGCAGCAGGGCGCCGCCGCCGGCAAGCGTGATCCCGCGGTCCATGATGTCGCCGGCGAGCTCGGGCGGGGTGCGGTCGAGAGTGTCCTTGACCGCTGCGACGATCTGGCTCACCGGCTCCTCGATCGCCTCGCGGATCTCGCCCGAGGTCAGCATGATCGTCTTCGGCAGCCCGGTGACCAGGTCGCGGCCGCGGATCTCGCTGGCGATCTCCTCGGGGAGATTGGTCGCCGAGCCGATCTCGAGCTTCACCTCCTCGGCGGTCTGCTGACCGATCGCGAGCTTGTGCTGGTGCTTGCAGTGAGCGACGATCGCGTCGTCCATCTCGTCGCCACCGACCCGGATCGATTCCGAGACGACGATCCCGCCCAGCGAGATCACGGCCACCTCGCTCGTACCGCCGCCGATGTCGAGGATCATCGAGCCGGTCGGGTCGGCGACCGGCAACCCCGCGCCGATCGCCGCCGCCATCGGCTCCTCGATGAGGTAGGCCTGGCGAGCGCCTGCCGATAGGCAGGCCTCCTCGACCGCACGCTTCTCGACCCCGGTGACGCCAGAGGGCACGCAGACCACCACCCGGGGATGGGCGAATCGGTTCTGATGAACGCGCTGGATGAAGTGGCGGAGCATCTCCTCGGTGACGTCGAAGTCGGCGATCACGCCGTCCTTGAGCGGGCGGATCGCCTGGATCGAGCCAGGCGTACGGCCGAGCATGCGCTTTGCCTCGACCCCGACGGCGTGGACCTCGCCGGTGACCGAGTCCACCGCCACCACTGAGGGCTCGGAGAGCACGATGCCGCGTCCGCGGACGTAGACGAGCGTGTTAGCCGTCCCGAGGTCGACCGCCATGTCGCGGCCACCGAAGCCGGTCAGGTTGCTGAATATGCCCATGGGAAACGGGACCTGGTCCGCGGGGAAGGCCCAGATCGTCGGCCGAGTGTAGCGGCATTCCAGGCAGCCTCAAGCCCGGATCGAGGCCGGTGTTAGAACCTAAGGGTAAACCTTCGCCTGAGGGTTTTTCCGCTATTCCATGAGCTTTGGGGCCAGTCGCAGCAACAACGCGATTGGCAGCCCGACGACGTTGGAGAAGTCGCCCTGCAAGCCGGCAACCAGAATCGAGCCGAGCCCCTGAACCGCATAGGCCCCGGCGCGATCTCGCCATTCGCCTGAGCGCAGGTAGAGCTCGACGACGTCGGGACGTAGCTCGTGGAACCGCACCTCGGTGCAGGCGACGCCGCTGCGGTCTCCGTCCGCTCCGATCAGCCAGAGGCCGCTGAGGACCTGATGGGTACGTCCGGACAGGCGGTCGAGCCGCTGCCGGGCACCGGCTTCGTCGCTCGGCTTGCCGAGCAGCCTGCCATCCAGGGCGACGTCGGTGTCGACGCCGAGCACGACCGCCTCGGGGCGTGCGATCGCCGACCCGGCCACGGCCTTGCGGCGCGCGTTCTCGAGCACCACCTCCTCGGGCTCGCCCTCGGAGAGCTCCTCGACCTCCGGGACGACGACCTCGAACTCGATCCCGAGCGCCGCCAGGATCTCTCGCCGCCGCGGCGATGCCGACGCGAGGACTAGGCGGGGAACCAGATCGCGATCTCGCGCTCGGCGGACTCGTCGGAGTCCGAGCCGTGGACGAGGTTGAAGGTGACCTCGACCGCGAAGTCGCCGCGGATCGAGCCCGGCGCCGCCTCCAGCGGGTTGGTGGCGCCGATCAGCTGGCGGGCGGCGGTCACAGCCTCGGTGCCTTCGAGCACCGCGGCGACCAGCGGACCCCGAGTGATGAACGAGACCAGCTCGCCGAAGAACGGCTTCTCGGTGTGCTCGGCGTAGTGGCGGTGAGCGACCTCCTCGCTGGCCTGGACGAGCTTCAGCTCGGTGATCCTCAGGCCCTTGCGCTCAAAGCGCGCGAGCACCTCGCCGGTGAGCCCGCGCTCGAAGGCGTCGGGCTTGATCAGGATCAGCGTCCGGCTGGACTCGCCCATCAATCGGCTTGCTTGGGACGCCGGGGCCCGGCCGTACGTGAAGACGTCCCGCGCGAGGAGCTTCGGGCCGCGCGCGCCGGCTTGCGTCCGCTCGGCTCGCCGTCGGCGCTGCGCGCCGCGACCACCGAGATCTCCCGCTCGAACGGAATGAA
>DAIRGH010000072.1:0-15105 GCA_036794585.1 Solirubrobacterales bacterium | reverse complement strand
ATCCGCGCCCGCCGCGGCGCCCGCGACCGGATCAACTGCGGTGCCGGCGACGACACCGTGTTCGCCAGTCGCCGGCACGACCGGATCTCGGAGAGCTGCGAGACGGTGCGCGGACGTTCGTGAGGCTAATCGCGTCGACCGCGGTCGCGGTCGCCGCCTTGGGGCTGGCGGTCGCCGGATGCGGCGATGGAGACGATGCGGACCGCGAGGAGATCACCGCGGTTCTGAACCAGCTCTTCGAAACCCAGGAGGAGGGCGATGCGAAGACCGCGTGTCGCGAGGTCTACGTGATCCAGGAGCCGCCGCCGCCCGGCAGCGAGGACCTGACCGAGGTCGCGGGCGCCGAGGCCGAGGAGGAGGAGGCAGAGGCCGAGGGCGAAGGCGGTAAGGAGGGCAGAAAGGCGTGCGAGGCCGCCTTCGAGGAGGCCGATGAGCGCCGCCGGCGAGAGATCAGCGACCTATCGACCGAGGTCGGCGCGATCGAGCTCGACGGCAACCGGGCGACGGCGATCGTCCACACCGAGCTGCGGCGCCGGGATGGCAGCGAGCTGAGCCAGGAAGCTCCCTACGACCTGGTCCGCACGCCTGAGGGCTGGCGCATACGGATCTCGGCGGAGGGTTAGTGTGGTAAGAAGCAAGGGGTTAGAAGGGGCGCGAAGCGGGAGGAGCTTCATGCGGCGGTTTGCGATTCGTGGCGGACTGTCCAGCTTGTGCTTCGCCGCGCTTGTCGCGGTGCTCGTGAGCGCCGGCATCTCGTCGGCGTCAGAGCCCGCCGAGCACACGGTCCCGGCGCCCAACCCGCCCGGCACGACCACGGTCACCTGGACCGGCGAGATCCCCGCAGGCATTCACCCGACCAGCGGTCTGTCCGACTGCAGCCTGGTTCCGAACGCCCAGCGCGACAACCACGTCATCCACCTCCAGGTGCCGGAGACCTTCTACGGCAACGCCCGCTCGACCGCCACCTTCAAGATCACCTGGGACAACCCGGACAACGACGAGATCCTCACCGTCGAGGGCCCGGACGGCGTGGTCGGCTCGAGCGACGGTGGCGAGCCGGTCGAGACCGTGTCCGACACCGACCTTCCCGGCGGCGACTACACGGTTCGCGCCTGCCCGTTCGGCCAGACCGGCGGCGGCGGCGTGATCCCCGCCACGCCCCAGGCGTACACGGGTGAGCTCACCTTCAGCACCACGCCGTTCACGCCCCCGCCACCGTCCGCCGACCCGCAGGGCCTCTCGTTCTCGGCCACGGTGCCCGCGGACCCGCAGCGCGACGAGGCCGAGCCCGACATCCGGATCGACGGCGACGGCAACATCTACACCTGCGGGCCGACGGGCTTCAGCGGCGCTTCGGACTACGCCCAGGTCTCGACCGACGGCGGTGACCAGTTCCATCTTCTCGGCGAGGAGCCGCGCGGCCAGCAGGGACTCGGCGGCGGCGGCGACTGCGGCCTGGCGACCTCCCCGGTACGCAACTCCGACGGCAACTTCCAGTACACCTACTCGGGGCTGGGCCCCCTGACCGGCTTCACCACCTCGACCTCGCCCGACAACGGGCACACGATCACCAACGCGGGCCCGCAGGGCAACACCAACACCGCCCAGGGCGGCGGCGCGGACCGCCAGTGGAACGCGTTCCTCGACGACGAGACCGTGCTGCTGAGCTACAACCAGCAGGTCCCGCGCAACATCGTCGTCCAGAAGTCCACCGACGGCGGGCTCACGTACCTGCCGGGCAACGACGCCGTCGCCTCCTTCAACCCCGACTTCCCCGGCCCGATGCAGTCGATGCCGGCGCGGTTCGTCGATCCCGGCGCGGGCGCCGACGAGTACGTCGCCTACTACGGGTGGAACCGGTCGGACGCCAACTTCACCTACCTCAACTTCGCGATCTCCGAGCCCGACGGTCTGACCTGGCACAACTGCCTGGTCAAGCAGATTCCGGTCGCCGAGAGCGGTACCCAGCTCGGCTTCTTCCCAGTCGCCGACAACGACAACCAGGGCAACATCTACCTCACCTACGGCGACCGCCTGCACTTCCATACCTATCTGACCACGCTCACCGCCGACAAGCTCGACGAGTGCACCGACGACACCACCTCGCAGCCCGACACCGGGCCGGCGTGGTCGCCCTCGACGCAGGTCGACCGCGGCAACGTGCAGACCACCGTCTTCCCCTGGCTGACGGCGGGCGGCGCGCCGGGGCGGGTGGCGATCGCCTTCTACGGCACCGAGAGCGACGGTGACCCCAACGACGGCGCCTTCAAGGCGAGCTGGGACGTGTACGTCAACCAGTCGCTCGACGCGCTCTCGGCCAACCCCACCGTCAGCCAGGTAAAGGCCACGACTCACCCCTTCCATTACGACTCGATCTGCCTGCAGGGGCTCGGCTGCGACGTGTCCCAGCCGCCGGGCGATCGCTCGCTCGCCGACTTCTTCGCGATCGACTACAACCCGGTCGACGGCCGCCTCTACGTGGTCTACGACCAGGGGGCGAAGGTCCCCGACGAGGCGGCGGGGCATGTCGCGACGCCCGCCGTGATCACTCAGGAAGGGGGACCGAGCAACGGCGGAGGCAGCGTGAACCCCCGGCGCGACGTGGTGCGCACCAGCTCGAGCGATCCGGGCGGCGATGCGCTCGCCGACTACTCGAGCCTGGCCCCGGACAGCTCGAACCCGACCAACGTCCCGGCGATGGACTTCGACTCGCAGTCGATCGGCAAGCAGATCAACCTGAGCAACGACAACGAGGTCCCGAACGGCGGCTTCACGGTGACGATGAAGCTCAGCGACCTCTCCGACGCGGCGCTCCAGCAGGCGCTTGACGCGACCGAGAGCTCCTCGCTGCTGTGGCTGTTCCGCTTCGTCAACGGCTATCAGGCATCGGCGGCGGCGGCGCGCTGGAGTCCGGCCGGCGGATTCACGTTCGGCTACAACGACTACACGACCGCCTCGGCGAACTGCGTGTCCAGCGGCGAGAAATGCCAGGTGTTCCCGGGCGGTGAACCGCTTCAGGGCGAGGTCGATCAGGCCGCCGGCACGATCAAGCTGAGCGTGCCGCGCGATCTCCTGTTCGGGCTCAACGGCTCGACCGGACCGCAGCTGCGGCCAACGCTCGACAAGGCCGTGCCGGGCACGCGTTTCTACGACGGCACCGCGTTCTCGCTCGGCAGCCCGTTGTCGAACCCGGCGGCGCAGACGTTCCTGTATCCGATCGACAACCCGCCGGCGATGGACTTCCTGCTGCCGGGCCTGCCCGGCACCACCGACGACTGCGCCAACCGGATCGCGGGCACGTCGAAGAAGGACAAGCTCAGGGGCAGCAAGGGCGCCGACCGGATCCGCGGGCGCGGCGGCAACGACAAGATCAAGGGCCGCGCCGGCGATGACTGCCTCTCAGGTCAGGGCGGCGAGGACCGCGTCGCCGGCGGCGCGGGCGACGATCTCGTCAAGGGCGGCCGTGGCAAGGATCGGCTCAAGGGCGGCTCTGGCGACGATGTGATCCGCGCTCGTCGCGGCGCCAAGGACCGAGTCAACTGCGGCCCCGGCAAGGACGTCGCCTTCATCAAGCGCAAGTTCGACCGGGTGGCGAAGAACTGCGAGAAGGTTCGCGGCGGCGGTTAGCGCGGACTACGGGCGCTCCCCGTCAGCCAGGCGACGGGGTTTTCGACCATCATCGTCCGCTCCTGCTCGGGGGTCATGCCCGCGTCGCGCAGCTCGGGCAGCACCCTCTCGGGCACCATGCGGATGTTCCAGTCCTTGACCATCCCGCCGGCCAGCATCTGCTCGGCCACGGGGTACGGGAACCAGTCGATCGTCGCGCATGAGTCGGCCGACAGGAACATCTGCTCGGCGTAGCCGCGCTCCAGCAGCGAGAGCGTGGTCGCCTGACGGCGGTCATGGGGCAGATACATCTCGATGCCGTAGCGATCGAGCCCGATGAACACACCGCGCTCGAGCAGTCGCTCGATGTAGTCGAGGTCGTCGGTGTCGCCGGTGTGGGCGATTTGCACACGGGCGAGGTCGACGCCCTCCTCCTCGAAGATGTCGATCTGGCGCGGTCCGGTGTCGCTCGCGGGGCGGGAGTGGGCCATGATCGGGACGCCGGTGCGGATGCTCGCGCGTGCCGCCGCCCGGTGGACCTTCTCGACGTTCTCGGTCACGCCGGGCTCGTCGGCCGCGCACTTGATGAACGCCGCCTTGATCTCGGTGCCTTGGATCCCGTTCTCGATGTCGCCGATGAAGAGCTCGGCGATCTGGTCGGGATCGCGGGCGGCAAAGTACACGGGCAGGTAGTCGTAGGTGTAGATCCCGGTGCAGGCGACGACCTGAAGCCCGGTCTCCTCGGCGACGCTGTGCATGAAGCGCACGTCGCGGCCGAGGAACATCGCGCTCGGGTCGCAGATCGTGCGCACGTCGAGCTCGACTGCCGCCTGCGCCGCCTCGACCGCGGTGCCGCGCTCCTCGCCGGCGGGCACCTCGCGTTCGGGGATGCCGCCGAGGGCTCCCTCGCCCGGCCACTGGAAGTGGACTGCCTCGTCGCGCGCCTGCAGGTGCTCGTGGATCAGCGTCGTCCCCAGCTCACCCGCGTCGATCGCGCCGGTCACGGTTTCGATCGTGGCCATCAGCGCGCCAGTCTATGCGGGCGTCAGAGGAGTCGGATGAGTGCGATCACCATCGAGGCGATCAGGCAGGTGACGAGCACCACCATCATGTAGATCCAGCTCCGGGGCACCTGGCGCGGATAGTATGAGCCGACGAGATCGGGAGCGAGAGGAGGGCCCTTTGTTCGAGCGGATCGTGGTTGGTACCGACGGGTCTGACACGGCAAGCGAAGCCGTCCGTCAGGCGATCGAGCTGGCGAAGTCCACCGGCGCCACGCTCGACATCGTGAGCGCGTTCGAGCCGGTGCCCCAAAGCCGCCTGCGCGAGGAGGCGGGCGAGATTCCCGGCGACGTCGCGCACGCCGTCGGCCCGCGCGAGGACGTCAACACAATCGTCGAAGCCGCCGCCGGGCAGGCGCGGCAGAACGACGTGGACGCCAACACGCACGCTCGCGAGGGCGAGCCCGCCGATGCGATCCTCGACGTCGCCGAGGAGCTCGGCGCCGACCTGATCCTGGTCGGAAACAAGGGCATGACCGGGACGCGGCGCTTCCTGCTCGGCAGCGTGCCGAACAAGATCTCCCACCACGCGCCGTGCAGCGTTCTGATCATCCGGACGACGTAACCGCCGCAGACGAGGAGTTCATGCGCCTCGCCCTCGGCGAGGCCGAGCGCGCCGCCGCGCGGGGCGAGGCCCCGATCGGCGCGGTCGTGGTCCGCGGCGGCGAGCCCATCGCCGCCGCCGGCAACGAGCGCGAGCTGCGCGGCGACCCCACCGCGCACGCCGAGATCCTCGCCCTGCGCCAGGCCTCCTCGACGCTCGGCGGCTGGCGGATCCCCGACTCGGTCATCTACGTCACCCTCGAGCCGTGCGCGATGTGCGCGGGCGCGATCGTGCTCGCCCGGGTCTCGCGGGTGGTGATCGGCGCGCCCGACCCAAAGGCCGGCGCCGCGGGAAGCGTGCTCGACGTGCTCGGCGAGCCCCGCCTCAACCACCGCCCGGTGGTCACCACCGGCGTCCTCGCCGCCGAGTCGGCGGCGCTCCTGCGCGAGTTCTTCTCAAGGCGCCGGGGCCAATAGCGCCTGCAGCTCGCCGAGCATCAGGCGCGGGTGCTCGAAGACGTCGGCGTACGTGTAGCGGCGAAAGCTGTCGCCGCGCGCGTATGCCTCGCGCTCGCGCCGCCGATCCTGCTCCCACGCATGGCGCGAGCGGTGGTAGCGGTAGCTGTCGAGCTCGACCGTCAGTTGCCGCTCGGGCCAGCGGCAGTCGACGCGGTGGCCGCCGGCGGGGCGGTTCGTCTCGGGTGTCGGCAGCGCGTTCTCTTTCAGTAGCCCCAGGAACCGCCGCTCGAGCTCGCTCAGCGTGACGCGAACGTCGCCGTGGAGGACTCGGCGGAGCTTCTCGGCGCCCACGCAGCCAACTGCCCGTACCTGGTCCGGCGTCAGGTCGAAGCGCACGCTCGCCTCGTGGACCGCGAGCGCGAGTTGCTGGTCCGGCAGGACGGCTGCGAGGTCCACGATCGTCCGGGGGACGGTGGTGACTGGGATCCGGCGGTGCACGGTGCCGTCGCGGGGGTCGAATGCGCGGCAGCGCTTGGTGAGCACGCCAGGGACGCTTCGCTGGGTAGGGGAGAGGACTTCGGGCGGTGGCGCCGATCGCCGCCTCAGGAGTCCGTAGAGATGCGCCGCGGCTCGGCCGGAGAGCAGCGAGCCGGCTCCGCAGGCGAGGACGGCGGCGTGGTAGGTCGCGAGGACACTCGGGGCGCTGTGGCCGACGCGGTAGACGCCGCGGTGGACGGGTAGCAGGATGCCCTTGGCCACCCGCCGCTTGATGCCGGTCGAAGGGACTCCGGCATCGATCAGCTGCGCTCGCGCCACCAGCCCGTGTTGCCGCGCCGCCATCTGAGCGAGCAGTCCCTCCACTGTCCTGCTTTGGGACCGCATACCGGACCAAAGTCAGGACCGGGCCTCAACTCGCCCCCTACCTGCCCGTTATCTTCATTCGGCCCCGGAGAGGTGACCGAGTGGCTTAAGGTGCGCGACTGGAAATCGCGTGGGCGGTGAAAGCTGCCTCGTGGGTTCGAATCCCACCCTCTCCGCTGTTGCCGCCGCTACCCGGTGAGGATCCGCGCGGTCTCGGCGGTGTCCTCCGTACCGCGGTACATGTCGACCTTGCCGTCGCGCAGGCGCCAGTAGTGCATCAGCGTCGTCGTCAGCTCGCGGCCGCTCTGCTTCGACTTCATCGAGAAGCCGAGCTTCACCATCACCTCGTTGTCGTTCGCGGCGAAGCTCTCGGGCTCGAACTCGACCACGTCGACCGTGTCGCCCAGCGCCTCGAAGAATCCGGCAACCTCGTCCTTACCCTTTCGCTGCCCGTACCAGGGCGCGGCATCGCCATCGGCCACCGCGGCCCAGTCGACGTCGTCGGTGAGCTGGTCGAGGATGGCCTGCACGTCGCCGGCTCCGAACGACTCGTAGATCCCCTTCACGGTCGCGAGATTCTGGTCCGCACCCATGTGCCTTCCCTTCGGTCGTGGTGGAGGCGCGATTTTATGCCCGACGCATGGGCGATACTCGCGCACGGGCATGCCCGATCATGGCCGGATAGGCAACTGGTCAAGGCAGGTGACCAGCGCTACCCTCGCGACGACGTGCATGAGCTGAGGGGAAAGGAAGCCCCGGTCATGCCGCCAACCGGCGAGTCGGTCGAAAGCCCGCGCTTCATGTGGCTGATGGCCGCTGTGCTCTTCGGGGTGGGGGCGTCGATCGGCGGTCTCTCTCTGATCGTTCCGCACCCGGCGTCGTTCGACGACGGGGCGCTGTGGAGCAACGTCGCCCTCGCCTACGCCGGTGGGCTGGTGTGTCTGGCCGCCGCCTCCCGGGAGTTCCCGGTGTGGGGTCTGCACGTGTGTTTGCTCGTCGGGGTCATCCTGATCACGCGCGCCGCTCACTTCAGCGGCGAGCCGAGCGGCTTCTACAGCCTCTTCTTCGTCTGGATCGGGCTTTACACCGTGTTCTTCTTCTCTCGCGCGGTCGCGATCGCATACCTCGGCGCGATCGCCGCCGCCTATGCCTGGCTGCTGCTCGACCTCGACGCCTCGGCGGGGGTCGCGCGCTGGATCACCACGATCGGCACGGTCGGGCTCGGCGCGTTTTTGATCGACACCCTCGTCGGGCGGGTGCGTGGCATGGCGCGCGACGCGACGGCCCTCGCCCAGGAGCGCGCCGACCTGATGGCGACCTTGGCGGAGGTGGCGCGCACGGACGACCTCACCGGCCTGCCCAACCGACGCGCGTGGGACGAGGCGCTGGAGCGTGAGCTCGCCCGGGCGCAGCGCGAGGGGACGCCGCTGTGCATCGGGCTCGCCGACCTCGACCAGTTCAAGCTCTACAACGACGACCACGGCCATCAGGCCGGCGACCGGCTGCTGAAGCAGATCGCCGCCTCGTGGGCGGCGGAGCTGCGCGCGACTGACGTGCTCGCTCGATACGGCGGCGAGGAGTTCGCGCTCGCGCTGCCCGGCTGTGACATGAACGACGCCAGCGTGCTCGCCGAACGGCTGCGCGCGGCCACTCCCGAGGGCCAGACCTGCTCGGTGGGACTGGTGAGCTGGGACGGCGAGGAGACGTCTGAGCGACTGTTCGGCCGCGCCGACAAGGCGCTCTACGCGGCCAAGGAAGCGGGCCGCGACCGCGTGATCTCGGGCTGAGCGAAAGCCCTGTGGCGAGTCGCCTAACATCGCCGCCGTGGCCGATCCGAACGGGACCTGGAACGTCTACCTCTCCGGCGAGATCCACTCCGACTGGCGCGAGCGGATCGCCGAGGGGGTCCGCGAGGCGGGGCTGCCGGTCGAGCTGCTCGCCCCGGTAACGGACCACGCCGCCTCCGACGACGTCGGCGTCGAGATCCTCGGTCCCGAGGAGGATGGTTTCTGGAAGGACCACAAGGGCGCGGGCGTGAACGCGGTCCGCACCCAGACCCTGCTGAGCCGCGCCGACGTCGTCGTGGTCAGGTTCGGCGACAAGTACCGCCAGTGGAACGCCGCCTTCGAGGCCGGCTACGCGGCGGCGCTCGGCAAGCCGATCGTCACACTGCACGACCCCGAGCTCACCCACGCGCTCAAGGAGGTCGACCGCGCCGCGATGGCGACCGCCGAGTCGCCCGAGCAGGTGGTCGAGATCCTCAGCTACGCGATCGCGGGGCCCGGCTGACAACCGGCGCGCTCGAGGCTCCACGTTTGTAGGGTTTTCCGCTCGAGTTGATCCGGGACCCGGGGGAGGGTTTTCAGTGAGCAAGCGTCTTGCGTCTCTTGCGGTCACCGCCGCCACGATCGTCGCTCTGAGCGCGCCCGCGCAGGCGGCCGCCGAGCCGTTCGAGGTCGGGCACATCCCGAAGTGCACCGAGGCCGTTCCGGCTGCCGTGGCGATCCCCGTCGGCGCCCCGTCGCTGACGCTCGACGTGCGCGTCCTCCTCGACGGCGTCAGCACGAGCCGCGGTGCCGATGTGCTGCAAACCGCGGCGGGGTCCTACGCCCCGCTTGGCATCGACCTCGTCCCGAGCTTTCAATCGGTGAGCTTCAGCGGCACCGATGCCCAGGGCCTGATCAACCAGTCGAAGGCTCTCTTCGGAGGCTCCCGCCCCGCCGGGATCGAGATCGTCTACACGATCACGTCCAAGGACATCCAGGCCGGCGGCAACACGGCCGTCGCCGGGCTCGCCGACTGCATCGGCGGCGTCGCCTTTGCCGACCGCGCCTTCGGTGTCGGTGAGAACTTCACCACGGACGAGTCGCTGGAGATCGGGCCGACGGCGCTGGCGCGGGAGCTGACCGCGAAGGTGACCGCACACGAGATCGGTCACCTGATGGGCGGCCACCACCACTACGCCAACTGCGCGGAGGGCGTGCTCGCCGACCCGCCACCGGGCGAGCTCTCGCCCTGCACGCTGATGATCAATGCGGTCGATCTCGCGTCGCTCAACTTCGGCACCCCCAACGGCCTCGTGGTCCGCGGGCACATGGAGGCATACGGCCAGTAGGGCGCCGCATGAGGTAGGGAGAGCCGCGAGAGTCGGGGCCCCGCGCGGCGCTACCCTTCCGACTCGACCACCGGTCACCTGGAGGGGTGGCAGAGCGGTTGAATGCGGCGGTCTCGAAAACCGTTTCGGGGGATTACTCCTCCGACGTGGGTTCGAATCCCACCCCCTCCGCTAGGACTCGAGCCGCCGGTTCACGGGGCCTTCCCGTATTCGTCGTGCAGACGCCACCACTGATAGGGCGGCGTCTGCGGGTAGCCCTCCGGGGAGTCCTCCCACTCCTCCTGGCGGCCGAGCGCGGTGATGTCGAGGTAGCTCCACGTGCTGCCCATCGCCTCGTCGCCGCGGCTGTCGACGAAGTAGGTGCGATAGACGCTGTCGCCGTCGCGGATGAAGGCGTTGGTTCCGTGCCACTCGGCGACGCCGAAGTCTGCGTCGAAGTCGTCGGTGACCGTGTACCAGGGGAACTCCCAGCCCATCCGCGCCTTCCAGCGCTCGATGTCGGGCTGCGGCGCGCGCGAAACGAACGCGAGCGTCGTGTCGCGGGCATTCAGGTGGGCGAGGTGGGACACCTGGTCGGCGAGGAAAGAGCAGCCGCCGCACCCCCGTTCGGGCCACCCGCTCACGCCCGGCTCGTAGAAGAACCGGTAGACGATCAGCTGCCGGCGGCCGTCGAACATGTCGAGCAGGCTCGCCTTTCCGTCCGGCCCGTCGAACTCGTAGTCCTTTTCGACCTGCATCCACGGCATCCGGCGGCGCTCGGCGGCCAGCGCGTCGCGCGCGCGGGTCAGCTCCTTCTCCTTGACCAGCATCTCCTCGCGAGCGGCATCCCACTCCTGCTCAGAAACGATCGGGGGAGTGTTCATTCTGGACTAGCCGGTCGCGGCGATCGTCCAGGTGAGGAGCGGAAGGTAGCCGCGCCTGTGCCCGTCGCGGTTGGGGTGGAACGACTCGCCGGTCGGGCTCGAGATGCCGTTGAGCCACTCGCTGTCGCTGCAGATCGCGTGACCGCGGAACTGCGGGATCGCGTCGACGAAGTAGAACGCCCCGCCCGAGGACGCCGTCATCCACTTGGTCACGTCGCGAAGCAGGTCCGCGGTCTCGTTGAGCTCGCGCTGCTCGCCGTCGGAGATCCGGAGCGCCCCGTTGCATTCCTCGGGGCCGAAGAGGCGCGGGTAGCCGACCACCATCACGTGCGCCCACGGCGCCCGCTGGCGGATCTGTGAGTAGACGTTGCCCAGCCGGCTCGGCAGGACGTCGCGGATGAATGCCTGGGCGTTGTCGATGTCACCCCAGCACGTCGTCGGCCAGGGCTTGGCGCACTGCCGGATCACACCGCTGAAGTTGGCGTCGTTGCCGCCGACCGTGATCGACACGTAGCTGGTGTTGCCCGGAATCGACGGGATCTGGCTGTTGAGCACGGTGCTGGTCTTCGCCCCGCCGCAGGTCAGGTTCCTGAGAATGGCGCCGTCCGCCTTCGGCGGCTTGCGAGGCCAGTCCTCGAGCAGCAGCTGCGGGTAGGAGAAGAAAGACCGCTCGCAGTCCGCGTTGTAATACGAGCGCGTTCCCGTTCCCGACGAGTAGGAGTCGCCGAGCGCGACATACATGTCGGTGTACGCGTGGGCCGTTCCGGTGCTCGGAACGGCCCACAGAACGCTGATCAGGGCGATCGCCGCGAATCGACTGCGCATCTGACGATCCACTACCCATTTCGGGTCCGGTCAGACTTGGACGGTCAGCGCAGCGACTTGGCGAGTTCCTCGAGCGCGTCCATCGCCTCGTTCATGCCGACCTCCATGCCGGAGTCGATGATCGCGTCGCGGATCTCCTTGCTGTTGGCCTGGACCAGGACCGTGAGCGTGGTCCGGCCGTCGGTCTCGGCGAACGTCGCGGTGTTGAGGGTCGCGTCATCGTCGGTCACCCCCTCGGTCTCGTAGACCTCGGTCGAGACGAGCCGCTCGTTGGGGACGATCTCGCGGTACTCGCCGTGAAAGGCGACCTCGAATCCCTCGTTCGCGATCATCGCAAAGCGCCACTTGCCGCCGACCCGGAGGTCGATCTCGGCCAGCGTCACATTGCCGCGCTTGCCGCTCCACCAGCGCTTGATCAGCTCCGGCGTCGTGTAGGCCTGGTAGACGAGGTGCGCCGGCGCGTCGAACTCTCGCGTGATCAGGATCTGGTCGTCGGCGGGGAGGGTCACCGTCGCTTTGCCGCTACTCGTCATGGTCTCCATCTCCTTGCTCCTTTTGTTTGAGGTCATCCAGCACGGCGTCGAGCTGCTCGAAGCGCTCTGACCACGTCTCCTCGTAGGGCTTGACCCAGTCGTGGATCGGTTTCAGCGCCTCGCCGTTGAGCCGGTAGAGCCGCCGGCGCCCATCGCCGCGGACGTCGACCGCACCTACCTCTCGAAGCACGCGCAGGTGCTTTGACACCTGCGGCTGCGCCATCCCGAGCTCGCGCACCAGGTCGTTGACCGGCCGCTCGCCACCGGCGAGGGCGTCGAGGATCTGGCGCCGACGGGGCTCGGCGATCGCGTTGAACGCGTCGGTTGTGGTTGCTGCTCGCGCCATTTGGCGAGCATTATATTCCTATATAGGAATATGTCAACCAGACAACGGCGGCGCTTCACGCAGCTCCTCGGGCGTGAAGTCCTCGTGCCTTGTCCTAGTCCGACCCTCGCCGTAGCTGCGGGTCTCGTAGACGATCAGAATCCAGGCCAGGGCGGTGACCAGGGCAACCGTGGCGAGGGCCGGGATCTCGACCCCGATGGGCAAGAGGACGAGCAGCAGTGCCGCGAGCAGGGCTCGCCGGCGGTTGACGGTGTGGATGAGGCGGAAGCGGTTGGCGACGTGGGCGAGCAGGTAGATGGCGAAGCCGCCGAGCAGCGCGAATGCGGTCTCGATTGCCAACGGCTCCGAGACGTCGTTGAGGGTCTTCTTCATCCCGAGCGCGATCAGCACGATCCCGGCGATCATCGGGAAGTGGAGATAGGAGTAGGAGTCGCGGGCTATCTCGTTCTGGATCCGACCGACCGGCGCCCGCTCGAGCCGGCGCGCCGCGACCAGCGCGACGACGTCGAAGTAGAGCCACCACAGCGCCGCGGCGAGCCCCATCCCGACGACGGCCGCGGTGCCCTGGCCGAAGCTGAGCTCGCCGCCGACGCCGAGGCCGATCGCGACGATCGACTCGCCAAGGGCGATGATGATGATCAGGCCGTGACGCTCGGCGAAGTGGGTCGGCATCAGCTTCCAGCCCTCGGAGCCGAAGAGGTACGGCCCGCCCATGTCGAGCGCCAGCGCCAGCGCCCACAGCGCCCCCTGGGCGAATCCGTCGAGAGACGAGGCGACCAACAGCAGGCCGACGCCGAGTCCGGTGCTCACCGCCAGGCCGACGATGGACCTGCGCAGGTTCGCGTCGTCGCGGCTCGCAAGCATGAACAACCCGATCTGGGCGACGCGGACGACCCCGTAGGCGAGCGCGAAGGTGACGCCGAGGTCGCCGAACGACTGCGGCACGCACAGCGCGACCACCAGGAACGCGGCCATCGCGACGAAGATCACCAGCCGAACCGCGCCCTCCTCGGGATCGACGACGCTCGTCAGCCAGGCGTAGCCCACCCAAGCCCACCAGAGCACCCCAAGCACCACCAGCCCCTGTGCGAGGCCGCTCCAGGTGGGATCGTCGGACATGAGCTGCGTGCACTGGGTCAGCGCGAGCACGAAGACGAGGTCGAAGAAGAGCTCGAGCGGGGTCACCTGCGCGCGCTCGCGCATCACCGCGCTGAGACGCGGCCGGTGCCCGGTTGTCTCGGTTGGGACACGCACTTGTGCCATCGGCGGAGTATCCCGTGACGCGATCCCGGGTAGAAGTAGGCCGCGATGAAGCCGGTCCATGTCGGCTGTTCTGGCTGGAACTACAAGGCCTGGCGGGGGACCGTCTACCCCGAGGGCGTGCCGTCGCGGCGCTGGCTCGAGCACTACGCGACGATGTTCGACACCGTCGAGGTGAACGCGACCTTCTACCGGCTGCCGAGCCGCGAGGCGGTCGCCAACTGGGTCGAGCAGACGCCCGAGGACTTCATCTTCACGATCAAGGCGAGCCGCTACCTGACCCACATCAAGCGGCTGCAGATGCTTCCCGAGGGGGTCGCCCGCCTCAGCGAGCGGATCGAGCCGCTGCTGCTGACGCCGAAGATGGGCCCGCTCCTCTGGCAGCTGCCGGCCAACTTCCAGCGCGACGACGAGCGGCTGGCGCAGGCGCTCGACGCGCTGCCGCCATGGAGGCACTGCATCGAGTTCCGACACCCGAGCTGGTTTGCGCCAGAGGTGACCGCGATGCTCAGCGAGCACAAGGTCGCGCTCGTCATCGGAGACCACCCCGAGCGGCCGTTCCAGCTCCGCGAGCTGACCGCCGACTGGACCTTCGTGCGCATGCACCACGGCCATCGCGGCCGCCGCAGCAACTACTCGACCAGCGAGCTCGAGACCTGGGGGCGCCGGATCGCCGCCTGGCGCAAGCGCGCCGAGGTGTTCGTCTACTTCAACAACGACAAGGAGGCGTTCGCGGTCCGCAACGCGACCTGGCTGCGCGACCGTTTTCGCGGCCGGTGACCGGGTAACTGCGCTCCCATGGAACTCTCACTACTGCTGATCATCATCGGGATCGTGCTCGCGGTGCTCGTGCATTACGCGCTCGGCATTGCCCTGATCCTGATCGGGCTCGTGCTGCTGATTTGGCCGCGGATCACGGCCGGCAGGACGACAACGACCCGGGTCTGAGCGCGGGACACAACTAAGCAGGGTGGCGGGCCCCGCCGCGGGCCCGCTCCGCCGCGGCCAGCGCGTCGGAGTCGTAGAGGTGGCACTCGACCTCGGTCCCCTCGAGCAGGAGGTGGCGCGGCTCGAGGGCATCGTTGAAGCGCACCCTGGCGCCCCTATGGTCGAGCCCGGTCTCGGCGACGCCCTTCCAGATCGGGTCGTCGGGCGCATCGGCGCGCATTGACTCGAGCACGCCCATCGCCTCCTCGGCCGTGCGGCCGCGGCCGGCCGGCAGCACCGCGTCGAAAGAGGGGGCGTCGAGCTCGTCGAGATCGCCGATCAGCTCGCGCTCCGCTTCGTACTGCTCTTCGGGCAGCTGGGTCCAGCGCTGCTCGAGCAGCGTGCGGAGGTCGCGGCTCTCCCAGCCGCAGACCTCGAACGCCTTCGGACAGCGCGGGTGAAAGCGGCAGCCGAGCGGAGGCGAGACGGCGTCGGGGACCTCGCCCCGCGGCAGGTCGCGAGGCACCGTCCGGGTCGGGTCGGGCTCGGGGATCGCCCTCAGGAGCGCCTGCGTGTACGGGTGCTTGGGGTCGGCGTAGATCTGCTCGGCGGGGCCAAGCTCGACGATCCGGCCGAGGTACATGATCGCGATCCGGTCGCAGAAGAACTTCGCCGTCGCCAGGTCGTGGGTGATGTAGACGTAGGT
>DAIRGH010000071.1:0-15149 GCA_036794585.1 Solirubrobacterales bacterium | reverse complement strand
GGTCGGCGAGGTCGCCCAGCCGCTCGTCGCCGGCCGGCTGCGAGGGCGGCGGCGGCTGTCGCGGCTCGGCCTCGCCGCCCAGCTCCGTGAGCTGCTCGAGCCGCCCCAGCGGGACCACGGCTCCGTCGGCGACCAGCGCCGCCTCCGGGGCGCTCGCCGCCGGCAGGACGAGCGCGCGCAACGAGGATCGCCGGGCGGCTTCGGCCATGGCCAGCGCGCCGGGCACCGCTCTGATCGATCCGTCGAGCGCCAGCTCGCCGGCCAGAGCGACATCTGCGAGCGCCCCCTCGGGCAGTTGGCCGGTGGCGGCCAGCAGCGCGGCAGCGAGCGCCAGGTCGAAGCCGGGGCCGGCCTTGCGCAGGTCGGCCGGCGCGAGGTTGGCGGTGATCCGCTTCTGGGGAAACTCGAAGCCCGAGTTGACGAGCGCCGCACGGACCCGTTCGCGTGCCTCGCGCACGGCGGTGTCGGGAAGCCCGACAAGCGCGAAGCAGGGCAGCCCGGTGCGCACGTCGGCCTCGACTCGCACCTCGCGGGCCTCGACGCCGAGCAGCGCGTACGTCCGGGCGACGGCAAGCACGCTGCGACCGTATGCCGGCTGTACCTACGCGTGACCCGCAAACGGTGACGAGAAGGTGAAACAGCGACTTGGCTCACACGCCGCGTCTCACGCGCGCTTTCCGCGAATACGGTCGGCCGACGATGACAGCGAGGCGCCAGCTCAAGGGCCGGCAGGCCGAGCAGCTCGTCGCCGAGCGGCTCGAGCGAGCTGGGTGGCGGATCGTCGATCGCAATGCGCGCACGAGTGAAGTGCTCGGGGAGCTCGACGTGGTCGCGGTCGACGGCGAGGCGCTCGTCTTCGTCGAGGTCAAGGCCCGATCGGCCGGCTCGAGCACGGGCCCGGAGACGCCGGTGATGGCGGTCGGACCGCGCAAGCGGGCGAAGATCCGGAAGCTTGCCTCGGCCTGGCTGCGCGATCAGGGCTACGACGTTCCACGCCACCGCGAGCTTCGCTTCGACGTCGTCGGTGTGCGGCTCGACCCGAGCGGCCGGGTGACCGAGTACGAGCACCTGCGCGGCGCGTTCTAGGCCCCGGCCGCCGCCTCTTCCGCTCCGAAGCTCAGCTGGCTGTAGGCGATGGAGGCGAAGGAGCGGCGATGAAGCACCGACGGGCCGAACTCGATGATCGCCGCCCGGTGCTCGGGCGTCGAGTAACCCACGTTCTCCTCGAACATGAAGCCCGGATGCGCCGAGGCGATCCGGTGCATGTAGCGATCGCGCGTCACCTTGGCGATCACCGACGCCGCGGCGATCGCGGCGCTGGTCGCGTCGCCATCGATCACGGCGCGGTGCTCGACCCGGCACTGCGGCACCCGGAAGCCGTCGGTGAGGCAGACCGCTCCCGGGACTGCGACCCGCTCGAGGCTGCGGGCCAGCGCCGCGAGGTTGGTCACGTGCAGGCCGCGGGCGTCGATGCCGCGGACGCAGCGGACGGTGACGGCCACCCGCGCGGCGGCGCGGACGACCGCCGGATAGAGCGTCTCGCGCTCCTCGGCGGTGCGCTGCTTGGAGTCGTCGAGCAGCCCGAGCGCGCGCCGGTCGCGCAGGGTCAGGCGCTCGTAGTCGATCAGCACCCCGGCGGCGACGAGTGGACCGGCGAGCGAGCCACGGCCGGCCTCGTCGGCCCCGGCGACGAACCGCGCGCCGAGCTGGCGGTCGTAGCGAAAGAGGCGCGCGGCGCGACGGCGGCGGGCGGCCATCCGCTTGGACGCCGGCTTGGTTCGCTTCGGCGTGGTAGCTGACTCCACGACGGCGCCATGATGACGCGTCGCGCGGTCAGAGCACGACGGCGGTGCTCGCTAATTGCGGCTAGAGAAGCCCGACCCGCTTCGGCGGCCAGTAGGTGAAGAACGCCTTGCCGATGATCCAGTCCCGGGGCACGGGGCCCCAGTAGCGGCTGTCGTCGCTCCCGCCCCGGTTGTCGCCCATCATGAAGTAGTGGTCGGGCGGGATCGTGATCTCGGTCGGAAAGTCGCACCCGCCCAGGCCTCGGCACGGTCGCGTGTAGTCCTCGTCGAGCGGCTCTCCGTCGACGATCGGCACCCCGTCGCGGATGCTGAGGGTGTCCCCCGGTCCGGCGACGACGCGCTTGATGAAGTTCGTCTCGGCCCGCTCCTCGGTCGGCTGCGGACATGGCTGGCCGTCCTCGCGCGGCACCCCGCACTCGTTGCCCATCTCGGCCCCGGCGGGAGGGTGAAAGACGACGATGTCGCCCACCGAGGGATCGCCGCCGAGGCTGTAGGAAAGCCTGTTGACGAGCACCCGCTGGCCGATGTCCAGGGTCGGCTCCATCGACGGCGAGGGGATTTGGTACGGCTTGACGATGAACGCCTGAATCCCGAGCGCGAGGCCGATCGCCAGGGCGACGATCAGGACCAGCTCGACCAGCGCGCCGCGGCCGGTTGTGGGCTTCGGGATCAGTTGTCTTTCCCGGAATCCTCGGCGTCGTCGCCGGATTCCTCGCCTGCCGACCCGCCGTCGCCCTCATCCTCGGCCGCGGCTTCGGCGTCTCCCTCCTCCGCACCCTCGGTCTCCCCCGCGGCGTCCTCGTCCTCGTCCAGCTGCTCGGCGCGAGGCACCGTCTCGGCCTCCTCCTGGCTGACGCCCTCGGAGTCGACCGCCACCGCCTCCTCGGCCTCGCCGATCACGAGGTCGTCCTCGATCCCCCAGCGGCGCTCGGCGACGCGCGCGCGCTTGCCGACCCGGCCCCGCAGGTAGTAGAGCTTCGCTCGGCGCACGTCGCCGCGGGCGACCACCTCGAGCCGCTCGATCTTCGGCGAGTGGACCGGAAACGTTCGCTCGACCCCGACGCCGAACGACTGCTTGCGGACGGTGAACGTCTCGCGTGCGCCCGAACCGCGGCGGGCAATCACGATCCCCTCGAACACCTGGGTCCGGCGCCGAGTCCCCTCGATCACCTGAAAGTGCACCCGCACCCGGTCGCCGGCGTCAAAGCGCGGGACCTTCTTCAGCTGGCGCTGCTCGATGCTCTCGATGATCGTGCTCATGAGGAAAAACGCGGCAAAAAGCGCGGCGCCTCTGCGGCCCCGCGCGGGCGTCAGATAGTAGCGGGGCCGGCCTAGGGGGTGACGATCGCGAAATCCGGGTCGGGTGCGTCCAGGAACCCGAGCAGGGCCCCCAGCCGCTCGCCGTCGCCGTCGATGCGAAGCTCGCCCGAGGCGAGCAGGTCCTGGGGAGTCGCGGCACCGAGCAGGACCTCGTTGAGCGATTGGCGGGCGATCGTGATCGTCGTATCCGCGGCATCGTCGCGCTTGTCGGCCAGGTAGCTCAGAACGCCGTTCTCGAGCGTCATTACCCAGCGCTCGTCGTCGACGGCCCAGTTGAGCACGATGCGCTCGTCCCATGCCCGCGGGCCATCGATCCGGACCGCGAGTGAGTCGAACAGCTGCTCGAGGGTCAGGTGGCCGATGATGCCCCCGGCCGCGGTGGTCGTCGGCGTCCCGAGCGATCCCTCTCGCAGCTCCTTCGCCCCTGTGAGGAAGAAGTTGCGCCAGGTCCCGTTCTCGGCGCCGTACCCGAGCTGCTCGAGCGCGCTGGCTTGAAGCTCCCTGGCGGCGGTGTTCTCGGGCTCGGCGAAGACCACGTGGTTGACGACCTGGGCCACCCAACGGAAATCCCCGGCGTCGAAGGCGGCCCGTGCCTTCTCGAGCACCGAATCGGCGCCGCCCATGAACTCGACGTAGCGCTTGGAGGCCTCAGTCGGCGGATGTTCCCAGAGGTGGGCCGGGTTGCCGTCGAACCAGCCCATGTATCGCTGATAGACCGCCTTGACGTTATGGCTGACCGACCCGTAGTAGCCGCGACAGTGCCAGGCGCCCGCAAGCGTCGGCGGAAGCTCGAACAGCTCAGCGATCTCGTTCCCGGTGTAGCCCTTGTTGATCAGCCGCAGAGTCTGGTCGTTCAGATAGCCGTAGAGGTCGCGCTGCTTGGAGAGATAGGCGACGATCCGGTCGGTTTCCCACACGGGCCAGTGATGACATGCGAAGAGCGTGTCGGCCTCGCGCCCGAACTCCTCGATCGTCTGGTTGAGGTAGTGGGCCCAGATGCGCGGGTCGCGCACGAGGGCCCCGCGCAGGGTGAGCGTGTTGTGGAGCGTGTGGCTCGCGTTCTCGGCCGCGAACAGCACCCGGCGGTCGGGGAAGTAGAAGTTCATCTCCGACGGCGCCTCGGTACCGGGCGTGAGCTGGAAGCGGAAGCGGATGCCGTCGACGACCTCCTCCTGGCCCGTCTCGACTATGTCGACCGTCGGCGAGATCAACGTCACCGTGCCGGTCGATGTCGTCGGCCCCAGGCCGGCGGTCAACTGGCCGTCGGGACCCGGGCGCAGCAGGGCTCCGTACATGTAGCCGGCGCGGCGCGCCATCGCGGTCCCGGCGTAGACGTTCTCGCTGACCGCGTGCTCGAGAAAGCCGGCTGGTGCGATCACCGGCACGTCGCCGGCCTCGACCTGCTCGTCGGAGAGGACGCCGCGCGCGCCGCCGAAATGGTCGACGTGGCTATGGCTGTAGAGCAGGCCCGTAACCGGCCGATCGCCACGGTGCTTGCGATACAGCGCCAGCGCAGCCGTGGCCGATTCCGTCGAGATCAGCGGGTCGGCGACGACGACCCCGGTCTCGCCCTCGATCAGATGCATGTTCGACAGGTCGAAGCCGCGCACCTGGTAGAAGCCGGGCGCGACCTCGAACAGGCCGTGGATGGCGAGCAGCTGCGCCTGGCGCCAGAGGCTCGGGTTCGCCGTCGGCGGCGCCTCGCCATCGGTGAACGAGTAGGACTCCATGTCCCAGATCGTCCGGCCGTCGGCGGCCTCGATTCGCATCGGCTCGATCGTCCCGACGAACCCGCGGCGCGCGTCCTCGAAGTCGGATGCGTCGGCGAACGGCAGCTCACTCCTTGCGGCAGCATTGGCGGCCTCGACCTGCGGCGACGCGTCGGCCATACCGAAACGCTACCTGCGCCGCAGCCGGCTCTGCTCGAGCCGCCACTCGCGCACTCGGGCATGGTCGCCGGAGAGCAGGACCTCGGGCACGTCCCAGCCGCGGTAGCTCGCGGGGCGGGTGTAGTGCGGGTACTCGGGCCCTCCCTCGAGCGCGTCGGAGAACGACTCCTCGATCGCGCTGTCGGCGTGACCGAGCGCCCCGGGCAGCTTGCGAAGCACGGCGTCGGTAAGCACCATCGCCGCCAGTTCGCCGCCGGAGAGGACGTAGGGGCCGATCGAGACGGCGTCGTCGGCGAGGTGCTCGCGAACCCGCTCGTCGACGCCCTCGTAGCGGCCGCAGAGCAGCGCCAGGTGCGGCTCAGCCGCCAGCTCGGTGGCGAGCGCCTCGTCGAGCTGGCGGCCCGACGGCGCCAGCAGGATCACGCGCGCGGGGCTCTGTTCGCCATAGGTAGTGCGCAGGGCGGCGTCGACGACGTCGACCCGCAGCACCATGCCCGCCCCGCCGCCGTACGGCGCATCGTCGACCTGGCCTCCCGTGAGCGGGGTGCTGTCGCGGTAGTGGACGAAGCGCAGCTCCGAACCGGCGTCGAGCGCGTTGCGCACGTGGCGCTGCTGGGCAAACCACTCGAACCACTCGGGAAAGAGCGTGAAGACGTCTATCCGCACGGCGAGCGGCGCTCAGTCGTCTTCGACTATTTCGACCAGCACGCGGCCCTCGCCGTGGGCGGTGGCGGCGGCCTTCGCCAGGGTCCGGATCGCGTTCGCGACGCGGCCGTCGCGCCCGATCACGCGACCCAGGTCGTCGGCCGCGACATGCACCTCGAGCACGATGTCTCCGTTGTCGTCGAGCTCCTCGACGCGCACGGACTCGGGGTCGTCGACCAGCGCCCGGACCAGGAACTCGACCAGGTCGCGCACAGGCCGGGACGGGCTAGCGGCCCGTCGCCTCGATCCCCTTCTTGCGCAGCAGCGTCGCCACGGTCTGCGACGGCTGGGCGCCGTGATCGAGCCAGTGGCGCGCGCGCTCCTCGTCGATCTCGATCACCGAAGGATCGGTCTGCGGGTTGTAGTGGCCGATCGTCTCGATCGTGCGCCCGTCGCGAGGCGAGCGCCGATCGGCGACGACGATGCGCCAGATCGGGTTCTTGCGCGAACCCACCCTTCTCAAGCGAAGCCGAACCATGCGGCGCGAGAGGCTAGCGCATGCCCTTCATGAGTTGAGCGGGGTTCGGCATCTTGCCCTGGGCGAGCTGGGCCATCATCTTGCGCATCTGGGCGAATTGCTTGACGAGCTGGTTGACCGCCTGGACCGTGGTCCCCGAGCCCTGGGCGATCCGCTTGCGCCGGGAGCCGTCGATGATCGTCGGGTTGGCGCGCTCGGCCGGGGTCATCGAGAGGATGATCGCCTCGATGCGGTCCAGCTCGCGCTCGTCCATGTTCAGCTCGCGGATCTGCTTCATCGACTTGCCCATCCCGGGCATCATCCCGAGCACGTTCTGAAGCGGGCCCATCTTGCGCACCTGCTTCATCTGCACGAGGAAGTCCTCGAGCGTGAACTGCTGCTTGCGGATCTTGCGCTCGAGCTCGGCCGCCTGATCGGCGTCCGAGACCGCCTCCGCCTTCTCGATCAGCGACATCACGTCGCCCATGCCGAGGATCCGCGAGGCCATGCGCTCGGGGTGGAAGCGCTCGAGCTGCTCGATCCGCTCGCCGGTCGAGGCGTAGAGGATCGGCTTGCCGGTCACCGCCTTGACCGAGAGCGCGGCGCCGCCGCGGGCGTCGCCGTCGAGCTTCGTCAGCAGGACGCCGTCGAAGTCGACGCGCTCGGCGAAGCTCTCGGCGACGTTGACGGCGTCCTGGCCGGTCATCGCGTCGAGCACCAGCAGGATGTCGTGGGGCTTGGTGCGCTTGCGGATCTCGGCCAGCTGGTCCATCAGCTCGTCGTCGACGTGCAGGCGGCCGGCGGTGTCGACGATCAGCATGTCGTGGCCCTGCGAGCGCGCCTGGCCGAGCGCCCACTCGGCAATGTCGACCGGATCGCGCTCGGTGCCCTGCTCAAACACGGTCGCGCCGGAGTGCTTGCCCATCGTCACGAGCTGTTCGACCGCCGCGGGGCGCTGGGTGTCGCAGGCGGCGAGCGCGACCTTCCTTCCCTGGTCGCCGAAGTGCTTGGCCAGCTTCGCGCACGCGGTCGTCTTGCCGGAGCCCTGAAGGCCCGCCATCAGGATCACCGTCGTGCCGGAGGAGGCGAAGGCGAGATCGCGGCTGGCGCCCCCCATCAACTTGGCGAGCTCCTCGTCGACGATCTTCACCACCTGCTGGCCGGGATCGAGCGACTCCAGCACGCCCGCGCCCATGCAGCGCTCTTTCAGCTGCGCCGTGAACGCCTTGACGACCTTGAAGTTGACGTCGGCCTCGAGCAGCGCCAGGCGGATCTCGCGCATAGCGGCGTCGACGTCGGCCTCGGTCAGCTTGCCGCGCGAGCGAACGTCGGCCAGCGTCTGCTGCAGGCGGTCTGAGAGCTGGTCGAACACGACCGTTGAGGCTACTCGGCCAGTAGCGCCTGGGCGAACTCTCGGGCATCGAACGGGCGCAGGTCCTCGATCCCCTCACCGACCCCGATCAGCTTCACGGGGATCCCCAGCTCGCCGGCGATCGCGAGCGCGATCCCGCCCTTCGCGGTGCCGTCGAGCTTGGTCAGCACCACCCCGCTGACGTCGACGGCATCGGCGAAGGCCTGTGCCTGGCGCAGGCCGTTCTGGCCGGTGGTCGCGTCGATCACGATCAGCGTCTCCTGCGGCGCGCCTTCGAGCTGCTTGGCCGCCACGCGGCGCACCTTCGCCAGCTCGTCCATCAGGTTTCCGTGCGTGTGCAGGCGCCCCGCGGTGTCGACGACGACGACGTCGGCGCCGCGGGCCTCGGCGGCCGCCAGAGCGTCGAAGACGACGGCGCCCGGATCGCCGCCCGGGTTGCCGCGGACGATCTCGGTCCCCGCGCGCTCGGCCCACGCCTCGAGCTGCTCGATCGCAGCGGCCCTATAGGTGTCTGCCGCAGCGACGATCACCTCGAGCCCGAACCGTTCGCGCAACACCGCGGCCAGCTTGCCGATCGTGGTCGTCTTGCCGGTGCCGTTGACGCCGACGACCATGATCACGGTGGGCTTCGCCGCCAGGTCGAGCCGTGGCGGCTCGGCCGCGGCGAGCTCGGCCAGAAGCTCGATCAGCCGCTCACGAATCGCCTCGGGCCCGCTCACCGCTCCCTCCTCGACCTCGGCCTCGAGCCTGCCGACGACGTCGGCGGTCGCCTTGGCCCCAACGTCGGCGAGGATCAGCGCCTCCTCGAGGCGTTCCCACGTCTCGGCATCGAGCCGGTCGAACAGGCTTGCCGAGAGCTCGGCGCGCAGCGCCTGGCGGCTCTTCGAGAGGCGCTCGCGCAGCCTCCCGAAGCGGCCGCTCTGCTCCGGCTCCGGGTCAGCCTCGGGCGGCGAGGCGCCGGCGCTCGGGATCAGCTCCTCCCACTCCATCGCGTCCGGCAGGGTAGCGACGGCGCATTGCGAGGCTGGGTAGGGCAGGCCGAGCGGCGCGAACCATCGTTTGAACGCCTGTAGGGGCTATAGCCCCGAGAAACGTTCAAACGTTTGGATCCGACCCCTCGCTACGCGGCCTCGGCGGTCTCCTCGAGCGCAGCCTGCTCATGCTCGAAGCGCCGCGAGACGACCTTGGTCACCCCGCCCTTGCCCATCGAGACGCCGTAGAGCACGTCGGCGGCGTCCATCGTCCGCTTCTGGTGGGTGACGATGATGAACTGAGCCCGGTCGGAGAAGCGGCGGACGAGCTGCAGGAAGCGGTCGATGTTGGCGTCGTCGAGCGCCGCCTCGACCTCGTCGAGGATGTAGAACGGCGACGGACGGGCCAGGAAGACCGCGAAGACGAAGGCGAGCGCGACCAGCGCCTTCTCTCCGCCAGATAGCAATGACAAGCGCCGGGTTGCCTTTCCAGCCGGTGTCACTTCGATCTCGACGCCCTGGCCGGAGAACTCGTCGGTCGGCTCGTCGGCATCGGGCTCCTCGGCCTCCTCCGCTCCGCCGAGCACGGGCTTGGGGGCGCGGCGGTCGTCGACCAGCCGCAGGCGACCGCGGCCGCCGGGGAAGAGGTGCTCGACCAGCTCCTCGAAGTTGCGCTCGGTGGCTTCGAAGGTCTCCTCGAAAGCCGCGTGGATCTTGCGGTCGGTCTCGCGGATCAGCGACTGAAGCTCGCTGAGCGCGCGCTCGAGGTCGCCGCGCTGGGTCTGCAGGCTCTCGACGTGAGCGCGCGCGTCCGCGTACTCGCGTTCGGCCAGCGGGTTGACGGGCCCGAGCTGCTCACGGCGGCGCGCGAGCCGGTCGAGCTTGGCTTCGATCTGCTCGCGCTCCTCGGCCTCGAGCGCTCCGGCCGCCTCGGGCTCATGCCCGAGGGTCGCCGCGATGCGTTCGAGCTCGGCGGCGACCTCGCCGCGGCGGTCGCCGAGATGGGCAACCCGGACCTCCGCCTCGGTCACCGATTCGCCCGCGGCCCTCAGGCGCGCCTGCAGCTCAGCCTCCTGCCGCGAGCACGACCGCAGCCGCTCGCTGACGTCGTCGCCGCCGGTGTCGCCGAGCGTCCGCCGCTCGAGCTCGCCACTGCGCTCGCCGGCGGCATCGCGCGCGACGGCAACGGCCTCGCACAGTCCTTCGAGCGCGGCGAGGATCGCCGCCTCACGGTCGGCTCGGTGCGCGAGCGAATCCTGGCGCAGGCTGCCGAGCAGGTCCTCGACCCTGCGCGCGAGCCTCGCCGTGTGCTCGGCCGCGTCGCGCACCCGACCGACCTCGACGGCGCGCGCCCGATCGGTGCTCGCCGCGCGAGCCGCCGAGAGCGCTCCCGCTGCGGCATCCAGCGACTCGTCGATGCGGTCGAGTCCGGCGCCAACGGGGTCCTCCTCGGCGCCGGCGGCAGTGGTTCGAGCGAGCTCGTCGGCCAGCGCGCCCAGAGTCGCACGCCGGCGCTCGAGCGCAGTCGTGAGTTCGGTCCGGCGGGCGGCCAGCGCCTCGGCGCGGACGCTCAGGCGCTCGTGCGCGGCACGGATCGCGGTCAGGCGCCCCCATGCCTCGGTGCGCTCGCGGTCGCGCTCGGCGAGCTG
Source organism: Solirubrobacterales bacterium (assembly GCA_036794585.1). Lineage (GTDB taxonomy): Bacteria > Actinomycetota > Thermoleophilia > Solirubrobacterales > 70-9 > WHSW01. Next base: position 4,981 of record DAIRGH010000071.1, on the reverse strand, counting down.
CTCCTCGATCGCCGTCCGGCGTGCGTTCACCTCGGCCAGCTCGGAGTCGATCTCGTCGCGAATCCCGCGCACCTCCGCCGCGCGTTTCTCGGCGTCGGCGAGCTCGGCGTCGTGCCCGGAGAGCTCGGAGGCGAGCAGCCGGGCCCGCAGCTCGGCGGCCTCGCGTTCGAGCCGCGCGTGGATCTCGGCGGCCTGGGCCTGTCGCTTGAGGGGTCGCAGCCGGCTGCGTGCCTCGCGCTCGACGTCGAGCGCGCGGTCGAGGTTGTCCTGGGTCCGCTCGAGCTTCAGCTGGGCGCGGCGGCGGCGCTTGCGGTGCTTACCCAGCCCTGCTGCCTCCTCGACGAGCAGCCGGCGGTCGCGCGGCGCCGAGAGCACGATCTCCTCGACCCGGCCCTGGCTGATCACCGAGTGCATCTCGCGGCCGAGGTTGGCGTCGGCGAGCACCTCGATCACGTCGGCCAGGCGGGCCCGAGCGCCGTTGATCCGATACGTGCCCTCTCCCCCGCGCTCGAGCCTGCGGTTAATGGCGATCTCGGAGAACTCGCCCTCCCCGCCCTCGTTGTCGAGCACCACCTCGACCTCCGCATACCGACTCGCGCCGACGCCCTCGCCGCCGGCGTAGATCATGTCCTGCATCGTCTGGCCGCGGACGCTGAGCGGGCTCTGCTCGCCGAGCGCCCAGAGCACGGCGTCGGTGACGTTCGACTTTCCGCAGCCGTTGGGCCCGACGATCACGCTGACGCCCGGCGAGAAGACGAGTGGGGTGCGCTCGGGGAAGGACTTGAAGCCCTTGATCGTGATCGAGCTCAGATGCATGCCTGGGTACGCGTAGCCTCACGCCCCTGCCGGACGTGATTTCGAGCTTAGGGACTCCGATCGCGGAGCCCGGAGGGCGAAGCGGAAGTGCGCCGCTGTTGAGGCGCCTTGTTCAGCGCAGGCTCTCGAAAGCCTCCTCGGCGGCCGCTTGCTCGGCGGCCTTCTTCGAGCGGCCCGTGCCACGGCCGACGGCCTCGCCGTCGACGTTTGCGGTGACCTCGAAGACGCGGTCGTGGGGCGGTCCCGACTCGCCGGTGATGTCGTAGCGCACCCGCGCGCCCTCGCGCGCGAGCAGCTCCTGAAGCGCGGACTTGAAGTCCAGGAGCCGCTCGGAGGCGATCTCGATCTCAGAAGCGAAGGCCGCCACCGTCGCCGTGGCGGTGACCTCGAAGCCGTGATGCAGGTAGCACGCTCCGATCACGGCCTCGCAAACCGAGGCCAGCGCGCGCTCGGAGGCCAGCAGCGCCTCGACCTCGATCCCGCCGTCGACCCGTACCGGCGCCGCTTGGCGCAGCAGCTCGGGCACGCCGAGGGCCGCCGCGACCTCGGCGCACGCCCGCCCGCTCACCGCCTGGCCATGCATCTTGGTCAGCCGGCCGATGTCGGCACGGGGGTAGCGAGTGAAGAGGTGCTCGGCGATCGCGAGGCCGAGCACGCTGTCGCCGAGGAAGGCGAGCCGGCCGTAGGAGTCGGCCCGGTGCTCGACCCACGAGGAGTGCGTCAGCGCCTGGCGGCGAAGGGTGACCGGCAGCGAGTCCAGAAGCGCCCGCAGGTCGTCGCGGCCGGCGCGCCCACGACGCTCCCGGCTCCCCCTTTTGAGCCTGCGGATGCCGCGCGCCACCGCGATCAGACGGGCAGTCGCCCGAGCACGAAGTCGACGGCATCGCCGACCGTTTCAATCCTGGAGGCCTCCTCCTCGGAGACCGTGATCCCGTAGGAGTCCTCGAGCTCCATCACGAGCTCGTAGAGGTCGAGCGAGTCCGCGTCGAGGTCGTCCTTGAAGCGCGTCGCGTCCGTGATCTCATCCGGCTTCACCTCGAGCTCGGCGGCGAGATGCTCCCGCACCTTGGCCATCACCTCATCGCGGCTGAGCGCCCTCATTCGCCACTCATCCTCTCACGCATCGCCGCCCGCGTGGCACCGGACCGCTCGAGCAACTCGGCAGTCCGCTCGACCGCGCCGAGCTCGACGCAGCGGGCCGCGAGCCGGACCGCGTTGGCGACGCCCTCGGGGCCGGAGCTGCCGTGGCCGACGACCGCGATCCCGCGCAGTCCCAGGAGGATCGCGCCGCCCGTCGTGTCGGGGTCCATCTGGCGGCGCAGGCCGCTGAGCGCCGGGCGCAGGAGCAGGCCGCCCGCCGCCGCGAGCGGATTGGATCGGGCGGCGTCGCCCACCGCCGAGGAGACCTTGCGTGCAGTCCCCTCGATCGTCTTCAGCGCGACGTTGCCCGTGAAGCCGTCGGTGACTATGACGTCGGCGCGATCGCCGAGCAGGTCGCGACCCTCGACGTTGCCGCGAAAGTCGATCACCTCGGCGCCCGCGAGCTCGGCGTGAGCGTCGACAACCGCCGCGGTTCCCTTCTTCGGCTCCTCGCCGACGGACAGCAACGCCACGCGGGGGCGCTCGACTCCGAGAACGGCGCGGCTGAACGCGGCACCCAGATAAGCGAACTGGACGAGGTCGCCGGCGCGAACTTCGCCGTTGGCGCCGACGTCGAGCAGCAAGGTGGGCGGCCCGGTGCGCCCCGGAACGGCGAGTTGGACTGTGAGCGCCGGACGGCGGACGCCGTGCAGGCGCCGGAGCGCGAACAGGGCCGCGGTCATCGTCGCTCCCGTCGGCCCGACGCTCACGGTCGCGTCGGAGGCGCCGGCGGCGGCGTCGCTGGCCGCCAGGACCACCGAGGCGTCGGGTGTGCCGCGGACCGAGGCGACCGGCTCGTCGTCGTTGGTGATCGCTCTTGGCGCCGCGATCAGCTCGACGCCTTCTGTGCCTTGAAGTGGCGCGAGCTCGTCCGGATCGCCGAACACGCGCAGCCCGATCCCGTCGGCGGCCGCAAGCCGGGCCCCGGCGACGATCACGTCGGTTCCCTGCTCGGCGCCGTGGCCGTCGAGGGCAACCGTTGTCATCGCGAGCTACTCCTCAGGGCCGCTTGTGCTCTCAGGCTCGCCGATCTCCGGCACGACGCCGGGGATCTCGCGGCCCGCGTAGGTGCCGCAGACCGGACAGACGTGGTGCGGGCGCCGCGGGCTGTGGCAGCGCGGGCATTCGTTCAGGCGCGGCTTGGCCGCGGTGTGGGTGGCGCGGCGCTTGTCGCGGCGAGTTCGCGAGGTGCGCTTCTTCGGTACGGCCATGGGCGGCGAGATAGTAGCGGCCGGGGTTAGGATGGCCCCATGTCAGCCGTGATCCACGTCGACCGCCAGGCGGGGGGCTACACCGATCGCGCCCGCGCCTACAAGGTGCTGGTCGACGGCGAGGAGCGCGGCAAGGTCAAACACGGCGAGGGCGTCGAGATCGAAGTCGCTCCGGGCGACCACCAGGTGCAGATGAAGGTCGACTGGGCGACCTCTCAGCCTCTCAGCGTGACCCTGGCCGAGGGCGAACGCGCGGAGTTCGTGTGCGCCCCGAACGCCAACCCCCTGACCGCGATCTTCTACGCCACCTTCAAGCGCTCCAACTACATCCGGCTGGAGCCGTCGGCGGCCTCAGTCGAGTAGCTCGCGCAGCTTCGCCAGCCGCGGATCCGGCTCGCGAGGATGGTCGTGCTCGCCGGCGGCGTCGTTGAGCGACTCGCCGCAGACCGGGCACAGACCGGCGCAGTCGGGCCGGCAGACGATCTGCTGCGGCACCGCGAGCGCGAGCGCGTCGTGCGCCCATGCGGTCAGGTCGAGGACCCCGTCGCGGACGTAGGGGCTGCGCAGCTCCTCGTCCTCCGCGCCGGGCTGGTCGACCTCGCGAGCGTCGACCTCGATCTGCAGCACCGCTTCCTCGAGACAGCGGACGCACGGTCCTGTCAGCTCTCCGGTGAAGCTGAGCCGCATCGCGTAGCCGCTCGCCGGCCGCGAGACCTCGAGCCTCACCGGCACCTGGCCGCGGGCGATGCCGTACTCGGTGCCGCCGAGCTCGAGCTCGCCGGGGTCGATCTGCAGGTCGAGCCGCGTCCCCTGGCCCGGTGAGAGTGCAAGGCGATCGAGGTCGATCGTGTGATAGTCCGCCGCCATTCCGTCCCCGGATTGAAGATAGCGAGGCAACCCAGTGTCGAAGGTGCTCTACGAAAAGCGCGACCGGATCGCGTACGTGACGATCAACCGTCCCGAGGCGCGCAACGCGATCGACCGCGATGTTCACTTGGCGATGATCGACACGTGGGCGGACTTCGCCGACGACGACTCGGTCGACGTCGCGATCCTCACCGGCGCCGGCGACGACGCCTTCTGTGCCGGAGCCGATCTGAAGACCTACATCCCCGAGATCATGCAGAGCGCACGCCCCAACGACATCCGCCGGATCGTCGAGCTCGGCCTCAACGGGTTCACGCGTGGCATGCACCGGATCGCGAAGCCGATCATCGGCGCGGTCAACGGCTGGGCGCTGGCGGGCGGCCTGGAGACGGCGATGGCCTGCGACATCCGGATCGCCTCGGAGCGGGCGATGTTCGGCTCGTTCGAGGCGCGGCGCGGCTTTCACCACGGCGACGGCGGGCTCGTGCGCCTGGTGAATGCCTGCGGGGTCGGTGTCGCCTCCCACATGCTGCTCACCGCCGAGCCGGTCGACGCGCGCCAGGCGCTCGAGTGGGGATTGGTGACCAAGGTCGTCCCCCACGACGACCTTCAAGCGGAGGCCGAGAAGGTCGCTCGCCAGATCCTGCGCAACTCCCAGCACGCTGTGCGCTCGGCGAAGCAGACGATCCTCGACGTGATCGGCCAGCCGCTCGACTTCCAACTTCGGACCGAGGCCTGGAACGCCTACACCTGCGCCGACCCCGACGAGACACTTGAGCTGCTGGGTCGCTTCTATGAGAAGACCGACGCCGGCCGCGCGGGCGAGCACACGACCGAGCTCTAGTCGGTGTAACCGGGGCGCGCGACCTCGAGCTTGCGAGCGACGTGCTCGCGCAGGCGCTCGATCAGCGCCGGCAGCTCGTCGTCGAGCTCGCCGGCCCTGATCC
>DAIRGH010000070.1:0-15202 GCA_036794585.1 Solirubrobacterales bacterium | reverse complement strand
CGCCGCGGCGGCCGGCCGGCTCGGCGGCGGCGAGGGGCTGCTCGCCCGGCTTGCCCGCTTTCAGGCCTACGCCGACCCGCTGGAGAAGAAGTCGCAGCTCTACGCGAAGATCTGCGAGCGCCGCGGCTGGTTCGAGGTCGCCGACCCCGAGCGCTGGGAGGTCTCGGCCGACAACGTGCTGATGAGGCTGGCGCTGCGCTCAGGGCTGGTCGCGCCCGGTGCGCTCGACGAGGTTCGGGGCGGCACGCGCGAGGCGTTCAAGCGGGTCGCCGCGGCCGCGGACGTCTCGCCGCCGCTGCTCGACGATCTGCTCTGGGAGCGAGGCCGCGACGACCCCGACCTGCTCGGCGCGACGGTCGACGTCTCAGAGCCCGAACGCGAGCCCGGCTCGACCTGGTACTGACGTGTGACTCAGCGCTTGCGCGACGTCGCCCAGGCGACACCGCAGGCCAGGGCGAGCATCGCGAACAGCTCGAGCATCGCCAGCGCCCCGACCGCGAGCCCTGAGCGGTAGACCAAGAGGAAGACGAGCGCGAACGCGACGTAGGTGACTGCGAGGGCGATCAGCGATCGCTTGGCGCCACGGTCGCCCATCAGAGCACCTGGTGGGGCGGGTTCTCGGCGACGAAGAAGAACCAGATCACGAGCGCGATCGCCGCGACGGCGAACGAGATCGCCAACATCGGCTCCAGCGGTCCGCGGACCCGCCGATGCCAGCCGGTTTCCTCCTCCTCGGCCTCGAGCCGGGCCATGATCCCGGTCACCCTCAGGTAGAGGCCGTTGAGCCAGAAGAGGATCGGCGAGAACAGCGCCATCACCACCGGCACGCCGAGCAGGCCGGCGACGAAATGCGTGGCGAATTCGTCGGTTGCCTTCGACAGCGCCCACAGCGTCCCGATCGGCAGCGCGATCCACCAGGCGACGCAGGCGACTCCGAGCACCACGAGCACGAACCGGCCGTAGAGCCGCTCGCGCCGCGACGCCGGCTGGATCGTCGTCGTCATCGCTCCGGCTTCCACCTCATCCCCCGATCGGCGCTCTCGGGTTCGCGCCCCAGAACACAAGTGTGCCCATCATCCCGATCAGGTGCACCAGGACCACGTTCAGGACCATCGACTTGGCCGTCGCGGTGCCGACGCCCACGGGGCCGCCTGAGGCCGTGTAGCCGTAGTAGCAGCCGACCAGCACGATGACCGTCGCCATCGCCATCCCCTTGATGAGGCTGAATATGAGATCGGGCGGGTTCTGGAACATCCAGAAGATCAGGAAGTAGCCGCCTGAGGAGACCTCGCCGATCTGCTCGACGACGGCGATGTAGCTGGCGAGGTACATGACCCCGATCCCGCCGAGGTAGATGAAGGCGAGCGTCATCCAGCCGCCGAGCAGCCTGGTCGCGCAGAGGAAGATCATCGGGTTGACCCCCATCACCTCCATCGCGTCGATCTCGTCGGAGATCCGCATCGCGCCGATCTCGGCGACGATCCCGGTGCCGACCTTGGCGGCCATCATGTAGCCGAAGGCGTAGGGGGCGATCTCGCGCAGGTCGCACCAGGCGGCGAACACGCCGGCATACGACGGCGCGCCCTGGGCGCGCAATAGGTACGCGCCCTCGATCCCGCAGGTGAGGCCGAGGAAGAACATCAGCCCCCAGATCACGAGCGTCGATCCGAGGATCAGGATCCCGGCCTGGCGCAGCGCCTCGCCGAAGAACACCAACACCCGGCCTGAGTAGACGTAGCCCATCACCCGGCCGCCGAAGCGGGCGATCGTGCCCAGGCTGTCGAGCCAATCGCGCGGGATCGCCATCCAGCCGGTCATCAGCGCGTCCTCCCGCGACAGGGGGTGTGGGTGGGTACGACCTGGGTGACGCCGTCCGCGTAGGTGAACGACACGCGGGTGGTCCAGTGGCGGTCGTCCTTGCGGCCGCGACAGACCTTCGGCGTGGTGATGTAGTTGCCCCCGTTGTTGCTGACGTTGTCGACGTGGAGGTCGACCGTGTCGATCGAGCCGCCGTCAGGAGGCGTGCCTGGGAGCATCCCCGCATCGGTGATCGTGCGGTCGCGTTCGACCGCCGCGCGGATGATCGTCCGCGCGCCGCTGCCGCGAGCGGTGTTCACGTAGATGAACTCGTCGGTGTTGTTGAAGAACTCGACGTCGGCGGTGACGATCCGTGCCTCACCCGGCGCGCCCGTGTCGACCGTGACAACTCCGCCTCCGATCGCGCTCTCGGGCGGACACGCGGCGCCGCCCTGGGCCACCAGCTCGGCGTCGCTCGCCTCACACAGCCCGGGGACCGAGGTGTCATACCGGGCGCCTCGGGGGAGGATCGTGACCACCCGCCGCACGGCGGGCGGCTTCGCGTTCGGATCGTCTGGGTTCGTGTAGTCGAAGACGAAGGTCTCCGAGGTGCCACGGTTCGGTTGCTGCTCGGTGAGCAGGTACTCCGACGCCTGGCGGTCGTAGTCGCCGCCGGCCTGTGCGAGCGCCGCCAGGGCGAGGCCTCCGACCGCGGCGAGGAGGATGAGCAGGTAACGGATCATTTGAGCACCGATATCTCCGGATGGGTCGCCAGCAGGGTCTGGGTGAACACGTAGTTGAAGGCGAAGATCCCGAGGAACGAGATGACGACCGCCTCGTTCACCGCTCTGCCGACACCCTCGGCGCCCCCGGACGCATTCATCCCTTTGTAGGAGCAGACGATCGCGATGATCGCCCCGAACAGGGTCGTCTTCAGGATCGACCCCCATAGGTCGGTGACCGAGGCGTTGGCGAAGAGCGTGGCGAAGAAGCCTCCCAGCGGCTCGCTATAGGCGATCTCGGCAAAGAGGCCGCCGGCGATGCCGAACAAGAGCGCATAGATGTCGAGCAGTCCGGTGATCAGCATCAGCGCCAGAAAGCGCGGCACGACCAGGTTCTTGATCGGATCCACGCCGAGCACCTGCAGCGCGTCGAGCTCCTCGCGGATCTTTCTCGCGCCCAGGTCGGCGGTGATCGCCGTTCCCGCGACGCCTGCCACCACTACCGCGGTCACGAACGGCGCGAACTCGCGAATCGAGGCGAGCACGAAGAACCCGCCCAGCCGATCCAGCGCCCCGAACAGCGAGAGGAAGTTGGCCGCCTGCAGCCCCGGGGCTCCGAACCCGAACGCGACGGTGCTGATCAGCATCGGAAACCAGCAGAGCTGCAGCGCGAACAGGAACTGCCCGACGAACTCTCCGCCGTACGGGTACGGGGGCCTGACCGTCGACGTGATCGTCTTGCCGGTCAGCACCATCATGTTGCCGACCTGCTCGAACAGCGACTTCGCCGGCAGAAACGCCCTGTCAGCTGTGGCCCTGACCACTACCGATCACCCGTGTCCGTGCAGCCGCCGCCAGCGGCGGGGCTAACGGACAACCCCCAGAGACCCTGACCCGCCACCAGCGCATGAGCGCTCCGAGTGGCCCCATCCGCGGCGCGACGTCCCACTCGTAACAGCCCTCCTCGCCGGTCTCGGCCGCCGAGACGACCTCCCAGCGATGGCCGGCGGGGTCGGCGACGATCGCGTCGCGCACCTCGCGCGCGCGCCGCTCGCGCCGGGCGCGCTGCTCGGCCGAGAGCCGGGCGGCGGCGAGCTGGCGCAGCAGGTCGTCACGGGTGCGCTCGAGCTCGGCGGCGCCGGCGATCCGTGGCTCCGGGGGCCGCGTCGCCGGCTCGGAGGGCGTCTCGAGGTCGCGCCTGTAGCTGGCGAGCTGCGCCTCCAGGCGGCCGATCTGGCGCCGCAGCTCGCGCCGCGCCACCGTCTCGTCGGCGTCGAGCCAGGAGTCGTCGAGCTCGAGCTCCGTGGCGATCCGCTCGAGGTCGAGTTCGCTGGGCTCGGCTTCGACGAGCTCGTCGGGAAGGCTCTCGGCCAACCCGGCGGGCAAGGCCGCAGAGACGAGCGCGACGATCGCGACGTCGCGCGGATCTACGCCCGCCTCGGCCGCCGCGGCGATCGCCTCGGCGGCGATCCGCTCGACCTCTGGCGATCCGCCCGCGCTCGCGGCGACGAAGCTGCCGCTGCCATGCCGGGTGACGATGAGTCCCTCGTCCTCGAGCCGGGTATAGACACCGCGGACGGTGTTGACGTTCACGCCTGCCCACTCGGCCAGTGCGCGCACGCTCGGCAGCCGCTCGCCGGCGGCCAGCCGCCCGGAGCGGATCAGGGCTCGAAGGCGCCAGTCGAGCTGGAGGCCGACCGGCAGCTCGTCGCTCGGGTCGGCGGAGAAGGGTGTCGGTGGCGCCGCAGACTGTGCCATTTGAGCGACACAGTAGCGCGGCCAACTGTATTAGTCAAGTGATACAGCTTCAGCGCACGGCCACCGCGTGGAACTCCACGTCCACTTCGCCGCTGGAGGTCGCAAATCCGCCGTCGGACTCGATCGCGATCTCTCCCGGGTTCAGCGCCAGCACCCACGGAGCTTGGTAGCCCGCTGCCTCGGGGGCACGCAGCAGCAGCCCGTCGCTGGCGTTGCGGGGCGCCAGGAAGGCCCGGCCCTCATCGAGCCGGATGCGGCGGATCGCAGCGCGGTAGAGGAGGGCGCGAACTCGCTCGACTCCGCTCGCTGTAGCCCCGTCGATAGTCGCGAACACGGCCTCATCCGACTGCGCTGCAGGCACCCGGATCGCCTCGCCGTATTCGGCGCTGACCGAGCCAACGGCGCGCGGCGGGCCGCAACGGTCCTCGCCGCGCACCAGCAGCTGGAAGCGATCACCGGTGACCGTGGGCCGGAAGCGGCACAGCAGCGTGCGCGTGACCAGCGGCGAGCTGAACGGCTCGAAGCGCCCCTCGAGGCCGATCACGGGGCTGTCGCCGTAGCCGTAGTGGCGCAGGATGAACTGCGGCCCGTCCTCGGCGGCGAGCGCGTCCGCATCGAGCTCGTCGAGCCACGGCGTGTACGCCTGGTAGTCCTGGATCACCGGCAGCGGCCTCCACGCGAGGTCGTACGCCCAGACCAGCGCCGTCTCCCACGGGCGGGCGTCGATCGGCGCCTCACCGATCCGGTCGAGGATCGGCTGCTCGACGGCATACAGAGACTGCAGCGCCGCCCTCGACTCGTCGCGGGCGTCGCCGCGGTCGCCGGGGTCGACCAGCGTTTCGAGCTGGTCGACCGCGGTGCCCGGCCGCAGCGGACCGTCCTCCCACGCGGTCGTGGCCGCCGCATAGGAGGCCGCCGCCGCGGCGACGGCGACCGGTAGGACGAAGCGCCCCACGCCTTGCCACCGCAGGGCCACCAGGATCGCGGCGAGGCCGCCGAATATGGCACCGACGTGACCGGCGTCGTGGCGCACGAACGAGTACTTCTCCAGCGCCACAGCCAGCGCCGCGACGACTACGCAGAGGAGCACCCTGCGCGCCGTTCGCATGCCGGCCGAGGCGGCGAGGGCGGCCGCAAGCGCCCCGAGCGCCAGCACGAGCGCCGCTGCCCAGTCCCAGTCGACCTCGGCCACATCGCGCTGGAGGGCGTCGGAGTATCCCGAGACGGTCTCGAACGACGACCGGACGTAGTCGTCGAGGTTGCCGAATCCCTGCCCGCTCGCAAACCAGCCGATCGCGAAGCTCGCGACGAGCGCCGCGGCGAGGGTCAGCAGGTCCCGTGGGCGCCGATCCGGCAGCGCGACGACCGTCACCACCACGAGCAGCAGGATCGTCACCCCGACGTTGAGCTTGACCATCAGCTCGATGCCCGCGAGCGCGCCGCCGCCGACCGTGACGAGCCGGCTCACCCAGGCCGGGGCTTCTGCCTGCAGCGCGACCAGGCACCAGACCGCCGCCAGCGCCAGCGGCACCAGCGATCCGGGCATGATCGCCATCGCGACCAGCGCCACCGCCGCCGCCGCAGGCCACGGCAGGCTGCGGCGTGCCGCGAACAGCAGGCTCGCCGCCAGCGCCGTCCTCAGCCCGAGCAGGTAGAGCGCCCCTGTGGTCGCCAGCGTGCCGTCGATCACCAGCGGCTCGTCAAGGAAGCCGAGCGGTCCGTACGTGTAGACGATCTCGGTGCCGTGGTCGAGCCCCGCGGCCGCGGCCATGTTGAGTCCCGTGATCCACGATGCGTCGAGGCCCGCCCCGGGGACCAGCAGGATTGGATCCCAGGTCACGATCGCGGCCACGAGCCCGAACAGCACCGTCACCCAGGGCCTGTCGGCCCAAGCCGCCCGCATGGTCGGCCACTGTAGCCTCGACGGGTGCGGATTCCACGACAGGTTCTCGACGAGCTGATCGCCCACGCAAGGGCCGAGGCCCCGAACGAATGCTGCGGCATGCTGGGTCTCAGCGACGGCCTCCTGACCGCCTACTTCCCGGCCCGGAACGAGTTCGCGAGCCCGCAGCGGTTCCGGATCGAGTCCTCCGATCAGATTCGCATCTACAACGAGCTCCTCTCGCGCGACGAGGAACCCGCGATCTACCACTCCCATCCTCATACCGAGGGCCGGCCCTCACAGACCGACATCAACCTGGCCCGCGACTGGCCCGGCTCGCCCTGGGTGATCTGCTCGCTGGCAGAGGACGAGCCGGTGGTTCGCGCGTTCACGATCGAGGGCAACGCGGTGAAGGAGGTCGAGCTCGTTGTCGACTGAGGCAAACGACGACGCCGTCCGCCCGCTCGCCTGTCCGACGTGCGCGCGCAAGTACCCGCTCAGCGAGCGCTTCTGCGCCGATTGCGAGACGCCGCTCGTCTACGTCGGCCGCGGCGAGGAGGAGCCGATCACCGCGGCGCACGAGAAGGCCGGCAAGGTCAACCCCGAGTACGCGAGCGGCGAGCCGGTCAAGGTCGCGTTCGCGGCAAACCAGGCCGAGGCGCAGCTGATCCAGGGGATCCTGCTCGAGGAGGGGATCCCGAGCGTCGAGCGGCGCACCCGCGGCTTCGACGTCCCGGACTTCCTCGCCGCTGGTCCGCGGGACATCCTGGTCCCGCAGGCGGCCTACGAGGTGGCGCGGGGCCTGCTCGCCGACACGGGCGAGCACCTGGCCGACAGCAACGGCCTGCCGGCGGCTCGGGAGGAGCGGCCGCTGCGGCTCCTCGTGGGGATCCTCGTCGGGCTCGGCGTCGGCGGCGCCTTGGTCTGGGCCGTCGCCGAGCTGGCCGGCTAGCTGAACGGGTCCTCGTCGCGCAGCTCGAGCGAGCCGGCGCGCGGCAGCTCCTCGCGCAGGTAGCGACGCCATTCGCGCTCGACCTCGCGCGGGCGGGCGTCGAAGGCGAGCTCGATCGCGCGCTGCGGGCCCTCGCGGCGAAGGCGCGAGACCAGCACGGTGCAGGCGTCGAGACCCCGCTCGCGCTCGAGCAGGTCGAAGATCGTGCCGCCGAGAAGGATCGCGTCGCGCGCCGAGGGCGGGAAGGCGGGCTGCTTTCGCTGGCGCATGCGGGCGTTGGCCGCGGCGCGAAACAGCGACGTCTGGCCGGCGAAGTGCTGCGCGCCGCCCTCGATCAGCCACGCCCAGCGCACGTAGCGCGCGAACTTGCGCGGGCCCCAGGGCGGCGGCAGGCGGTCGTTGTTGGCGGCGATCGCGATCTGCGCGTAGAGGCGCTCGGCGGTCCCGCGCAGCGCCCCCAGTGAGTCCTCGCCGGCGGCGCGGCGGTCGGTGAACTCGTCGTTGAGCACGTGCAGCTCCGAGGCCATCGCCCAGCCGGCGAGGTAGCGGCGCCCGGGAGGCGAGGCGGCCAGCCGCGCCGCGGGCAGAAACGGGTGCGCGGCGGCGAGCCACCCCGGGGAGGGGTGGACGATCACCGTGATCCCGCCCGGCGCGTCGTCGAAGCGGTCCTCGAGCCGCAGCCTGAGGTCCTCCAGGCGGTCGAGGATGCGCTGCGCGCAGGCCTCGTCCTCGCTCTCGTGGCGCGCGGTGAAGCTCAGCGACTCGGTCTCGACCCAGGCCAAGGCCAGATGAGCCTAGTGACCGGGGTCGTCGCCCCGGCCTACCTGATCTGGACGACCTGCTGGAAGGTCGGCCGGTCGATCCAGTGCATCGGCGGCTGGGTGATCGCGCCGGTTGCCCGGTGCCTGACCGAGTCGTGGCACCACTGCGCGTCGCCGCCCTCGCACGGCCCGTCCGGATAGAGCTCGGCGTCGGAGGTGTGCGCGAGCGCCTTCGCCAGCGACTTGACCAGCGCCCTGCGGCACTTCTTCAGCGAGCCGTTGCCGCAGTAGGTGCGCGAGAAGCGTCCCTTGACCTCTTCGCCGAGCACCGTGCGCAGGTCCTTGTCGACGTACCCGTACCAGCCGGAGATGAACGCCGATCCGATCGGCCCGGGCGCGTCGTGCAGGACGATCATCGACTCGATGGCGTCGAAGAGCTTTTTGCCGAGCCGCGGCTTGAACTGTGCCTTGACCCAGTACGGCCACCAGGCGTCCATGATCCGCACCGCCTCGGAATCGTCGTAGGTGCCGTCGGCGTTCTTGTCGCGGCGGTGCGAGCCCGAGCCCTGCCACTTCGACAGGACGGCGAGCGCGTCGCGGACCTTGGAATTGCCAGCGCGGCCGATCACGCCCAGCGCCAGCGGCAGGACGACGTCGCCGCGCAGGTCGACCGTGCCTCCATCTTCCATCGCGTCGACGAGCTTCGGCAGGCTCGCCTTCTTGGCCCCCTTGATTCGCGTGCGGACTCGGTCGTCGAGCCGGGTCGAGCGGAACATCGACCCGTAGGCGTACTCGGCGTCGCTGGCGCGGAAACCCGGCGCCTGCTTGTTGTTCCAGCTCGTCATCCAGCCCTGGTCGATGACCTGCGGATGGGCCTTGCACGGCTCCTGCTCGGAGATGTTGGTCTCCGGGCTGACGTTGGTCTGGTCGATCGGCGCTCCCGAGAGCAGCGCTGGCGAGGGCGGCGTCCACCCCTGCCACTCGAAGCGTGGCTTGCCCGGCGTCGGCAGATCGGGGTGCGCTCGCTTGGCGCGCACCGGGTTGATGCCGGAGTTGAAGTAGGCGATGTGCTCGGAGTCGATGAAGAACCAGTTGAACGTGTACTGGATCTTGCAGGCGGCCTCCATGAACTCCTGCGGCGACTCCATCTTCTCGGGGTTGTTGAAGTCGGCGAAGCCGAGCGCCGAGTCGACCTCGTGGTAGTAGGTGGCGCGCAGCTTGGTGTAGGCGTGCGGCTTGCCGTCGATCAGCGCGCGGTGGGTGACGATCCCGTACGCGGTGCGCTCGGCGCGCAGGGTCTCGGTTCCCGACGGCGTCGTGTCGCCGGGGGATGAGGTCCACGAGTTGACCCGCTCGAGCACGTCGATCGGCAGGCAGTCGCCCCGGAAGACGTAGCTCGTCGATTCCAGAGTCGGCTTTGACCCGTCGGAATTGCAGAGCTTGACCGCGAAGGTGTCGGTGATGTCCTGGCCCGCCGAGGTCGCCGACCAGGCGTAGTCGCGGCCGTGGCCGAGCTGGACGAAGAGGTTGGTACCCGGGAAGGCGGCGCCGCGGGCGTCGAGCGGCGGCCCGGTGGGCCCGCTGGGAGCGTGGATCTCGAACTCGAGCAGGATCTGCGGGGTGAAGTAGGAGACCTGGGGGCCGAACACGGCAAGCGGCGCACCGCCCTTGGCCTCGCGCTTGGAGACCAGCAGCGCGTTCGAGGAGCCCTCCATCTCGCCCAGCTCGAGCAGCAGCGCGCCGATGTCGGGCAGCTTGCTGTCAGCCGAGTGGGCATCGGCGCTCGCGGTCGTCGAGGCGATCACCTCCTGGGCGACGGTGCTGCCGGGGTCGGGCAGCGCGGCCTTCGCCTTCTCCGGCACCGGCATGTAGGGGAAGCGCTTGCCGCGGATCGTCGTCGGCGCCTCGGGGTCGTTGGCGCGGCGAAAGTCCTTCCAGACCTTCGTGCCCTCGCGCTTTCCGAATCGCTTCTGTGCGGCCTGGAGCACCGCCGCCGAACCGACCTCCTCGCCGCCGCCCTTGCCGAAGATCCCCGCGACCAGCGAGGCGATCGCGATCACGTCGGTGACCTTCCAGTCCTCGGGTCCGCCCGGGTGGCCGAGCAGCGGGTACTCGCCCGGCATCAGCAGGGGGTTGGTGCGGATCTCCGAGATCCGGTGGTTGATCCCGTCGACGAAGCCCTGCACGTCCGCGGCGACCTGAGCGCCCTCGGCGCCGTAGGCCTCTTCGGCGAGGTCGTACTGGACCTGGAGCTCTTGATCGTCGCGATACGGGGTATCCGCCCAGACGCTCTGGTCCATCTCGCGGTTGCCCGCCGCCCCGCCGGCGAACTCGCTCAGCTCGGCCCGGCCTGCGTGACGCAGGGCGTCGATGAAGAACATCCGGTCCTCGGCGGCGATGTAACCGGCACCGAACATCGCCCCGGCGCGCGTCTCGCCGTAGATCCGCGGCACCCCGAACTGGTCGCGGACGATGGTCACGTCCGAGCGCGGGCTGTACGTGCGCTCCACGTTCGCCGGCTCTACCCCGAAGGTCGCGTCCTTGTAGTAGTCGCTCAGCTGCTCCGCCTTCAGCCCCGGCGTCGCGTAGACCAGGTCCTCGTACATCTGCAGCTGGTCGGCGTCGTGAGGCGGCCGGGCGCCGGTGGAGAGAAACGCCCCGATCTCGGCCGTGTTGACGCTCTGGCCCGTGCCCGGAGGCAGGATGTTCATGAAGCCGCCGGCGTCGTTGTCGCCGTAGGCGCCGGGGGTGGGCGCGGCCGTGGCGGTCGAAGGGAGCGCCAGCGCGCTAACGGCTCCGAACAGGGCAAGTAGGGGGCGGGTCCGCACGGTTGCGGGGACTCTATGGCGCTTTATGGGTGATATGCACCCATAAAGCGCCAATCAACGGTCAGTCGGCGGCTTCGGCGGCCCGGTCGCGCTCGTAGTCGAGCTCCGTCCGCAGGCCCAAACCCTCCAGCGCGTCCCGCGCCGCCTCCACGGACTCACTCTCCCTCACTGCCCTGGCAAGCGGCAGCGCCGCCGCCCCCACAACAGGGTCGAAGCAGAACGCCAGCGCCCCCACCGGCCCCAGCGGCACCGTCCGCAGCCCGCGCCGGATCGGGACCTCGCCATGCTCCCCTCGCGCACAGCGCACCACCTGCACACTCGCCTCGGTACCGGACCCTTCCGCTGCCCGCTCGACCTCGTCGGCGATCTCCGCCGTCACTCCCCACGTGCCCGTCCAAGCACCCTCCCGGCCGAGCGTGGCAACTCGCCCCAGCACCTCTTCCGGCGTCAGCTCTCCGTCGCACCCGGCCCCGAGGATCACTCCGGCCCCGGGCAGCCGCTCAGCGAGTCGCAGCGCCGCACCGAGCATGATCGCGTCGCACAGCGGGCTCGCGAGGCCGGGCTCCGAGCCGTCGGCGATCGCGTCGCCGCCGATGTCGACGTACACGACCAGGTCGCAGTCGAGCTCCTCGGCGACCGCCGCGACTCCGTCGGCGGCGCCTGCGGGGCCGGCCGTGACGTCGATCAGCGCGGTCTCCGCGCCCAGGTGCGCGGCGGCATAGGCCTCGGAGAACAGCACGCCGTCCGCCGTCGCCGTCTGCGCGTCGGCGATGACCGCGTGCTCGCCCACCTGCCTGCCGCCCGCGATCTCGGCCACCGGCCTCGGGCCCGGCCGCGGATCGCGCGCAAAGCGCTCCCAGGCGACGCCGCCGAGCGCGCACTCGGTGCCGAGCTGCTCGCAGCGCCGGGCCAGAGCCAGGGCGCCGATGACGTCGCCACCGCCGCCGATCCCGAGCACGAGCGCGCGCGAAGCCGCGCGGACCCGTTCCTCGAAAGTGGGCCGAGAGCTCAGGCGTAGGCCGGCTCGGCCTCGGCCTGGCAGATCTCGCGGATCGCCGCGGCGGCGCGATCGAACTCGTCGTCGGCCATCACCGGCGTGCCCTCGAAGGGCAGCTCGCGGTCGATCTCGACCCACGAGCGACAGCCGTGGTACTCGTCCTTGACGCGCACCGTGACCGGGCGCGGGATCCGGTGGACCCGCAGCAGCAGCACGTGAAGCGGATGCGTGCGCTTCCAGCGCAGGCGCTTGGTCGCGTAGTCCTGCGTCCAGACGTGAAACGGCGACAGCGAATCGACGATTCGGGGATCGTCGGTCTCGAAGTGGTCGGAAACCTCGGCCCAGGCACGGATTCGCACCCTGTCGGGCTGCGCGATGCCGCCATCCTGAAGCAGCGCGCGCGGCGGCGGCTCCTCATCCGGCCAGACACCCTCCTCGAGCGCGCGGCGCAGCTCGGGGTGATGCGAGTCGCGAACCAGGTCGTTGCGCTGGTGATCGAAGGTCGGATAGAGGAAGAACTGGTCGTGCTCGACCTCGAAGTGCTTGTTTTCCTCGCGGATTCCGCCCTTTCGCAGGGTGACCAGCTGCTCACCCTCCGACAGCGCACGAACCGTCACGGCCCACTCTTTGAAGGCGATTGGCATGTGTGGTTCTTCTGGCGTCTGAACTTAGGCGGGTCTGGACTTCGCCCCGACGGGGCGTTCAGGCCCGGTTGAGGCACGCCATTTTAGGCGAGCGACGCCCAAATGCCAAATTTGTGACTGTTGTTGCGTGTGTGGGCGCTACTTGCGGCCACGCCTGGGCTGCGGGATTCCCGCAAATCAGCGAAAAATCGCTTGACACGGGACGAATGGCGCATAGGTTCGGCATGTCCAAGGGGTATTTCACGGAGGAGGAAGTGGCATGCGTGTCTCGTCGGTAAGGAAGCCGTCCCCAGCAATGATGGTCGCGCTCATCGCGCTCTTCGTCGCGCTCTCGGGCGCTGCCTATGCGGTGGTCAAGCCAGGCAAGAACACCGTCGGTCCCAAGCAGGTCAAGAACGAGTCGCTGACCGGCAGGGAAGTCGCTGACGACAGCCTGGAAGGGACCGACATCGACGAGAAGACCTTGTCGCTACAGGCTGGCGGCGCTCCGTCCGGCGCCGCCGGTGGGGACCTGACCGGCAACTATCCGAATCCGAGCATCGCCAACAACGCGGTGAATGCCGCGAAGATCGCCGACGGTACGGTGAACACCGCCGACATCGCCGACAACGCGGTGAATTCAGCCAAGGTTGGCGCCGACAGCCTGACAGGCGCTGACGTGAACGAGTCGTCGCTCGCGCTCTCCGAGGCCTTTCAGCCGGCCAGCCTTCTCAACAGCAGCGGCTTCTGCCAGTGGAAGAACTTCAATACCTCCCATCAGCAGGCTGGGTTCACGCGTGACGCGGCCGGGTTCGTCCACCTGAAGGGACTCGTCGACGCCGACGACGTCAGCGGGGACGTTTGCAACTGGGCTGCCGGCGATGGCGACTGGCGGATCTTCGTCCTGCCGCCTGGCTACCGCCCGGCCCTGCGCTCGATCCACACGACGATCGCCAACAACGCCCTCGCGCGGATCAACATCGACGGTAACGCCAACCCCTTCGGTGAGCCCGATGGTGTCGTCGCGGTCGACACGGGGGTCGTGTCCGAGAGCGCCGCCAGGGCCTTCGTCTCCCTCGACGGAATCACCTTCCGCTGCGCTCCCTCCGGCGTCGCGGGCTGTCCGTAGCTAGCTGACCCGGGCGGCGGAGCCGTAGCCGCCGCCGCCCGGCGTCTCGACCCGCAGCACGTCACCGGCTCGTAGCTCCCCGCCGCACTTGGCGGGGAGCTCTTCGCCGTTGAGCAGGTTGCGGCCCGGAGCGCCGTCCTCGCCGCCGTCGCGTCCCTTGGGCGCGCGGCGGCGGCGCTCGGTGATCAGGGTGAAGCGCATCGGCTCGAGCGCCTCGATCTCGCGCACGATCCCGTCACCGCCGCCGTGCTCGCCGGCGCCTCCGGAGCCGCGGCGGATCGCGAGCTCGCGCACGCGCAGGGGGTACTCGAGCTCCAGCGCCTCGATCGGGGTGTTGAGGGTGTTCGACATCGCGACGTGGATCGCGCTGGGACCGTCGGCGTCGGGGCACGCTCCCTGGCCGCCGCCGATCGTCTCGTAGTAGGTCCAGCCCTCACCCGCCAGGGTGAGGTTGTTCATGGTCCCCTGGCCCTGGGCGGGCGCGGGCGTCGCGCCGGCGAGCGCCGAGATCACCAGGTCGGCGACCCGGCTGGAGGTCTCGACGTTGCCCGCCGCGACCGCGGCCGGCGCCCGTGCGTTGAGCAACGACCCTTCGGGCGCGATCACCTCGACCGGACGGTGCGCGCCGGCCGACGGGGGCGCCTCGGGATCGGTGAGCACCCGCACCGCGAAGAAGGCAGCCGACTTGGTCACCGGCAGCGGGCAGTTGAGGTTGCCTTCTACCTGCTCGTCGGTTCCCGAGAAGTCCAGGCGCAGCGAGTCGCCGTCGATCGTCGCCCGCACCCGCAGCCTCAGATCGAGCGAGCCGTCCGCGCCGCCCTCGAGCACGTCGGCGGCCTCGTAGTCGCCGTCGGGGAGCTCGGCAAGCGCGGCGCGGGTGCGCCGCTCGGCGTAGTCGAGGATCTCGGCCATCCCCTCTCGCAACCCGTCAGCTCCCAGCCGCTCGACCAGCTCGTCGACGCGCCGCGCGCCGGTCAGGTTCGCCGCCCGCTGCGCGCGCAGGTCGGCGAGCCGCTCGCGCGGGTTTCGCATCTGCTCCGCCAGCTCGCGCAGGGTCTCGTCGTCGGCCCGAGTCGGCGCGATCACCACTCCCTCCTCGTCCAGGCTCGTCGAGTCCGCCGGCATCCCGGCGGGGGTGGGGCCGCCGACGTCGGCATGGTGGGCGCGGCTGGCGGCGAACCCGATCAGGTTCTCGCCGGCGAACAGTGGCGAGATCACGGTGATGTCGGGCAGGTGGGTGCCGCCGGCGTAGGGGTCGTTGAGGATCCAGAGGT
Source organism: Solirubrobacterales bacterium (assembly GCA_036794585.1). Taxonomy (GTDB): domain Bacteria; phylum Actinomycetota; class Thermoleophilia; order Solirubrobacterales; family 70-9; genus WHSW01. The sequence continues at coordinate 479 of DAIRGH010000070.1, read as the reverse complement.
CGTCGGGCCGCTGCTCCTCGCCGAGCACCGCCGCGACCGCGTCGGGCATCGAGCCGAGGTGGACCGGAATGTGCTCGGCCTGCATCACCAGCTCGCCGTCGGGGGTGAAGAGCGCGGTCGAGCAGTCGCGGCGCTCCTTGATGTTCGCCGAGTGTGCGGAGCGGATCAGCACCGCGCCCATCTCCTCGCACGCCGCCCTCAGCGCCCCCACCAGGACCTGCAGCGAGACGGGGTCGAGAGTCCGCTCGCTCATATTTGCCGCTCCGCGATCACCGAGCCGTGGTCGTCGACCCGCGCCCGCCAGCCCGGGGGCAGCACCAGCGTCGCCTCGGGCAGCTCGAACACGCACGGGCCCTCGGCCTCATAGCCCGCGCCGGGCTCGCCGCGCAGCACCTGAGCCTCCAGCCACTCGCCCTCGAACCGCGCCCGCCGGCTGCCGCGCTCGAGCAAGCGGCGGCCGCTCGCGGACCTTGAACGCC
>DAIRGH010000163.1:0-4158 GCA_036794585.1 Solirubrobacterales bacterium | reverse complement strand
TCGGCGCCCTGCAGCGCCGGCACGGACGCGGCGAGCTGGTTGAGTGCCACCGTCGGTTCGGGCGCAGTCTCGGCGGCGCTCGCGCCGAGCGCATCCTCGGCGGCCTGCAGGAGGGCCTCGGCCTCGGCCGCTGTCGGCTCGATTGGCGTCTGCTGGGCGGCGGCGGGCACGGCGGCGAGCAGCGCGGTCGCGGTCGCCAGGCCGATCGCCGTCGCGCCGGCGCGCCTCAGGGGTTGAACGTGCAAGTCTTCGAGTCGGCTTCCCCGGGTCGCGCCAGCGAGCCCGTTTTGGGGCGGCGGATGATAAGCGCCTGCGTGGACCCAATCTCCGCCGCGTGGATACTGTGGCCCATGCAAGAACCCCGCGGCAGCCTTCGCGTTGCGCTCGCGCAGGTCGATCCCACCGTCGGCGACATCGCCGGCAACGTTCGCTTGATCTCCGAGTGGATCGCACGCGCCCGCGACGAAGGCGCCGACCTGGTGGTCTTCCCGGAGCAGTGCATTCCCGGCTACCCGGCCGAGGACCTCTATCTGAAGCCGCACTTCGCCGCCGCCAACCGCGAGGCGGTCGAGCGGCTCGCCGCCGACTCGAGCGAGATCGCCGTGCTGGTCGGCTTCGCCGAGCGCGCCGACGTCGACCTCGAGCGCCGCCGCGACGGGCCCGCCCCTCCCCCGGTCCACAACTCGCTTGCACTCCTCGCGGGCGGTGAGCTGCGCGCGGTTCACCGCAAGAACCTGTTGCCCAACTACGGCGTCTTCGACGAGGTTCGCTACTTCGTCCCAGGCACCGAGCCCGCCATCGCCGAGGTTGCCGGGGTCCGCGTGGGCCTGACGATCTGCGAGGACCTGTGGGAGCCGGGTCCCCCCGGGTCGCTGGAAGCGGAGGCGGGGGCACAGCTGATCGTCAACGCCTCCGGCTCGCCATACCTCGTCGGCAAGGGCGCCGAGCGCGAGGAGATGTTCTCCGAGCGGGCGCGGGCCTACGGCGTGCCGATCGCCTTCTGCAACCTGTGCGGCGGCCAAGACGACCTCGTCTTCGACGGGCACAGCTTCGTCGTCGACCGCGACGGGTCGATCCTTGCCAGGGCCCGCCAGTTCGCCGAAGACCTGCTCGTCTGGGATCTCGGCGGCGGTCCGGCGCGAATCGAGCAGTCGCTCTCAGAGCTCGACGAGATCTACTCGGCCCTGGTGCTCGGCGTCCGCGACTACACGCGCAAGAACGGCTTCCAGCGTGTGCTCGTCGGGCTCTCCGGCGGAATCGACTCGGCGCTCGTGGCGCTGCTCGCGGCCGACGCCGTCGGCCCCGAGCGCCTCACCTGTGTGGTCATGCCCTCGCCGTTCTCGAGCCAGTCCACCCAGGAGGACGCGCGCGCGACAGCTCGCAACCTCGGCGCCGACTTGATCGAGCTCCCCATCGAGCCGGCGATGACCGCGTACGGCGAGGTGCTCGGCGACGCCTGGAGCGGCGAGGGCCTAGCGGCCGAGAACGTTCAGGCGCGGATCCGCGGCAACCTGCTGATGGCGCTCTCCAACGACCGCGGCGGCCTCGTCCTGACGACCGGCAACAAGAGCGAGATGTCGGTGGGCTACTCGACCCTCTACGGGGACATGGCGGGCGGGCTCGCCGTGCTCAAGGACGTCCCCAAGCAGCTCGTCTACCGGCTCGTCCAGCATCGCAACGCCCGCGAGCCCCAACCGCTCGTGCCGCCCTCGGTGCTCGAGCGAGCGCCGTCGGCCGAGCTGCGCGCCGACCAGCTCGATGAGCACTCACTGCCGCCATACGACCTGCTCGACCGCGTGCTCGAGGGCTACGTCGAGCGCGACCTCTCGCGCGACGACCTCGTCGCCGAGGGCCTACCCGGTGATGTCGTCGACGAGGTGATTCGGCTCGTCGACCGTGCCGAATACAAGCGCCGGCAGTCTCCGCCCGGGATCCGGATCACCTCGAAGGCGTTCGGCCGCGACCGCCGGCTACCGATCACCAACCGCTTCAGCGGCTGATCGCTCGCTCATGACGCGCGTCGCTCTGCCTCGCAGCTGCGGTCGCGGCCAGCGCCCTTTGCCTTGTAGAGGGCCTGGTCGGCGGCCTCGAGCAGCTCGTCGGCGTTGGCGCCGTGAGCGGGCCAGGCGGCGATCCCCGCGGAGGCCGAGAGGGCGTTGCCGTGCACGTCGATCGAGGCGATCGCCGCGCGTGCCCGCTCTGCCGCCTCCAACGCCTGCTCCGGCTGAACCCCGGCGACGATCAGGGCGAACTCCTCGCCACCGAAGCGGGACACCGTCTCGTCGATGCGCACGGTCATCTGCAGTTGCTCGCCGATCGCCCGCAGCACCCGGTCGCCCTCGGCGTGACCGTAGGTGTCATTTATGGGCTTGAACCGGTCGATGTCCAGCAGGATCACCGACAGAGGGGAGTCGGTCCGGGCCGCCCGCGCGAGCTCCTCGGCGAGCCGCTCGTAGTAGGCGCGGCGGTTGAGCAGGCCGGTGAGCGGGTCGGTGCGGGCTTGGGTTCGCAGCAGCTCGCGCTGGCGAGCCGAGCTGAACGCAAGCGCGGCCATCGCGGCGAAGCGCTCGATCACCTCGGCCTCCTGGGCGGAGAAGGCGACGTCCCTGCCGGTCCGGTAGACGTTCAGGGCGGCGATCGTCTCTCCCTCGACGATCAGCGGCACGCAGATCAGCGCCTCGGGTTCTTCGATGGTGCCGGCGACCTGTGACGCGTCGGGATCCAGAATGGTCTGGGCTACATTGCTCGTCCTTCCCTCGCGCAGGGTGCGGCCGGTGATTCCCTCCTCGATCGAGAAGCTCTCGGCCATGACCTCGTCGACCCATCCCCCGTCCGCGAATACCGGCCTCACGGTCGTGCGCGTCGGATCGACCTCATAGACGACCAGGTCGTCGTAGGGAACAAGCTCGCGAAGCCGGCCCGTCATCCGGCCGAAGGTCTCGTCCAGCGAATCGGCCGCGAGCACCGCCGCGGCAGCATCCATCAGCGCTTCGAGGGTGGCCGCGGGGACGTCGACCCGCTCGTGCATATGCTGACCCTAGCCATGCTTCAGTCCTGACGCGCCGGACGGACGGCGATCGTCATGCGCACGAGCGCGCAGAGCCTGCCCTCATCGTCGGCGAGCTCGCAGTCCCAGACCCAGGTCGTGCGACCGCGGTGACGCACGGTCGCCTCGGCGTTCACGTGACCGGCCGTGATCGGCCGGAGGAAGGTGGCGTTGTTGGCCTGACCCATGGCGACCATGCCCTCGGGCGCGACCTGCTCGTACGTCGCACGTGAGCACAGCGATTCGGCCAGTGCGGAAAACGTCCCCCCGTGGACGATCCCGAACGGCTGCAGGACCCGCTCTGTGACCTCGAGCCGGCCTCGGGCGCCCTGGGCGCCGAGCTCGAGGTACTCGACCCCGATCGCGTCCGCGAGTCCCTTCCCCAGGTCGCCTGGATCACTCACCGGCGGAGCCTATCCCTGCGAGGCGGTAGCCGAGACGCGCCGCTGTTGAGGCGCCTGGTTGTTGGCGAGCCACAGCACGGGCAGCCGGACGAGCACCAGGTCGGCCGTCAGGCCCGCGCCGAGGGCGATCGCGAGCTGCTCGGCCTGCTCGAGCTCGGTCACGTAGAGCGCCGCAGCCGCGAGGATCCCGATCACGCTCGCGACCAGAATCGGCACCAGCTCGAGCCGCCGCCCAACCGAGAGCCAGACCGCGGTCGAGGCGCTGCGCGCGCAGCCGATCGCTGCCAGAGCGCAGACGGCGATCGCGATCGCGCCCGTCTCCAGGAACGCGCCATCCGCGTCGGACCGGCCGATCAGCGACGTGTGCTCGCCCACCAGCGCGCAGACCCCCACGGCCGCGCCCGCCGGAAGGAGGCTCAGCGGGCCGAGCGCAAGCGCCAGCGGGTCGCGGGCGAGCAGCACGAACGCGGCCCCGACGACGCCGACGGCGATTGCCGCCGCCAGCGCCAGCTCGGGATAGAGCGAATCGCTCAGGATCCGGTCGGAGCCGCCGAAGGCGCGATCGAGTGCCGCGTACGGCGCCGTCTCGCCCCAAACCACGGCGGGCACGACGAGCGCGCAGAGCGCGATCAGCGCCAGACCGAAGGCGATCCACGCCCAGCGCCGCGACAGCCGCCGGCGCCGCCCTGGCGGCTGCGCCGCGGGGTC
>DAIRGH010000162.1:0-4205 GCA_036794585.1 Solirubrobacterales bacterium | reverse complement strand
GGTGTCCTGCGAGGCGGCGCCGAGCCCGGGGAAGTGCAGCGCGGCGGAGGCGACGCCGGTGGCGCGGCACCCCCGCACCGCCGCGGCGGTCATCTGCGCCGCGATCGCCGGGTCGTCGGAGAAGGCGCGGTCGGCGACGGCCGAGTCCAGCGTCGCGACGTCGGCGACGGGAGAGAGGTTGAGGTCGAACCCGGCCGTGGCAAGCGCCGCGCAGGTCTCGTTCGCCCAGCGCTCGGTCGCGGCCGGCGAGCCCTGGTCGGCGACCTGCAGCTCGGTTGGTTCGGGCGGCAGGTCGGCCAGCGCGCGGTAGGGACCGCCCTCCTGGGCGGTGACGATCAGCGGCGGGATCCGCCCGCCCTCCCGCCCGGCGCCGCGGATCGCCTCGACCAGAACGGTGCCCAGGAAGGAGTCCGGCCAGTTCTGTGGACCCACGAGGACACCGCCGAGCTGGCGCGTGCGGACCTCGTCGAGGAACGGTGCGTCGACGTCGGTGCCGTCGAAGCCGAGCAGCAGGACCTGATCGGCGAGCTCCTCGGTGCTGAGCTCGCCGATCAGGCCGGCGACTGGGCTACCTGCCTCGGCTGCCGGACTCTCGCCGCCGCTGTCCTCGGAGTCCTCGGAGCGCACGAACACGAACCAGAGCGCCGCGGTTGCCGCAAGCGCAACCGCGATCGCGATCGCGCGACGGCGAATGACCTTCATCGGCAGTCGATCGTATTCTCAGCTCCCGATGCCCGAAACAGTCGTGATGAAGTTCGGCGGCACCTCGGTCGCCTCGCCCGAGGACATCAAGCGCGCGGCGCGGCGGATCGTCGACGCGCGCGAGGGCGGCAAGCAGGTGGTCGCGGTGCTGTCGGCACGCGGCAAGACGACCGACGACCTGGTCGCCCAGGCCTACGAGATCTCCAGCCGGCCGCTCGAGCGCGAGATGGACATGCTGCTTTCGACCGGCGAGCGGATCTCGTGCGCGCTCTGCGCGATGGCGATCCACGACATGGGACACAACGCGATCTCGCTGACGGGCTCGCAGGCCGGGATCGTCACCGACTCCTCACATACGAAGGCGCGCATCCTCGAGGTTCGCGCCGACCGCATCCGCGACGGGCTCGGCGAGGACCGGATCGTGCTCGTCGCGGGCTTTCAGGGGGTCTCGGGCGACAGCCGCGACGTGACGACGCTGGGCCGCGGCGGCTCCGACACGACCGCGGTCGCGATCGCCGCCGTCCTCGGCGCGGATGTCTGCGAGATCTACACCGACGTCGCGGGTGTCTTCAGCGCCGACCCCCGGCTCGTCCCGGAGGCGCGCAAGCTGACCCAGGTCTCCTTCGACGAGATGCTCGAGATGGCGGCCTCCGGCGCGGGCGTGCTGCAGCTGCGGGCGGTCGAGTACGCGCGCAACCACGGCGTCCGCATCCACTGCCGCAGCTCGTTCGAGGACGGCACCGGTACGCTCGTGCTGGGAGAGGACGAGACGATGGAACGCCCGATGGTCACCGCGGTCACCCACGCCTCCAACGAGGCCCGCGTGACCCTGAGCGGTGTCAGCGACGAGCCGGGGATCGCGGGCCGGATCTTCCGCGCCCTGGCCGACGCCAACATCAACGTCGACATGATCATCCAAAACGAGCCGATCGGCGGCGACGCCAAGGCCGACCTCTCGTTCACGCTCTCGCGCGACGAGCTGGGCGCGGCGACCGATGCCTTGAACGGACTCGACCTCGCCGAACAGGTGACCGCCGACGAGCAGATCGGCAAGGTCTCCGTGGTCGGAGCGGGAATGAAGAGTCACCCGGGAGTCGCACGCGACGTGTTCGAGACGCTGGGCGGCCAGGGCATCAACATCGAGATGATCTCCACCTCGCCGATCAAGATCTCCTGCGTGATCGCCGCCGACCGCGTGCCCGACGCCGTGCGCGCGCTGCACGAGGTCTTCGAGCTCGGCGCCGAAGCGGTCCGCGAAGAGGACCCCGCGGGCGAGCACCGGCCGCGGATCACGTCATGAGCTACCGGGTCGGGGTGGTCGGCGCCACCGGCGCCGTGGGCTCGACGATCCTCGACGTGCTCGCCGAGCGCGCGTTTCCCGTCTCGGAGCTGGTCCCGTTTGCCTCCGAGCGCTCGGCCGGGCGCAAGCTCGCCTTCGGAGACGCCGAGGTCGAGTGCCGGCCGCTTGCCGCCGAGACGATCGGCGGCCTCGACCTCGTGCTCTCCTCGGCGGGCGGCGCGATCAGCGCCGAGTGGGCGCCGCGATTCGTCGAGGCGGGCGCTGTGGTCGTCGACAACACCAGCTACTGGCGCATGCACGACGAGGTCCCGCTGGTCGTCGCCGAGGTCAACCCCGACGCGGCCAACGACCACAACGGCCTGCTCGCCAACCCGAACTGCTCGACGATGCAGGCGATGGTCGCGCTGGCGCCGATCCACCGCGCCGTCGGCATCGAGCGGATCGTCTTCTCGACCTATCAGTCGGTCTCGGGCACCGGCCAGAGCGCGGTCGAGGAACTGCGCGAGCAGTCGCGGGCGATCCTCGACGGCAAGGAGCCCAGCGCCGAGGTCTATCCGCACCCGATCGCCTTCAACGTGCTGCCGCAGGTCGAGAGCTTCAAGGACGGCGACGACTACACCACCGAGGAGCGCAAGATGATGGCCGAGACGCGCAAGATCCTCGGCACCTCCGAGCAGGAGATGGGGATCTCGGCGACCTGCGTGCGGGTGCCGGTGTTCACCGGCCACTCGGAGTCGGTGAACATCCAGACCCGCGAGCCGCTCTCGCCCGAGGAGTGCCGCCAGCTGCTTTCCGGCGCCGCCGGCGTGGTCGTGGTCGACGCGCCCGATGAGGCGCTCTACCCGCTGGCGCGCGATGTCGCCGGCCGCGACGACGTGCTCGTCGGCCGGATCCGCCGTGACCCCTCGCACGACCGCTGCCTCAACCTCTGGGTCGTCGGCGACAACCTGCGCAAGGGCGCGGCGACCAACGCGGTCCAGGTCGCCGAGCTGCTGCACGAGCGCGACCTCGTCCGGGTGCCCGCCGGCGCCTCCTTTTCCGCGTAGCCGGATTGACCGCCGCGATCGCCTCGGCGGCGCTGATCGTCGCCGCATCGCTGGTCGTCGGCCGGGCCGCGCTCGCGCTCTGCGACCGGCGCGAGTCGATCTGGCTCGCCGGGCCCGTCGGTCTCGCGGTGTTGCTCGTCGTCGCGGGCGCGGTCGCCGGCTGGGGCGGGCGCGGGACCGCGATCGCCGTTGCGCTCGGGCTGGTCCTGCTCGCGGGCGCGATCGGCGTGGGTCTCCGCGGGCCCGCCGCCGGACGTCTCACAGCGCTTGCCGCGGCGGCGCTCGCGGCGCTGTTCGCCGCGATCCCCTTCATCGCCGCCGGGAACGTCGGCATCCTCGGCGTCGGCCTGGTCAACGACGACATGGCCTCCCACCTGCTGCTCGCCGACTGGATCGACGAGCGCTTTCGCCCCGAGCCGGTGCTGATCGACCAGGGCTATCCACTCGGGCCGCACGCGGTCGTCGCCGGGATCGCGCAGCTCCTGCACGCGAGCTCGATCGACGTCTTCGCCGGGCTCACCCTGGCGATTCCGGCGCTCACCGCGCTGGTCGCGGTCGCGGCGCTCGAGGGGCTGCGGACCCGTTGGCGCATCGCCGCCGCCGCGCTCGTCGCGCTGCCCTACATGGCTGCCGCCTACCTCGCCCAGGAGGCGTTCAAGGAGCCGACCATCGCCCTCTTCGTCCTCGCGTTCGCGCTGCTGCTGCCTCACACCCGCAGCCCGCGCGAGGCGATCCCGCTCGGCATCCTCGTCGCCGGCGCCGTCTACGTGTACTCGTTCCCCGGGCTCGCCTGGCTCGCCGGCACCGCGATCGTCTGGGGAGGCATCGAGCTCGCGCGCGACCGGCGCCCGCCCGCTCGGGCCATCTGGCCAGCCGCCCTCGCCGCGGCCGGCGTCCTCATCGTCCTTGCGCTCCCGGACCTCGACCGCCTGCGCGACTTCGTCGACTTCCGCGCCCTTCACCCCGATCGCGCCAACGAGGGCGGGCTCGGCAACCTCCCCGGGCATCTCTCCCCGCTGGAGGCCTTCGGTATCTGGCCGACCAGCGACTTCCGCGCCTCGGCGACCGCCGCCAGCGCCCCGGCGGTCGTCTTCTACGCCGGCGCCCTGGTCGCGGCCGCCGCCTTCGCAGATCGGCAGCGCACACGTCTGAACTCC
>DAIRGH010000161.1:0-4221 GCA_036794585.1 Solirubrobacterales bacterium | reverse complement strand
AGCGCGTCGGGCGGCGCGCTGGCGCCGCCGCGCGCGGTCTGCGCCGCCATCCGCGTCGTCAGCCGTTCGTCGTAGGTCTCGACGGGCACCGCCGAGAGCTCGGCGACGCGCTCGGCGAACGCGCGCGCCGCAGCGGCCTGCTCGCCCTCGTCGCCTGAGAGCGAAACCGGGAGGCCGACCACGATCAGCTCGGCCTCCTGCCCGCCGGCCAACCGCGCGACCTCGGCCGGATCAGGAGGCGAGATCACCCCGAGCGGCCGCACGATGGTGCCGCTCGGATCGCAGATGGCCGTCCCCGCGCGGGCGTTGCCGTGATCGATCGCGAGGATGCGCACCCGGAGACCCTATGAAAGGGCTCGGGCGATCGCCGCCTTCGCCGTGTCGAGCGCCTCCTCGAGGCGCTCGGGGTCGCGGCCGCCGGCCTGCGCCACCTCGGCGCGCCCGCCGCCACCGCCGCCGACGACCGCGGCGGCCTCCTTGAGCACCTCGGCGGCATTCGCCCCGCGCTCGACCGCCTTCGGGCTGAAGCTTGCGACGAGCACGACCTTGCCGTCGTTGGGCGCCCCGAGAACGACCGCGGCGTCGCCCTTGCTCTGTCTGATCTGATCGGCGAGGTCGAGCAACCGATGCTGGTCGCCCTGGGCGGGCGTCGCAATCACCCAGATGTCGTTGATCTTCTCGCCGCCGGCGCTTAGCTCGGCGGCCTTGGCGCCGGCCTCCTGCCTGGTCGCCTCGCCCCGCAGCCGCTCGAGCTCCTTGTGCTCCTCCGCGGCGCGCTTGGCGGCGTTGACGGCGTCGCGCGGGGAGCGCAGCAGGGCGCCGACCTCGTCGAGCTCGTCGCTGCGGCGCCGGTAGTGGTCGATCGCGCCAGGGCCCGTGAGCGCCTCGATCCGGCGCACGTTCGCGGCGCTCGAGCCCTCAGAGACGATCGCGACGATCCCGATCTCGGCTGTGTTGGCGACGTGGGTGCCGCCGCAGAGCTCGCGCGAGACGCCCTCGACCTCGATCACCCGGACCCACTCGCCGTACTTCTCGCCGAACAGCGCCATCGCGCCCATCGCCTCAGCGTCGGCGCGGCTCATCTGCAGCGCTCGCACCGGGCGACTGGCCTTGACCCACTCGTTGACCTGATCCTCGATCGCCCTCAGCTCCTCGGGGGCGAGCGGCGCGCCATGGGTGAAGTCGAAGCGCAGCTTGTCGGGCCGCACCGCCGAGCCCGCCTGGCGCACGTGGGTCCCGAGCCGCTCGCGCAGCGCGGCGTGCAGCAGGTGGGTTGCGGTGTGGTTTCGCATCGTCGCGTGGCGGGTTGCATGGTCGACCTGCGCCGTGACCTTCCCGCCTTCGGGCGGCACGGATCCGGCCACTTTCACCGCCTGGTCGTCGCCGACCCGGTACACGTCGGCGACCTCGGCCTCTCCCCCGTCCCAGGCGACGTGGCCGGAGTCGGCGACCTGACCGCCGCCCTCGGGATAGAAGGGGCTCTCCTCGAGCTTCACCAGAGCGCCGTCGCCGTCGAGCGCCCGCGCCGCAGCGACCGCCGTCTGCGCGCTCAGCTCCTCGTAGCCGACGAACCTGCTCGCCGGCGTCTCGGTGACGAAGGAGATCACCGCCTGGTGGCGGTCGTCGGGCACCGCGCCCGAGCCCACGCGGGCGCGCTCTCGCTGCTCGTCCATCAGCGCCTCGAAGCCCTCGTCGTCGACCGACAGGCCCTCCTCCGCGAGCAGCTCCTTGGTCAGGTCGTAGGGAAAGCCGTAGGTGTCGTGGAGCTGAAAGGCGTCCTCGGCGTCGATCCATGAGGTGCGGTTCTCCTTTGCCTCGGCGACCAAACGAGCGAGCAGCTCGGTGCCGCGCTCGAGCGTGCGGCCGAAGCTCTGCTCCTCGTCGCCGACCCAGCGCAGCACCGTCCCGTACTCGGCGGCCAGATGCGGGTAGGCGCCCGACATCAGCTCGAGCGCGCGCTCGGCGAAGCGGCCCAGGAAGGGGGGCTCCAGCCCGAGCACACGTCCCTGCTGGATCGCGCGCCGCAGCACCCGCCGCAGCACGTAGCCGCGGTCCTCGTTCGAGGGAACGACTCCGTCGGCGATCAGGTTGACCGCCCCGCGGGTGTGGTCAGCGACGATCCGCATCGCGCGGGTCGTCCTCTGATCGGAGCCGTAGCTGCGACCGGAGAGCTCCTCGGCAAGCTCGATCAGCGGCGCGAAGCCGTCGGTGTCGAAGACCGAGTCGACCTTCTGCTGGATCACCGCCATCCGCTCGAGACCGAGCCCGGTGTCGATGTTGCGCTGCGGCAGCTCGCTCATCGAGCCGTCCTCATGCAGCTCGTAGGTCATGAACACGTGGTTCCAGTACTCGAGGTAGCGGTCGGTGTCGTCACCCGGGCGCAGGTCGTCGCCGCCGAACTCCGGGCCGCGGTCGATGTACATCTCCGAGCACGGTCCGCAGGGGCCGGTCGCTCCGGCCTGCCAGAAGTTCTCCTTGCGCGGCAGGCGCACGATGCGCTCGTCGGGCACGCCGATCTCGCGCCAGATCTCGATCGATTCCTCGTCGGCGCCGAGGCCGAGGTCCTCGTCGCCCTCGAACACCGTCACCCAGATCAGCTTTGGGTCGAAGCCGAAGCCGTCCAGCGACAGCTCCCAGCCGTAGCGCATCGACTCGGCCTTGAAGTAGTCGCCGAAGCTGAAGTTGCCCAGCATCTCGAAGAAGGTCAGGTGGCGCTTGGTCTTGCCGACCTCCTCGATGTCGGGCGTGCGAAAGACCCGCTGCGCCGAGGTCAGCCGCCTCCGCGGCGGCTCCTCGCGGCCCTCGAAGTAGGGCTTGAAGGGCTGCATGCCGGCGACGGTGAGCAGCGTCGAGGTGTCGTCCGGCGCCGGCACGAGTGAGCCCGAGGGCACGCGCAGATGCCCTTGACGCTCGAAGAACGCAAGGAACGTCTCGCGGATCTCGTCCGAGGTCATCATGCGGCCAAGTCTAGGCCGAGGCTAGGGCGCGATCGTCGCGCGGCCGACGACGGCTTCGCCCGACATCAGGCATGCCGTCTGGCCCGGTGCGACTCCGTCGGCGGGCTCGGCGAGCTCGAGCTCGAGCTCGTCGTGATCGCCAGCCGCGACCGGAGCCACGGCGCACGCCAGTGGACGCGCGTGGTAGCGCAGCCGGACGCTGTCGACCCGTCCGCCCGGCCGGTGCAGGGTCGCCTCCCTCACCCGCACCCGGCGGGTGGCGAGCTCCTCGCGCGAGCCGACCACGACGGTGTTGGTCTCGGCCTCCGTGGCCAGGACGTACAGCGGCTCGTGCGAGCCGACCCCTAGGCCGCGCCGCTGACCGACCGTGAAGCGGTGATAGCCGTCGTGACGGCCGAGCGCGCGGCCGCCGCGGTCGACGATCGGCCCGGGCAGGTCGCCGAGCCCGCCGTGACGGGCCAGGAACGAGCGCTTGCCCTCGCCGGCCAGAAAGCACAGGTCCTGGCTTTCGCGCTTGCTCGCCACGGCGAGGCCGGCGGCGGCGGCGAGCTCGCGCACCTCGGGCTTGGTCAGCTCGGCGAGCGGAAAGCGCAGCCGCTCCAGCGAGCTCGGCCGGAGTCCGGAGAGCATGTAGCTCTGGTCCTTGGCCGGGTCGGCCGCCGCCGCGAGCAGCGGACCCTCACCGTCGTCGGCGATCCGGGCGTAGTGGCCGGTCGCGAGCGCCGTGCAGCCGAGGCGGTCAGCCAGCGCGATCATCGCGTCGATTCGCAGCTCGCCGTTGCAGATCACGCACGGATTGGGCGTCCGGCCGGCGCGGTATCCGCCGATGAAGTCGCCGACGACGCGGGCGCGGAAGTCCGCCTCGAGGTCGAGCGTGAAATGCGCGATCCCGAGCGAGATGGCCAGCGCCCGCGCGCCCAGCACCGCGCGCGGCGAGCAGCAGCTCTTCGCGGCGTCGGTGCGCTGGTCGGACCACAGCTTCAGCGTCACGGCGACGACCTCCGCCCCGCGCTCGCGCTCCAGCAGCGCGGCGACGGCGGAGTCGACGCCGCCGCTGAGCGCGACCAGGACCCGCTCGCCGTCCGGCGGCGCCGCCAGGCGCAGCTGCGATGCGGCGGCGGCGAGCGCGCGATGCAGCGCGTCGGCGGCGAGCTCGACCGCATGGCGGCCCTGGGGACCCACCCCGCCGAGCTCTGCCGAGATCGCCTCCGGGTCGATGCGAGCGGCGTCGAGCGCGGTCGCGCCCTGGGCGAGCTCGGCGACC
>DAIRGH010000069.1:0-15548 GCA_036794585.1 Solirubrobacterales bacterium | reverse complement strand
GGTCGGGTCGCTGAAGCCCGGCTCCTCGGCATCGTCGCGGGCGCCGGCGGCGGGGGCGGCGACGGCCGCCGCGCAGATGGCCGCCGCGGTCAGGCTCTTGAGGGTGTTGACGGGTCTCATCGCGGGCTCCTTCGATCGCTTGCTCGGCCCGTTATCCGCTTTGGCGATGAAAGCCCGGTGAAAGCCAGCTAAGACGGCTGGATCCCGCAATACGCCGGGAAGGGCGAGGCGCCGTCCCCGCTCGCCACGTACGGGATGGCGCGCTGCGGGCTCAGGTTGGCCGTCGGGCTTCCGACCACGTTCGGCGGCCGCCGGTCGATCCGGTTCGGGACCCGGTCGAGGTTGGCGCGCAGCGAGGCCTCGCTGCGCGCCGCGCGCCCGCCTGCCACGGCCACGGTCTTCACCTCGCCGTTGGAAACGACGAACGCGACGGTCTTGTCGCCGAGCTTGGCCGTCCAGAGGCCGCCTCCGGCGGCATCCGCAACCTCGCGCACCTTCTCGGCCGACTCTCCGGGCTCGATGCCGAGCGCGTGCTGGCCGGACGCGTTGGCGGCGACAAGGGTGACCCTGCCGTGCCGCGTCAGCACCGCGGTCGCCCCCGCGTGCGGGTTGTCCTTGCCGTTGACGCAATAGGTCCAGGCCTGGGTCCGGTGCAGCGGCTGGCCCGCGCGGGTCAGCAGCTGGCGCGAGCTCATCCCGAGCCGCAGCGGGCCGAGCCCGCGACGGGTGAAGCGCTGAAAGTGCGTCTGGCAGCGCTCCTCCGGGACGCCGACGGCGCGCTCCCACATCTGCAGGTAGGCCTCGGGGCCCCGCAGCAGGTCGCGCTTGATCGGCGAGCCGCCGGTCTTGCGCACCTCCTCGAACCACTCGGCGTAGAGGCCGTAATGGGCCACCCCCTCGGTCGGGTAGTCGAAGGTGCGATCGCCCGTCCGCTGCTGGCGCACCGTCGTCGCCCCGTCGATCGACTTGAACGGGTAGGAAACGGTGGTCGGCGCGCCCTGCGGACCGGGCGCGGCCTGTGCGGCGAGCCCGCCGAGGTCGGCGCCGTAGCCCCAGCCGAAGTAGTGCGGCGTGTCCTTGGGCCGGTAGGTGCGCCACGCGTCGACGTAGCCCTCAGCGTTTCCGGCACTCGGAAAGGCCATGCCGCCGAGCCGCCAGATCCGCGGCCAGTTGCGGGGGTCCATCCAGCCGTGAGGCGAGATCACCCCTGAGTAGTCGCGTGCCTCGGCGAGGCTGATGGTCTCGTCGACTCCGCGCTGGCTCATGTGGTCGGGGTTGATGATCATCCCCAGGTCGATCATCCGGCGCACGGTGTGGCGGCCGAGCTGGGTGAGCCCGCGCTTGTTGCAGTGCGGCGCCGGCGGATAGGTGGGCGTGGCCCCGCCGCCGCTGGCCTGGTTGACGAGCGCCGCCAGCGCCGGGTCGGTGACCGCGCCGCCCTCGATCTCGTTGTCGTGCTTGCGCCCCTGGCAGGTCTCGGCGTCCCAGAAGGAGCCGTAGCTGTTCTTGTTGCCGGCGTTGATCAGGGCGCCGATCGGCCCGCCGTCGAAGCGCACGCCGGTGAGCGGGTTGTCGAACTTGTTCAGCAGCAGCGACGAGCGAACGCCGGCCCTATACATCTCCTCCAGGCCCTGGTCGACGATCTCGCGGCTGCAGCTCTCGGGCACCGAGCCGCGGCAGTCGAAGAGCTCGGAGATCTCGATCTCCAGGACCACCGCCATCTTGCCCTGGTTGATCACCTTGCGCGCCTGAAACGGATTGCGGACGATCTGGAAGAAGCCCTTGCCCGGCCCGCCCGCCTGCGCGTTGACGTAGCGCTGCATCTCCTTGATGTCCTTGATCCCCGTGTCGACGGTGACCATCTCCTGACAGGAGTTGCGGCGCTGGTTCGGCGGCATCAGCTCGCACAGCACCCGGTTCTCGTTGATCGGCATCACGATCAGCTTCAGCCCGGTCTTCCAGGCCCGCTCCAGCCAGCGGTAGTAGGTCCCCTCGTAGGTGAGGTTGTCGCGCCGCCACTCCGTCAGCTTCGGATAGCCCGAGGTGTCATGGGGCGCCACCGGCTGGCCGAAGTTGAGGAAGTTCTGCACCGGCGCCGCGGAGCCCTGCGGCCCCTCGATGCTCGAGCAGTCGGGCAGCGCCGCCGGGATCCCGTAGCGGTGCCAGGGCCGGCCGCAGTGAAAGTTGCCGCCGATGTACTCGAAGGTCATCCAGTGCATGTGTCCGTCCATCACCCCTCGCACCTCGCCGAAGAGCGTCTTGCCCCTGCCTGGACGCCCCTTGACGTTCAGCTCCGCCTCGGGAAAGACGGCGCAGCCGTCGGCGCGCACGAGCCGGAACGTCGTGCCCTCGGCTCCGCGCGCGGCGAGCGCGAGCCCCACCGCGCCGGCCGCCAGGGCGCTGTCGGGCGCCGAGGCCGGCGAGAGCGTGAACCCGCGCTTGGCCGAGCCGCGAACGCGCCAGTCGGCCGCGGGGCTCGGCTCGCTCGCGGTGGCGACGGCGTCGCCGACGGCGGCGACGAACTCGGCCTCGGGCGTGTAGAGCAGGTAGCTGCCGAGATCGGTCGCCTGGAAGCGAAGCTGCGAGAGAGCCGCGGGCGCGTCTGCGCCCTGCGCCGGCGCCAGCGAGTAGCAACCGCCGGCGACCGAGTAACGGGTCGTCTTCTTCGCCGCCGCCGCCGCTCCGGGACAGAGCACGAGCGCGGCGCCGAGTACAGCTCCGCTGCGCACGGCGCGCCTGACCAAGCGGCGGCAGCTCGATACCCCCGGGTTCAATTCGCGAGCGAAACTACCCGAGATCGTCGAGCGGCGTGTCAGGGTCCTCGAGCTGGGCTCGGTCGACCGTCGCCCGCGAGCGGATCAGCGCCCGGATCGCCTCGTTTACGTCCCAGACGTTGAAGTTCATCCCGGCGACGACCTTCTGGTCTGCGACCCAGAAGGCGATGAACTCGCCACCGGCGGGGTCGCCGCGGAAGACGACCTCGTCCCACTCGGTCGCGTAGCCGCCGTACTCCATCCCCGCGTCGTACTGGTCGGAGAAGAAGTACGGGATCTCGTCGTAGGCGACGTCCTGGTCGAGCATCGCGCGCGCGACGGCCGGCCCCTGGTTGAGCGCATTCGCCCAGTGCTCTACCCGAAGCCGCCGGTCGTAGAAGGGATGGTGGGCGTTGGCGAGGTCGCCGGCGGCGAAGATCCGCGGGTCGCTGGTCTTAAGGCGGGCGTCGGTCAACACGCCGTTGTCCACTTCCAGGCCGGCGCGCTCGGCGAGCTCGGTGCGCGGGGTGACACCGACCCCGACGACCACGAAGTCGGCGTCGATCGAGGCTCCGTCACCCGTGACCACGCGCGCGACGGCCCCGTCGCCCTCGAATCGCTCAGCGGCGGTCTCGGGGCGAAAGTCGACCCCATGGCTTTGGTGCAGGTCGCGGTAGATCGCCCCGACCTCGGGGCCGAGCACTCGCTCCAGGGGGACCGACGTCATCTCGAGCATCGTCACCTCACAGCCCTTCTGGCGGGCGGAGGCCGCGATCTCGGCGCCGATCCAGCCGGCGCCGATGACGACCAGGCGCTTGCCGCTCCCGAACCGTTCGCCGATCGCCTCCGAGTCGGAAAGGCTGCGCAGGTAGAGGATCCCGTCGAGGTCGGCGCCGGGGACCGGCAGCCGGCGCGGCTCGGCGCCGGTGCTGAGCAGGAGCTTGTCGTAGCCGAGCCGGCTTCCGTCGCCGAGCTCGACCTCGGCGGCGTCGCGGTCGATCGCCACCGCCCGGGTGGAGAGCTCCAGCTCGATCTCCTGCTCGGCATAGAAGCCCTCGTCGTGAACGAACGGCGGGCCCTCGGCCTCGCCGCGCAGGAACTCCTTCGACAGCGGCGGGCGCTCGTAGGGGCGAACGTCCTCGTCGCCCACCAGCACGACGCGCCCGTCGAAGCCCTCGCTTCGCAGCGTCTCGGCCGCCTTGGCGCCGGCCAGTCCGCCGCCGACGATCACGAACGTGTCTGTTTCGGTCATCAGTCCAAGCCGGAGGCGGGCGCGTATGCGGTGATCCGGACAACGTAGGTGCCGTTGCCCACGTACGGGACCTCGTACGAGTTGACGCTCGGCTCGGAGTTGACGCTCGGCTCGGCGGCGGCGGTCAGAAGGTGCGTGCCGTCGGGCGCCGCGATCGCCGCCTCGTACTCCTCGGCCTCCGCCACGGGCTCGAACTCGACGGCGATCCGGCAGCTGCGGGTGCCGTCACGCCCGGGCTCGGTGCAGGAGTCGAGCGAGACCTTGACCGAGATGTCCTCGGTGTCGACGGCGGCGAGCCCCGGATCCGGGCTGCGCATCGCCAGCATGGCCGCCGCGGCGACGGCGGCGACGGCGAGAGCCAGCGCCGCGCGCTGGGGCCATCGCGAGTTCGCCGGCAGGCTGGTCACCACGTCTAGCCTAACTCGGCGAACCGATGCTCGACCTCGACAAGGCCTCTGAATTCATGCGCGCCAACGCGCGGCTTCTGGACCGCCGGCGCTTCGAGCTGCTGCTCGGCGACGGATCACCCGAGGCGACGCTCGCGGCGCTGTCCGCATACGCCAACCCCGATGGCGGCTTCGGCTACGGGCTCGAACCCGACCTGCGCAGCGCCAGCAGCCAGCCGGGCGGGGCGCTGCACGCGTTCGAGGTCTTCGAGGACGTGGCTCCGGTGACTTCCGAGATGGCCATGCGCCTGTGCGGCTGGCTCGACTCGGTCGCGTTCGACGACGGCTCGATCCCGTTCGCGTTCGCGTTCGACGATGCTGCCGGCTCGGCTCCGTTCTGGGCCAACGCCGATCCCTCCCAGCCGTCGCTCTGGATCACCAGCGCCGTCTGCGGGGCCGCACATCGCGTCGCCGATCACGATCCCGCGGTCGCAGACCATCCGTGGCTGGCGAACGCCACCGACTACTGCCTGGCCGAGATCGCCACCCTCGACGAGCCGCCGTTCGCGATCGCCTTCCACTTCGTGCTTCGGTTCCTGGACGCGATCCACGGCAAGCGGCCCGAGGCGGCGGCCGAGCTGACCCGACTCGGAGCGATGCTCCCCGAATCCGGATCGCTGCCGGTTCCGGGCGGATCGGAGGGGGAGGAGCTGACCCCGCTCGACATCTCCCCCGCCCCGGGACGCCCGCTGCGCGACCTGCTGTCCGAGGACGCCGTCGAGGCGGAGCTCGACCGGCTCGAAGCCGGCCAGCAGCAAGACGGCGGCTGGAAGGTCGACTTTGCCAGCTACTCGGCGGCCGCGGGGCTCGAATGGCGCGGCTACAGGACGGTCTGGGCCGTTTCAGAGCTCCGCGCCCACGGGCGCTTGGACGTGGGCTGAGCTCAGCCCTGGACCGGCGCCGCACTGTCGAGCCCGAGCACCCCCGCGACCGCCCGGGCGGCGAGCAGCTCGTCGTGAGGCGCCTGCCCGGCGACCGCGATCACGGTGCCCTCGAGCGCTCCCATGCAGGCCTGCGCGACCGTCCTCGCCGGCGGACCTGGCGGGATCGACCCGTTCTTGCGCCCCGCCTCGACCAGGCGGGCGACGCGCTTGACGCCGGCCTCCGTGACCCGCTCGATCTCGCGCCCCACCGGGTGATCCTGACCGCTGAACTCGACCCGCAGCGCCATCACCACGCGGGCGATGTCTCGCCGGCAGAAGACGGCGTGACCGCGCGCCAGCGCAATCAGCTCGGCGACCGGATCGGGCTCTTGCCTGGCCGGCTCACCCACCTCGCGGCCCCAGTTCTCGTTCACCCAGTCGATCACCGCCAGGGCGAGGTCCTCCTTGTCCTTGAACTGGTGGTACAGCGCCCCGCGGGTATAGCCCGCCTCGCGCGCCACCTCCTCGAGCACGAGGTTTGCGTAGCCGTAGCGCGAGAGGCCCCGCGCGGCCGATTCGAGCAACGCGCTCCGCGAGCGGGCGCTCCGCTCCGCCTGCGTAGATCGTTGCGGAACACTACGTACATGCATGTATGTATGATACCTGCGTCGTCTGATGGAGCTCCATCAATGAGGATCGTTCGGATCGCCGAGGGCCCGGCGTGAACGCCGCGCTGATCGCCGCGGGATCGCTAGGCATCCTCGCCGCCGCCATCCACGGAGCGGCAGGCGACGCCCTCGTCGTGAGGAAGCTGTCGCCGGAAACGCTGCCCCCCACTCCCTTTGGTGGCCCGACGATGACCAAGGCCATGATCCACACCGCGTGGCACCTGACGACCGTCGCCTTTTTCACCGTCGGAGTCGCGCTCTTCCTTTCGGGCTCGGTCCTCGACGGCGATGCTGCTCGGGGGATCGGTCTGGTCGGCGCCGCGGCGTTCACGGGCTTCGCGGCAGTCGTGCTCGGGCTGGGCGCCGTCTACATGCGATCGCCTCGCACCATGGTCCGCCACCCGGGGCCCGCCGTGCTCGCCCTCACCGCGGCACTGGCATGGCTGGGAGCGCTCTGAGGCAGTGAGGCTCGCCAACAGCGCCCACACCTCCCGGCCGTGGCGGATCCACGAGATCGCCCCCGACTTCCAGGTCGAGGACGTGTGGGCGCTGCCGACCCCGGGCGGTCCGGACGACTTCGCCCGGCTGGTGCAGATGTTCGCCTCGTTGGATCCATCAGAGACCTCGTCCGGCATCGTGCGCGCCCTGTTCGCGATCCGCTGGAAGGTCGGGGAGTTGCTCGGCTGGGACGGATCGGATGCCGGCCTCGGCTCCAGGGTTCCGACGTTGCGCGACCGGTTGCCGGCGGATCTGCGCGACGCCCCGGCCGGCCAGGGACCGGCCGAGCTCCCCTTCACCTCCCTTTACCTGACCGACGACGAGTGGGCGCTGGAAACCGCCAACCGAACGGTTCACGGCGTCCTGCACCTCGGCTGGGTCCCCGACGGCGCGGGCGGCTACGGTGGTCAAATGGCCGTTCTCGTGAAGCGCAACGGTCTGCTCGGGACCGCCTACATGGCCGCGATCACGCCGTTCCGGTACCTGATTGTTTATCCGCGGATGTTGCGAGAGATCGAACGCCAGTGGCGGGCGGGTGCCGGCAATCCAACCCCGGCGCACGCCTAGCCACACGCGGCCGTGCCTTCAGAGACGCGGTGGGTGGTGCTGTACGACGCCGACTGCGGCTTCTGCACCTGGCTGCTCGCCGGCCTGCTGCGCTGGGATCGCGCCGGGCGCCTGCGACCGCTCGCTCTGCAGCGACCCGAGGCCGACGAGCTGCTCGCAGATCTGGCGCCGGCCGAGCGCACGGCGTCGTGGCACCTGGTGTCTCCCACCGGCGCACGACACTCGGGGGGCGATGCGCTCGCCCCGCTACTGAGGCTGCTGCCCGGCGGGCGTGTCCCGGCCGCCATGTTCGCGCGCTTCCCCAGGCTCACCGACCGTGGATACCGGTGGGTGGCCGAGCACCGTTCGCGGATCTCCAGGTGGGTGCCGGCGCGCGCCAAGCGGCATGCGAACAAGCCCCGGAAGTTCTGAGCGGACGCCTCTCAATCGGAGCGCGCGCGGAGCGTCGCCCGCGACTCCGCGAAGCGGGTCACCTCGTAGGCGATCAGGGCGGCACTCACGACCGCGGCGATGGCAAGCGCGGCGAGCGCGTCGTCGACCTCGACGGCAAGCGGGATCAACGCCAGCGACGCTATCGACGCCGTCAGCCGGCCGCGGCCGAGGCCGCTGTGGAGCCGCAACCGGAAGGCCACATGACCGGCGAGGTAGAGCGCGATCCCTCCCAGCAATGCGACCGTGGGCACCGTCCCCAACGGCTCGTTGACGTGCTCCAGCGTCTTCTTGATCCCGAGCGCGACGAGGATGATCCCGGCGACCATCGGCAGGTGCAGGTAGCTGAAGGCGTCGCGCGCCATGCGCGCCCGGTCGTCACCTTGCGTCTGGCTGAAGACCCGCTCGGCGTGGATCGCCATCCAGTCGAAGTACGCCCACCAGAGCGCGCACGCGATCACGATCCCGAGCGTCGCAGCCGCCAAGAGACCGAGATCGAGCTCGAGGCCGGCGGCGCCGATACCGATCGCGACGATCGATTCTCCGAGGGCGATGAGGATGATCAGTGCGAAGCGCTCGGCGAAGTGGCTCGCGGACACTCGAAAGCCGCTGACGCCGAAGATCAGCGGGCCGAAATAGTCAACCGCGAGCGCGACGACCCAGAGCGTCGCCTGGGCGGGGCCGTCGAGAAAACCGGCGGCGATCAGCAGCGCCGGCGCGGGGATCGCCGTGCGGGCGAGGCGGATGGCTGCTTCGTGAACCTCGAGATGGGGCGTCGCCTGGGCGAAGAGCACGATGTGCATCAAGCGGACCGCGAAGTAGGCGCAGCCGAAGATCACCCCGTCGTCGCCGAACGCATCCGGCACTGCGAGCGCCGCGATCAGCATCGCCGCCATCGCGGTGAACATCGCCAGCCGCGGCAGGTCCTCGTCGGCGTCGATCTCGTTCGTGAGCCAGGCGTAGGCGCCCCACGCCCACCACAGCGCGGCGAGCACGAGCATGCCCCGCCCCAGCCCCTGCCACGTGGGGTCGTCCGACATCAGCGCCGTGACCTGCGTGAGCGCGAAGACGAAGACGAGGTCGAAGAAGAGCTCGAGCGGGATGACGCTCTTCTCGTCCCGAGTGGTCACATGCTCAGTTTCCAGCACTAGCCTGGAGCCATGGCAGTTGACGACGGTCTGCCGCAACTCACATTTACCAACCGGGAAGTCGAGGACTCCAACCGCCGCATGCTCCGCGCCCGCGACGCGATGGACCGCGATTACGCGAAGCCGCTCGACATCCCGACCCTCGCGCGGATCGCGTTCGTTTCCGAGGCCCACTTCATTCGCACCTTTCGCGCCACCTTCGGCGAGACCCCGAATCGCTATCTGCAACGTCGTCGCGTCGAGCGGGCGATGTTCCTCCTGCGCGAGACCGACCTCAGCGTGACCGAGGTCTGCCTCGAGGTCGGCTTCACCAGCCTGGGCACGTTCGGCCGCCTCTTTCAGGAGGTCGTCGGCGAGTCGCCCACGGCCTACCGCGAACGCGCCGCCGATCTGCGCGCCGTTCCCGCCTGCTTTGCGAAGGCGTGGACGAGACCGAGCAGTTTCGGAGAAGCGCGGGCGCGAGGCGTCAGCTAGCTTCGCCGAATGCTCAAGAAAATCACGCATTCACAGGTTTACGTCCTCGATCAGGACCAGGCGCTCGACTTCTACGTCGGCAAGCTCGGCCTCGAAGTGCACACCGACGCCGACCTCGGCTTCATGCGGTGGCTGACCGTCAACGTCCCCGGCGAGCCCGATCGCCAGATCCTGCTGGAGAAGCCCGGGCCACCGGTCCACGACGAGGCCACGGCGGAGCAGATCCGCGAGCTGTTGACCAAGGGCGCTCTGGGCATGGTCGGGATCTTCGTCGTCGACGACATCCACAAGACCTACGAGGAGCTGGTCGCCAAGGGCGTCGAGTTCACCGAGGAGCCGACCGAGCGCTTCTACGGCACCGACTGCGGCCTCCGCGACCCATTCGGCAACGCGCTTCGCATCGGCCAGCCGAAGGAGGGCCCGATCGAGATCCCGGACCCCGCGCAGTTCGCCGCCGAGAACTCCTAGCCGGCGAGCGCTAACGAGGCGGGGCCGCCAGGTCGGTCTCGAGGGCGACCTGATCTTCGAGCCCCTCAACGCGGCGCAGCGTCGTCCCGGTGCGCTGTCGCTCGCGGATCTCGAGCCGGCGTGAGAGGCGTGAGAGCGAGTAGTTGACGATGATGAAGAGGAAGCCGACCATCAGGTAGACCTGAAGGATCGGCGCCGGGACGCCGCCGAAGAAGACGGCCCCGGTGATCGCGTTCGCGTGGCTGAGGACCTCGTTGATGCCGAGGATCGTCACCAGCGTCGTGTCCTTGTTCAGCGTGATCAGCTGCGAGACCGTCGCCGGCACCATCCGCCGCAGGCCCTGCGGAAGGATCACGAACCGCATCTGCTGCGTGTAGGTGAGCCCGAGCGAAGCCGCGGCCTCCCGCTGGCCGCGGTCGAGGGAGAGGATCCCCGAGCGCATGATCTCGCAGAGGACCGCGGAGTTGTAGAGGATCAGCGCGAGGAGCGCGCCGAGGACGAGCTCGTCCTGAAGCGCCTCCGGGAACCATCCCGGGACGTTGTCCGCCCATGCCCTACCCCACGAGGTGGGGACGGCGAACAGGCCGAGGTAGAGGATCATCAGGATCAGCGGGATGTTGCGCCAGACGTCGACCCAGATCCCGGCGGGAACGCTGATCAGCCGCGAGTTCGAGATCCGCATCAGGGCCAGCAGGAGGCCGAAGATGAGCGAGAAGACGATCCCGATCGCGGCGATCTCGAGGTTGATCAGGAAGCCCTCGAGCAGGAACTTGAAGTTGTTCCCGGTGACCACCCATTCCCAGTTGTCGGGGTTGAAGAGGTACTCCACGCGCTACCGCCTGATCGCAAAGCGGCGCTCGAGGTAGCGGATCGCGACGGTTACGGTCAGAGTCAGCAGGAGGAAGCCGAACGCGCCCCAGAAGAAGACCTCGTTGAACTGGCCCGTATCGGAGGCGATCCTCCGGGTCCGGTTGAGCAGATCGGGGAGGGCGACCAGCGACCCGCCGACGATCGCCGAGTTCTTGATCATCGCCAACACGAGGCTGCCGAGCGCCGGAATGACCGTCCGGAACGCCTGCGGCAGGATGATCAACCGCATCGTCCGGGCGTACGTGAGCCCGAGCGAGAGCGCCGCCTCGATCTGACCCTTGGAGACGGCGAACACTCCCGATCGCAGCGCCTCGGCGATGTAGGCGGCGGTGTACAGCCCGAGGCAACCGACGCCGGCTGCCCACTGTCCCACCGAAACGCCCGCCCGCGGGAACCCGGAGAAGGCGATGAACAGCAGCACCAGCAGGGGCACGTTCCGGAACGCCTCGACGTAGATGCCGCCGAGCCGGTTGAGCCAGCGCACCGGCGCGATCCGCATCGCGGCGACCACCGTCCCGACCGCCATCGCGATCAGGAACGCGGCCACGACCAGGCGGGTGGTGACCCAAAGACCCGAGCTGAACTCCGGGAAGTGCTCTTGGAGCACTTCCCAGAGCTCGCTCACTCTCCTCTCCTCGACTCGGCGAGGGCGATCCGCACTACTCGAGCGGGAACAGCTTCAGCGCCTCCTCGAGGGTGATGTCCGGCGGTCCCTGCTGCTGGTCCTCGGGGACGTGCTGGCCGACCCACTCGTCGTAGGCCTCCTGCCAGGCGCCGCTTTCGATGTACTCGGCAAGGGTCTCGTCGACGAACTCCTTCATCTCGGTGTCGCCCTCCGGGATCCCGATCCCGTACGGCTCGGTCGTGTACTCGAGCCCGAGGATCTGCAGCGACGGATCCTGGATCACCATCCCGGTGAGGATCACGTTGTCGGTCGAGACCGCGTCCACTGCCCCGGTCTGGATCTGATCGAAGCACTCCGAATAGAGGTCGACCAGCCGCAGGTCGGCCTGAGGGGCCTCCTTCTCGATCGTCTCGGCGTAGGTCGATCCCAGCGCCGTACAGACCCGCTGACCGTTCAGGTCGTCGAGCGTCTGGATGTCGGAGCCCTCGGGCACGAGCACGTCGCCGTTGGCGACGTAGTACGGCTCGGAGAAGTCGATCTCGAGATCGCGCTCCTCGGTGATCGTCATCGTCGACAGGATCAGGTCGATCCGGTCGTCGACGAGCAGCGGGATCCGGTTGTCGGAGGTCGCCTCGCGGGTCGTGACCTCGACCCCGAGCTTGTCGGCGATGTAGGTGCCGAGATCGACGTCGAAGCCCTCGACCTCACCCGTCTGCGGGTTGTTGAGCCCGAACGGAGGGACGTCGTACTTGACCCCGATCCTCAGCTCGCCGGCCTCCTGGATCTCCGCCATCGTCGTGCCGGCGGGGAACTCCTCGACCGCGGTCGCTTCACCGCCACCGTCCTCGTCATCGTCGTCGCCGCAGGCGATCAGCGTCAGCGCCGCAAGCACCAGCGTGGCGATCGCGATCCAGCGCCATTTCGTTGCCGTCCTCATCTCTCTTCCATCTCTCCCCCCGTCGAATCAGTGGTGGATGATCTTGTCAACGAACTCCTTCGCTCGTTCGCTCGTCGTCTTGTTGAAGAACTCGTCCGGGGTGCCCTGCTCGATGATCCGCCCCCCGTCGATGAAGAGGATTCGGTCACAGACCTCTCGGGCGAAGCCCATCTCGTGGGTGACGACGATCATCGTCATCCCGCCGCGGGCGAGATCGCGCATCACGTCGAGCACCTCGCGGATCATCTCCGGGTCGAGCGCCGAGGTCGGCTCGTCGAAGAGCATCAGCTTCGGCTCAACCGCAAGCGCCCGCGCGATCGCCACGCGTTGCTGCTGGCCTCCGGAGAGATCGGCCGGGTAGTCGTCAGCCTTCTCGGGAATCCCGACCCGCTCGAGCAGCGCCAGCGCCCGCTTTCGGCCCTCCTCGTTCGAGGCCCCCTCGACCTCCAGCGGCGCCAGGGTGACGTTGTCGAGCACCGTCATGTGCGGGAACAGGTTGAACTGCTGGAAGACCATGCCGATCTGAGCGCGGATCGCGTAGATCTCGCGTCCTGAGGTCTCGACCGTGCGCCCGTCGAACCGGACCGTGCCGGAGTCGATCGGCTCGAGGCCGTTGATGCAGCGCAGCATCGTCGACTTGCCCGAACCCGAAGGGCCGGCGATCACCACCGCCTCACCACGGCCGATCTCGAGATCGACGTCGTCGAGGACGAGGTTGTCGCCGAAGCTCTTGCGGACGTTTTCGAGCTGGACGAGCTGCCCATCCTGCGCCGCGCTCTCCATCGCCAGGACTCTACGCCCTGGCGATCGCGCCCGGACCGCGGAGGAACGCTGACCTCAGCGCTGGACCCGGTAGCGCATGTGGGTGACGCCGCCCTCGCCCTGGAGGATCCGGGTGCGCTCGAGCTCGATCTGCTCGGGGGCGAGGCCCTCGAACAGGCGGCGCCCTTGGCCGAAGAGCACCGGGATGACATGGAGCTCGATCTCGTCGAGGACGCCGGCCGCAAGTGCGAGCTGCGCGGTACCGGCGCCCTGGACCCCCACGTTCTTTGAGCCCGCGGCCTCCTTGGCTTGAGTCATCGCAGTCGTGACGTCGTTCACGTAGGTGACCAGCGGCCACTGCCTCAAATCGGTGGGGTCGCGGCGGGTGAGGATGAAGATCGGCACGCCGTCGTGGTGGTCACCGCCCCAGCCGCCGGCCGGCTCGAAGGTCCCCCGGCCGGCGACGATCGCCCCAGTGGTCATGAACTCGTCGAATACCTCGCCGTTGACGCCCGCCGGACGGCTGGAGCGTCCCGTGTGGTCGGCGTCGGTATCCGTCAAGGCCCACTCATGCAGCCGGTGGCCGCCGTCGCCGAGGCCGTTATCGGGTGTCTCATTGGGCCCGGCGATGAACCCGTCGAGGGACATGGACATGTAGAGAACGGTTGCCGACATGTCACTCGGCGAGCAGGGCGTCCATCTGACCGACCGACTGCTGCAGGCCCTCGAGCGCGCCCATGTCGATCAGCTCCTGCATCTGCTCCTTGGTCTCGTGCGCGGAGCGAAGCTCCATGCGGGTGCCGCCGTCGAGCTCGGTGAACCGCACGGTGATCGTGCTGCCCGGCATGTCGTCCTTCACGTTGCCGTTCTCGTCGGCAAAGGCATCGGCGAACTCGAGCGAGGCCGGCGGGTCGACCGACGTGACCCGCCACAGGCCGTGGTGCCTGTCGCCCTCCGGACCGGTCATGAAGTAGGTGACCTCGCCGCCGGGCGACAGGTCGTGCTTTTCGAACGTCGCGGGGTAGCCCGGCGGGCCCCACCAGCGCTCCAGCTTCCGCGGGTCTGCCCACAGATCCCAAACGCGCTCGACCGGCGTATCGAAATCGGCGACCAGCGTGATGGTCAGGCTGTCGAAGTCCTTGTCGACGCTCGTAACGCTCATCCACGTTCTCCCTTCGTTGCCTGGAGCAGATCAGACATCCGCTCCACTCGCCCGCGCCAGGTCGTCTCGAGCTCGTCGAGGGCCTGTCGCGCTCGGCTGACGGCACCGACGTCCGTGCGCACGAGCTGCTCGCGCCCGCGGCGCTGCTTGGTAACCAGGCCGCTGCGCTCGAGCACCGCGACGTGCTTCTGCACCGCCGCGAAGCTCATCGGATAGGCCGCCGCCAGTCGCGACACCGATGGCTCGGCCCCTGCGCAGCGGCGCAGGATGTCGCGGCGGGTGGCATCGGACAGCGCGTGGAATAACTCGTCCATGCGGCCGTCGGTGAGCTCATCTACAACCATCTGGTTGTAGATTAGCGAAGCGGCATTCTGGGCGCCTTCCGAGAGCCAGAAGCCCCGCAACGCCCGTGTAGGCTGGCGAAATCGACGCCTCCTCACGAGCCGCCGTAGATCAGAGCGCCTACGAACGCAACGATCAGGCCGCCCCCGAGGGCTGGCGCGAGGTGCGTTACCGCCATAGCGCTTCGTTCCCCGATGTCCTCCGCCAGGCACGGTGCTCGCTGCTGGTCTCGACCTATCAGGCGGGAAAGCTGGTCGCGATCGGCAGCGGCGAGAGCGGCCTTCACTTCTCCTTCCACACGTTCGACCAGGCGATGGGGGTGGCGGCGGACCCCGAGTCCGTGGCGATCGGCACCAAGGGCCAGATCTGGTTTCTGGCAGACAACTCACGAATTGCCCGCGACCTCCCTCCCCCGGGGCGCTTCGATCGCTGTTACCTGGCGCGCTCTGCGACCGTCACCGGCGGCATCCACTGTCACGAGGTCGCCTGGGGCCGTGACGCGGACAGGCAACGGGAGCTCTGGGTGGTCAACACGCTCTTCTCCTGCCTCGCCAACGTCCACCCGGAGTACAACTTCGTGCCCCGGTGGCGACCGCCGTTCGTCAGCCGGCTGGCGGCGGAGGACAGGTGCCACCTCAACGGGGTGGCGATGCGAGATGGGGCGCCGGCGTTCGTCACGGTGATGGCCCAAACCGACCAGCCGGGAGGCTGGCGCGAGGCCCGCAACGACAGCGGGTGCGTGCTCGACGTCGCCAGCGGCGAGGCGGTGACCTCCGGCCTCGCCATGCCCCACTCGCCGCGCTGGCACGAGGGTCGCCTGCTGGTCCTCAACTCCGGCTTGGGGGCGCTCGAATCGGTGGACCTCCAGACGGGGCGGCGCGAGTCGATCGCGACCGTGCCCGGATACGCCCGCGGGCTCGCGTGTCACGGGCCGCTCGCCTTCGTCGGCCTGTCGCGAATTCGGGAGACCGCGATCTTCGGCGGGGCTCCGATCGCCGAACACCACGACGAGCTCAAGTGCGGCGTCGGGGTCCTCAACCTCCAGACCGGCGACACCATCGCGACGCTCGAGTTCGAGTCCGGCGTCGAGGAGATCTTCGACGTCCAGGTGCTGGCGGAGACCCGCTGCGTCGCCCTCGGTGGCCAGCGGGCCGACCAGGACGCGGGCGAGGAGATCTGGGTGGTGCCGCCGGAGCAGCGGGTGGACGCGATCACTCGACCCACCGCCGGCGACCCCCCCACCGCCGGCACCGGCGCGAACAGCGAGGAGGTCAGGGGCTGGGT
>DAIRGH010000160.1:0-4251 GCA_036794585.1 Solirubrobacterales bacterium | reverse complement strand
CGGCGAAGCTCGGCGAGCCGCTGCGGCCGGCGCGCCTCGCGCATGGCTTCGGCGAGGCCGGCGACGCTCGGCACATGCGCGGGGATCCCCGACTTCGCGTAGCCCCGGCGGCGGCCGCGGACGAGCAGGCCGTTCTCGCCGTCGGCGATCACCTCGTTGACCGGCGGGATGTCGTTGGCGATCACCGGCAGGCCCAGCGCCATGGCTTCGTAGAGGTGAAGGCCGAGCCCCTCCCAGCGGCTGGGCGCGACGCAGACATCGGCCGACGCGAACAGCCGCAGGTGCTCGTCGGCCGGCAGATCCGAGAGCACGACCTCGACTCGCGGGTCGCGCGCCGCAGCTCGGTCGAGCAGCCTGCGCTCGCGCTCGACCTGGCCCTTGACGACCAGACGGGCATCGTCGCCGTCGAGGCGCCGAAACGCGTCCACCACCTGCTTGACCGGCTTTCTCTTGCTCAGGAACCCGGCGGGGTAGAAGTACGTCTCCGCCCGCTCTGGCTTGCGGTCGCGCTCGTAGCCGAGCAGTTCGGGATGGATGCCCCAGCGAACGCGCGGGCTCTCGATCCCCATCTCGCCGTAGCGCCCCTGCTCGGCGGCGGTCATCGAGTAGACGACGTGGAAGGCGCGCTTGGCGGGCTCGACGTGCTCGGGCGAGAAGTGCTCCCAGACGAAGCGCCCCACGGTCGCGATCCCGGCGTCGCGCAGGCCGGCGATCGCGTCGAACTCGTAGTTCTGGTCGAAGAGGCAGGCGTCGAGCTCGCGCTCGCGACCCCAGGCGAGCAGCTCCGCGGCCGGGATCCGGTATTGCGACGCGTCGGTCACGTCCGGCTGATCCCAAACGCCGGAGTGGTCGACGAACGCGGGCCGGATGTTGCCCGCCCTGGTCGGCCGCGCGAGCACGAAGGTCTCGTGACCGAGTGAGTCGAGCGCCGAGCGGATCTGGCGCGCGACGACGCCCTGCCCGCGGTTGAACCAGTAGGCGCAGATCCCGACCCGCATCGGGCGAGATACTGGCAGGGCTATGTCGAAGGAGAACGTCGAGATCGTCCGGCGCAGCTTCGCGGCGTTCAACGCCGGCGATCTCGAGACCGCCGCCAGCGAGCTTCACCCCGAGGTCGAGTGGCTTGCATACGTTGGACAGCTCGGCGGCGGACCTTGCCGCAGCCGCGCCGAGGTCGTGCAGATGTGGTCCGACATCCACACTCACATGAGCGGCTTTCAGATCGATCCGGTCGAGCTCATCGACTGCGGCGAGCAAGTCGTCGCGGTGATCGAGGTCCGGGGGATCGGCAGCGTGAGCGGCGCGACGGTCGAACAGCGATGGGCGCAGCTCTACTCGTTCACCGGCGGGCTCGTCCGCCGGATGCAGCCCTTCCCCACACGCGAAGCCGCGCTCGAAGCGGCACTCCCTCAGGAATAGGTCGGTGGTCCGCTACGCGGCGGCGGCGACCGGCGTTTCGGCGCGCTCGAAGACCAGCTCGCCGTCGCGGACGTCGACGTTGACGGTGTCGCCGTCGGCGAACTCGCCCTCGAGCAGCTTGAGCGCGAGCTTGTCGACGAGCTCACGCTGGATCACGCGCTTCAGCGGCCGGGCGCCGTAGGTGGGGTCGTAGCCGAGGTTGCCGAGCAGGGTGCGGGCGTCGTCGGTGAGCTCGATCTCGATCCCGCGCTCCTTCACCCGGCGGGCGAGCTGTTCGACCTGCAGCTCGACGATCCGCGAGATGTCGTCGCGGCTGAGCCGGTGGAAGATCACCACGTCGTCGATGCGGTTGAGGAACTCCGGCTTGAAGGTCGTTGCCAGGACCTCTTCGATTGTGTCCCTGATGGCCTCGTCGATTTGCGCTCCGGTGATCCGGTCGGAGCCGACGTTCGAGGTCATGATCAGGATCGCGTTGGTGAAGTCGATGGTCCGGCCCTGGCCGTCGGTCAGCCGCCCGTCGTCCATGATCTGCAGCAGCACGTTGAAGACATCGGGGTGGGCCTTCTCGATCTCGTCGAGCAGCACCACCGCATAGGGACGGCGGCGGACCGTCTCGGTCAGCTGGCCGCCCTCCTCGTAGCCCACGTAGCCGGGCGGCGCTCCGATCAGCCGCGCCACCGAGTGCTTCTCCATGTACTCCGACATGTCGATTCGGACGATCGCCTGCTCGGAGTCGAACATGAACTCGGCGAGCGCCCGGGCGAGCTCGGTCTTGCCGACTCCAGTGGGGCCGAGGAACAGGAAGCTGCCGATCGGCCGGTTCGGGTCCGAGAGGCCGGCGCGCGAGCGCCGCAGCGCGTTGGCGACCGCCGCGACCGCCTCGTCCTGGCCGATCACCCGCTCGTGTAGCCGCTCCTCCATGTGGACGAGCTTCTCGACCTCACCCTCCATCAGCCGCGAGACCGGAATCCCGGTCCAGCGCGCGACGACCTCGGCGATGTCCTCTTCGGTGACCTCCTCGGTCAGCAGCGAGCCGCCCTCGGCGTGCAGCGAGCGCAGGCGCTCCTCCTGCTCGGCCAGCACCTTCTCGAGCTCCGGGATGGTGCCGTAGCGAAGCTCGGCGGCCCGCTCGAGGTCCTGGTCGCGCTCGGCCCGCTCGGCCTCGCGATGAGCCTCCTCGAGCTGGGACTTGGCGGCCTTGATCGCGTCGATCGCCTCCTTCTCGGACTGCCAGCGCGCCTTCATCTCGTTCGCGGTCTCGTTCAGGTCGGCGAGCTCGGCCTCGATCGCCTTGCGGCGCGCCTTCGACGCCTCGTCCTTCTCCTTCGAAAGCGCCTGCTTTTCGATCTCGAGCTGCTGGATGCGGCGGTCGACCTCGTCGATCTCGACCGGCGAGGACTCGATCTCCATCTTCAGCCGCGACGCGGCCTCGTCGATCAGGTCGATCGCCTTGTCGGGCAGGAAGCGGTCGGCGATGTAGCGGGCCGACAGGGTCGCGGCGGCGACGATCGCCGGGTCGGTGATCCGCACGCCGTGATGGACCTCGTAGCGCTCCTTCAGCCCGCGCAGGATCGCGATCGTGTCGTTGATGTCGGGCTCGCCGACGTAGATCGGCTGAAAGCGCCGCTCCAGCGCCGCGTCCTTCTCGATGTGCTTGCGGTACTCGTCGAGCGTGGTCGCCCCGATGCAGCGCAGCTCGCCGCGGGCGAGCATCGGCTTGAGCAGGTTGGCGGCGTCCATCGCTCCCTCGGTCGCGCCGGCGCCGACGATGGTGTGCAGCTCGTCGATGAAGAGGATGATCTGGCCCTCGGCCGCTTGGACCTCCTTCAGCACCGCCTTCAGCCGCTCCTCGAACTCGCCCCGGTACTTCGAGCCGGCGACCAGGGCGCCGACGTCGAGCCCGATCACGCGCCGGTCGCGCAGCGACTCGGGAACGTCGCCGGCGACGATCCGCTGCGCCAGCCCCTCGACGATCGCCGTCTTGCCGACCCCCGGATCGCCGATCAGCACCGGGTTGTTCTTGGTCCGCCGCGAGAGCACCTGGATCACGCGCCGGATCTCCTCGTCGCGCCCGATCACCGGGTCGAGCCTTCCCGAGCGCGCGTCGGCGGTCAGGTCGCGGCCGAACTTCTCCAGCGCCTGCACTGTGTCCTCGGGGTTTGGCGTCGTGACGCGGTGCGGGCCGCGGACCTCGGTGATCGCCTTGATCAGCGAGTCGCGGTCGGGCAGCACGTCGGCGACGCCGGAGGTCTTGTCGGCGAGCGCGAGCAGGATGTGCTCGACCGAGATGTACTCGTCGCCGAGCGCGGCCATCTCCTTCTCGGCGCGCTGAAGCACGCGGATGAAGCTCTGCGCGTAGCGGGTCTCGGGCTCCTCGACGCCGCTGATCGCCGGCAGCGCGGCGACCGCGTCGCTGGCGCGCGCTGCGATCCCGGGCACGTCGGCGGAGAGCTTGCGCAGGATCGGGGGCACGAGCCCCTCCTCCTGGGTGAGCACGGCGAGCAGCAGATGCGGCGGCGCAACCTCGGGGTTGCGATGCTCGACCGCGAGCCGCTGGGCGGCCGCGACTGCCTCCTGGGATCTGACGGTGAAGCGATCTGCCTGCACCTGACGAGGCTACCACAAATCTAAGTCAAACTGACTTAGATCGCTGCGTAGCCAGCGCGCCGGCGATATGTCGCCGATGGCGGGCCTAGTTGACGTGCTCGACGCCGCGAACGCGGTCGCGTGCCTTCGACGTGTCGTCTACCTTGGCCCAATCGATGCCGCCGCCGCCGTCGACGCGGTCGCGCGCGCGGTCGCGCGCCTTGAGCTGGTCGCGGCCGCCGCCGC